>NZ_JBEYWE010000005.1:41323-49008 GCF_040644295.1 Streptomyces sp. NPDC047000
GAGATGCAGGACGAGCGTCGTCTTGCCCGCGCCGTTGGGCCCGAGCAGGGCGACGCGCTCCCCGCAGGACATGTCCTGCGGGCCCCGCCCGTCCCCGTGTCGTCTCACCCGGCACATCGCGAGCCGGTGACCGTTCCGGTCACAGCACCGGCGCCGCGGTGGCGACCTTAGAACGGCTCGAAGTCGTCGAAGTCGCGCTGGGCGTCGTCCCGTTCGGCCTGACGGTCGCGGCGGCGCTGTGCCGCGGGGCGCTGCTCCTCCAGGCGGTGGTCCTCGCCGCGCCGGCCGAGCATCTCCGCACCGGCCATGACGGTCGGCTCCCAGTCGAAGACGACCGCGTTGTCCTCGGGGCCGATGGCGACGCCGTCACCGGAGCGGGCGCCCGCCTTGAGCAGCTGCTCCTCCACACCGAGGCGGTTCAGCCGGTCGGCGAGGTAGCCGACGGCCTCGTCGTTGTTGAAGTCGGTCTGGCGCACCCAGCGTTCGGGCTTCTCGCCACGCACCCGGAACAGTCCGTCGTCCTCGGACGTCACGGTGAACCCGGCGTCGTCGACGGCCTTCGGGCGGATGACGATACGGGTCGCCTCCTCCTTCGGCCGGGCCGCGCGGGCCCCGGCGACCAGTTCGGCCAGCGCGTACGACAGTTCCTTCAGGCCGATGTGCGCGAGGGCCGACGCCTCGAAGACCCGGTAGCCGCGCGCCTCCAGGTCGGGGCGCACCATCTCGGCGAGGTCCCTGCCGTCCGGTACGTCGATCTTGTTGAGGACGACGATGCGGGGCCGGTCGCCGAGGCCGCCGTACTGCTTCAGCTCCTCCTCGATCACCTGGAGGTCGGTCACCGGGTCGCGCTCGGACTCCAGGGTCGCCGTGTCCAGGACGTGCACCAGGACGCTGCACCGCTCGACGTGCCGCAGGAACTCCAGGCCGAGGCCCTTGCCCTGGCTGGCGCCGGGGGTCAGGCCGGGCACGTCCGCGATCGTGTAGACGGTCGAACCGGCCGTCACCACACCCAGGTTGGGGACGAGGGTGGTGAAGGGGTAGTCCGCGATCTTCGGCTTGGCCGCGCTCAGCACGGAGATCAGCGAGGACTTGCCGGCGCTCGGGTAGCCGACCAGCGCCACATCGGCGACGGTCTTCAGCTCCAGCACGATCTCCCCGCTGTCGCCCGGCTCGCCGAGCAGCGCGAACCCGGGCGCCTTGCGGCGGGCGGAGGCCAGGGCCGCGTTGCCGAGGCCGCCCCGGCCGCCCTGCGCGGCGATGTACGACGTGCCGTGCCCGACCAGGTCGGCGAGCACGTTGCCCGCCCGGTCGAGGACGACGGTGCCGTCCGGCACCGGCAGGACCAGGTCCTGGCCCTCCTTGCCGGAGCGGTTGCCGCCCTCGCCCGGCTTGCCGTTGGTGGCCTTGCGGTGCGGGGAGTGGTGGTACTCGAGAAGCGTGGTGACCGACTGGTCGACGGTCAGCACGATGTCACCGCCGCGGCCGCCGTTGCCGCCGTCCGGGCCGCCGAGCGGCTTGAACTTCTCGCGGTGGACGGAGGCACAGCCGTGACCTCCGTTACCCGCGGCGACATGCAGTTCGACGCGGTCCACGAAGGTGGTCATGGTTCAGTGCCTCCAGGAAAACGGGACGTGCGGGGTACGACTGGTCAACACACGAAAGGCGGACCCGCCTTCCCGACCGGGAAGTGAGGTCCGCCTCGCGCGAGGATCTCGCGATCGCTCGCGAAACTCGTGGAACTCCGTGGAACGCTTCCGGTCAGGCGACCGGGACGATGTTCACGACCTTGCGGCCACGGTGGGTACCGAACTCCACCGCACCGGCCAGCAGCGCGAACAGCGTGTCGTCGCCACCGCGGCCGACGCCCGCGCCCGGGTGGAAGTGGGTGCCGCGCTGACGGACCAGGATCTCACCGGCGTTCACGACCTGACCGCCGAAGCGCTTCACGCCGAGCCGCTGGGCATTGGAGTCGCGACCGTTCCGGGTGGACGATGCGCCCTTCTTGTGTGCCATCTCTTCTCAGTCCCTTACTTCGCAGCCGTGGGGATCGACGTGACCTTGATCGCCGTGTACTGCTGGCGGTGGCCCTGCCGACGGCGGTAGCCGGTCTTGTTCTTGTAGCGCAGAATGTCGATCTTCTGGCCCTTGTGGTGGTCCACGACCTCGGCCTCGACCTTGATGCCCGCCAGCACCCACGGGTCACTGGTCACGGCGTCGCCGTCCACGACGAGCAGGGTCGAGAGCTCGACCGTGTCGCCCACCTTGGCGGTGGAAATCTTGTCAACCTCGACGATGTCACCGACAGCAACCTTGTGCTGGCGGCCACCGCTGCGCACGATGGCGTACACGCGGATCTCACTCTCTCGCTCGGAACGGACCCCCTGAAGCCAGCCGCCCACACGGGTTCACCGAACCCGACATCCGGAAGGACGAGCGGCCTCCCCCGTCCCGACGGGCCCTGACGGGTCCCCGGGCGGGAGGTGAGGTGCTCAGGAGTTGGCGTACTGGAACACGCCGAAGGTCAAGGTTACGGGGCACGCCCCACGGGGGTCAAACCGGGCTTCCCTCACTCGAGCGCGGCGACATGGTCGGCGTACGCCTCCCTGATCCGCGCGGGTGACAGCTTCAGGTGCTCCAGGATCGTGTAGCGGCCCGGCCGGGTCTCCGGGGCGAACTCCACGGCCCGGACGAACTCGTCGTCCGTGAAGCCGATCTCCTCCGCCGTCACCGGCAGCCCGTGCCGGCGCAGCGTGTCCGTCATCGCCCGGGCGCCCTCGGTGTCGCCGCGCAGATGCATCGCGAACGCCGCCCCGATGCCGACCTGTTCGCCGTGGCTGGCGGCCCGCCTCGGGTACAGCAGGTCGAGCGCGCGGCTGATCTCGTGACAGGCCCCGGACGACGGCCGGGTGTGTCCGGCCATCGACATGGCGATGCCCGACAGCACCAGCCCCTCGGACAGCACGGTCAGGAATCCGTCGTCGCCGCAGCCGCCCGGGTGCCGCAGCACGGCCTCTCCCGCCTGGCGTGCCATGGCCGCGGCCAGACCGTCGACCTTCTCGCCGTTGACCCGGTGGGACAGCTCCCAGTCGGCGACCGCGCAGATGTTGGACAGCGCGTCGCCGATGCCCGAGCGCACGAACCGGATCGGCGCCTCCCTTATCACCGCGAGGTCCACGAGGAGCGCGATGGGGGCGGGCACGCCGTAGGAGCCGCGGCCGGCGTCGTTGTCGAGGATGGAGACGGGTGAGCAGATGCCGTCGTGCGACAGGTTGGTCGCGGCGGCGACCATGGGCAGCCCGAGCCGGGCCGCCGCGTACTTCGCGCAGTCGATGACCCTGCCGCCGCCCAGACCGACCACCGCGTCGTGACCGCCGGACTTCATCTCGTCCGCCAGCCGGACCGCGTCGTCCAGGGTGCTGCCGCCGACCTGGTACCAGGTGGCTCCGGGCAGTGTGGGGGCGAGCCGCTCGCGCAGACGCGCGCCGGAGCCGCCGCTGACGGCGACGGCGAGCCGGCCGGAGCGTGAGATGCGTTCGTCGGCCAGTACGGCCGCCAGGCCCTCCAGGGCGCCGGGACGCACGTCCACGACGACCGGCGAGGCGACGAGCCTCGTCAGTACCGGCATGCGCACTCCCGGCCGCGGGCGAGGTCGGGCACGGCCGGCGCGTCCTGCGGTCCCACGGGCCCGAGGGCCGGGGGCGGGGTGTCCGTACAGGGGCGCAGACGCCGTCCGGCGCCGGCCGCGGGCACAAGGCCTGTCATCGCGGTTCTCTCCTTCATGTCCCTCGGGCCGATTCCCTCGGGGAAACCCGTGTGGCCCTGTCCGGAACGGACAGGACCACACGGTTCGCTTCGATCGACGAGGTCAGCCCTGGTCGGCGGGGACCGGGACGGAGGACACCGTCTGCTCGGCCGCCGCGGCCTTCCTCGCGGTCGTCTTCTTCGCCGTCGTCTTCTTCGCCGCCGCCTTCTTGGCGGTCGTCGTCTCCTTCGCGGCGGTCTTCTTGGCGGCGGTCTTCTTGGCGGCCGTCGTCTTCTTGACGGCGGCCTTCTTCGCCGTCGCCTTCTTGGCGGTCTTGCGGGCCGCCTTCTTGGCGGGCGCGGCCGCCTCGGCCTCCGCCGGCTCCGCGCTCTCCGCGGCCGGCGCGGCTTCCGCCGGGGCTTCGGCAGCGGGTGCCTCGGCCGGTGCCGTCTCCGCGGCCGGGACGACCACGACGGCCGCCTCCTCCGACGCGGTGGGCGCCGTGGCCCTGCGCACCGCACGGCGGCGCGGGCGGGCCGGAGCGGCGCTCTCGGCGGGGACCGCGGCCTCCGCGGCGGCCTCCGGTGCCGCTTCGGCGGGAGCCTCGGCGGACGGAGCAGCGGCAACGGACGGGGCAGCCGGAGCCGCCGGTTCGGTGACCGTCACCACGGCGGCCTCCGCACCCGCCGGTGAACCGGCCGGAGCGGACACCTTGCGGGTCGCCCGGCGGCGCACCCGGCCCGTCGGCGCGGCCTCCTCGGCGGGAGCCGTCTCGGCGGGCGCCGCAGCCGCAGCCGCAGCCGCAGCCGCAGCGGCCGGAGCCTGCGCGACGACGGTGTCCTCGGCGGCCACCGGACCGGCCGTGGCCTCCTCGGCGGACGCGGGCCGCACCGGGTGCTCGGCCACCTCCTCGGCGGTCGTCTCCTGGGCCGTCGGACCCGTCGGACCCGTCGGACCCGTCGGGCCCGTCGTGGCCGGGGTGGTCCCGGTCCGCGTCGCGCGCCGCTCGGAGCGGGGCGCGCCCGCCGGTGCCTGGGCCCGGCGGCTCACCCGGCGGCGGGACCGGCCACGGGTGGCGGCGGCCTCCGCCTCGGCGACGCTGCTGTAGAGCTCCTCGTCCGGCGTGAACTCGGGCGCGGGCAGCGCCACCGGCACGGCGGCCTCGTGGGCGACCTCGGCGGCCGTCTCGACGACACCGGCCGGCTCGGGCTCGACGGCCTCCTCGGTCTCCACCGCCGTCACGGCGGTCTCGTACTCGTGCGTCTCGTGCTCGTGCGCCGCGCCCTCACCGCCGCGCCCGCGCTTGCGGCGCTTGCCGCCGCCGGGAGCGGGGGGCTGCTCCATGTGCACGATGACACCGCGTCCGTTGCAGTGCACGCAGGTCTCGGAGAACGACTCCAGCAGACCCTGGCCGACCCGCTTGCGGGTCATCTGCACGAGCCCCAGCGAGGTCACCTCGGCCACCTGGTGCTTCGTACGGTCGCGGCCCAGGCACTCCAGCAGGCGCCGCAGCACCAGGTCCCGGTTGGACTCCAGGACCATGTCGATGAAGTCGATGACGATGATGCCGCCGAGGTCGCGCAGCCGCAGCTGACGGACGATCTCCTCGGCCGCCTCCAGGTTGTTCCGGGTGACGGTCTCCTCGAGGTTGCCGCCCTGACCGGTGAACTTGCCGGTGTTGACGTCGATGACGACCATCGCCTCGGTCCGGTCGATGACCAGCGAACCGCCGCTGGGCAGCCAGACCTTGCGGTCCAGTGCCTTGGCGAGCTGCTCGTCGATCCGGTACGTGGCGAACACGTCGACCTCGGAGGTCCACCGCGACAGCCGCTCGGCGAGGTCCGGCGCCACGTGCGAGACATACCCGTGGACGGTCTGCCAGGCCTCGTCACCGCTGACGATGACCTTGGAGAAGTCCTCGTTGAAGATGTCACGCACGACCCGGACGGTCATGTCCGGCTCGCCGTACAGCAGCGTCGGCGCGTTGCCGGTCCTGGCCTTCTTGCGGATCTCCTCCCACTGCGCCTGGAGCCGCTCGACGTCGCGGCGCAGCTCGTCCTCGCTGGCACCCTCGGCGGCGGTGCGCACGATGACGCCCGCGTCCTCGGGGACGATCTTCTTGAGGATGGTCTTCAGCCGCGCCCGCTCGGTGTCGGGCAGCTTGCGGCTGATGCCGGTCATGGAGCCCTCGGGCACGTACACCAGGTAGCGGCCGGGGAGGGAGACCTGGCTGGTCAGCCGGGCGCCCTTGTGGCCGATCGGGTCCTTCGTCACCTGGACGAGCACGGACTGCCCGGACTTCAGGGCGGCCTCGATACGGCGCGGTCCGCCGGAGACGCCGAGGGCCTCGAAGTTGACCTCACCGGCGTACAGCACGGCGTTGCGGCCCTTGCCGATGTCGATGAAGGCGGCCTCCATCGACGGCAGCACGTTCTGGACCTTGCCCAGGTAGACGTTGCCGACGTACGACGTCGACTGCTCCTTGTTGACGTAGTGCTCGACGAGCACGTTGTCCTCGAGGACGCCGATCTGGGTGCGCTCGCCGTGCTGGCGTACGACCATCACGCGCTCGACGGCCTCGCGCCGGGCCAGGAACTCGGCCTCGGTGATGATCGGGACGCGGCGGCGGCCCTGCTCGCGGCCCTCGCGACGGCGCTGCTTCTTGGCCTCGAGACGGGTGGAGCCCTTGATGGACTGCACCTCGTCGGAGGGTTCGCTGGGCTTGCGCGGCTCACGGACCTTGACGACGGTGCGCTCGGGGTCGGTCTCGGCGGCCTCGGTCTCGGCGGCGCCGTCACCGGCGCGCCGACGGCGCCGGCGACGGCGCCGGCTGCCCGCGCTGGAGCCGCCGGACGTGTCGGCACCGGCCTCGGTGTCGTCCTCGTCCTCGGACTCCTCGGCGTCCTCCTCGGCCTGCTCCGCGGTGTCCTCGGCGTCCTGCGCGGCCTGCTCGGCGACGAGCTCGTCGTCGTCGCCCGCCTCGGAATCGGCGGTCTCACCCCGGCGGCGACGACGGCCACCGCGGCGACGACGGCGGCGCGAGCCGGTCTCCTCCTCGGTGTCGTCGTCGCCCTCGGCCTCGTCCTCCGGTTCCTCGGACTCGTCCTCGGCGGCCGGGCGGGCCTCGGGCTCCTCGCCGTAGGCGGCACCCCGGCGGCGACGGCGGCGACGGCCTGCGGGCTCCTGCGCGTCCTCGGTGTACTCCGCCTCGGCCTCTTCCGGCTCCTCCTCCGGCTCCTCGGCCTCCACGGCACGGGCGGCCTCGGCGGCCGCCTCGGCCGCGGCACGCTGCGGGGTCTGGAAACGGGGTTCGGTGAAGACCGGCGCCTGGAACACGGCGACGGCGGGGCGGGCGGGGCGACGCGGCGCGGTGTCCTCGCCGTCACCCGCGGCGGCGGCATCGGCAGTGGGCTGGGCGGGCGCGGAGAAGCCTGCGGCAGCCTTGCGCGCGACCCGGCGGCGGCCACGGCGCGGGCCGGCCTCCTCGGCGACAAATTCCACGGCTTCCGCCACCGCGGGTTCCACGGCTGCGGGGGCGGGGGTCACGTCCTCGGCGGCGGGAGCCTCCGCCGTCCCGGCACTCACCGGCGTGTCGACGGGAGCGGACACCTTGCGGGTGGCGCGACGGCGGGTACGGCGCGGAGCCGCGTCGTCCTCCGTGACCTCGGCGGGGGCCTGCGTGAGGACACCGGCCTCGACGGGGATCTCGACGGCCACCGGCGTCTCGGCGGTGACCGGCACCTCCTCGACGACGGACGCGGCCTCACCGGCCCCGGTCGCCCCGGCGGCGGGCGCGGAAGCCCGGCGCGTGGCACGGCGACGCGCACGCGGAGCGGGCGCCACCTCCTCCGTGGCCTCGGCCTCGTCCGCCACGACAGCCTCGTCGGCCACCGGAGCGGCCTCGGCCACCGGCACCACGGTCTCCACAGCCTCACCGCCACTC
>NZ_JBEYWE010000005.1:49107-362240 GCF_040644295.1 Streptomyces sp. NPDC047000
CGGCGCCCCGGCGGGCGCGGAAGCCCGACGCGTCGCACGGCGACGCGCACGCGGAGCAGGCGCCACCTCCTCCATGGCCTCGGCCTCGTCCGCCACGACAGCCTCGTCGGCCACCGGAGCGGCCTCGGCCACCGGCACCACGGTCTCCACAGCCTCACCACCACCCGGCGCCCCGGCGGGCGCGGAAGCCCGACGCGTCGCACGGCGACGCGCACGCGGAGCAGGCGCCACCTCCTCCATGGCCTCGGCCTCGTCCGCCACAACGGCCTCGTCGGGCTTCTCCTCGGGGTCCACGGCGGACTCCACGCCGGGATCGGCGGGGGCAGCGAGGTCCGTGGAGTCAGTGGAGTCCGTGGGGTCCACGGCTGTCCCGGCGGCCGCCGGCGGACCTGCCGGCCGGGACGCGGCGCGGCGCCTGCGGCGCGGCGGCAGCGTGTCGCTGGGAGTGTTGAATTCGGAACCCTCGGTGGGTTCGGTCGGTTCGAGCATGCGGGTGGTTCTCCCGTCAGGCTCCCGGGCGCCGCGCCTGGTCCGGTGCCGGTCTTTTCGACCGGCCTCCGTTGACGTCCGCGGCGCGCGCGACTGCGCGTTCGCCGCCGTCCGGGGCGCGGGCGCCGCACGGGAGCTCTCTGTGTCCTGTCTCGCCGGTTCCGTACCCCTTGTCGTGCACGGCCTGGCGAAAGTCTTGTGGTGGGTGCGCTGCCCGACCCAGATGGCTCCCGAGTCAGAGGGCGGCGCTACGGCGTGTCCTTACGCGGAACCTTCCGGCGCGGGCGGCGTCGCGGTGGCAGCAGCCGCGGCCGTGAGGGCCGGTACTGCCTCGCGGTCGGGCGCGAGCGGGTCGGTCACCGCACCGGTCTCTTCATCGAACAGCCCCTGCGCCAGCCTGGTCACCGCTGCGGGGACCGGCGGCGCCAGGTCGGCCACGGCGCGGAGACCGGACAGGACGTCGTCGGGTCGTACGGCAGGCGTCACGTGCCGAACCACCAGCCGCAGTATCGCACAGGGCCGGTCGTCAGGCCTATCGGCCCGCGCATCGTACGCTTCGAGTCGCGCCACGGCGGCCCGCGTGTCGAAGCTGCGCAGCCCGTTCTTGGTCATGCGCTGGACCTCGACGGCCCCGGCCGACTCGAACGCGGCGACCGCGTCGGCGGCCTCCGCCGGGTCGACGCCGTCCAGCCGCAGCTCCCACACGGAAGCCGTGAGCCGGTCGGCGAGGCCCGAGGTGCGGACCTCCACCGCGTCGACGATGTCCAGCCCGGTGGGGAGTGACTCGTCGAGGAGCAGCCGCAGTTCGCCGGGATCACGCGCCTCGGTGAGCGCGATCTCGAGGTACTCCGCCTCACTGCCCGTGCCGGTGGGTGCGGCATTGGCGTACGACACCTTCGGATGCGGCGTGAAACCGGCCGAGTACGCCATCGGCACCCCGGCGCGGCGCAGCGCACGCTCGAAGGCGCGCTGGAAGTCACGGTGGCTGGTGAACCGGAGGCGGCCGCGCTTGGTGTAGCGCAGTCGGATGCGCTGCACCGCGGGTGCGGGCGGCGGGCCTTCGGGCTGTCGCTTGCCCAGTGTCGCTCAGTCCTTCGTGAGTGCGGTCGTACTGCTACCAAGAGTACGTGTGCCGCGCCCCGGGGGTTCCCGCCACCCCACCGACACGGGCTTCCGCTTCCCGGGGCGGCGCGGGGCGCACCCTGGGCCGGGTGGCCCCGGGCCGCCGCCCGACCGGCCCCGCGGTGGGGTCCGGCGGCATCTGCAACGGGCCGCGCGGGCACGGGACGCTGGCTCCATGACCGCCAACCAGGCACGACCCGGCGCAGGTTCACGGACCCCCAGCGGTTACATGATCCTCACACCGGCACAGATCGAGGTCACGGCCGGGGAGGACTTCTCGTCCTCGGTGACCGTGTGGCCCGCCGGGCCGAGGCACAGCGTGAGCGCGTCCGTCCCCGACGGTTCCGGGCTCCGGGTGGAGGTGGCGGGCCACAAGGTGACCGTCACCGGCTGCCTGGACTGCGCGGGCGAGCAGCACGACGTCGTGGTGACGACCGTACGGGACGGGGCGGAGATCGCCCACGACGTCCTGACGGTCGAGGCCGCCACGCTCGCCGCGCGGCAGGCGGTGCCCCGTCCGGCCCCGTTCACGGCCCGTTCCCGCCGTCTGGGCGCGTAGCGCCTGTCCGGCGGATCGCTGATTCGACGGACGCCTATGTTGACGTTTGTCGATCCAAGGCGCACCCTTGTCACATTGCATCGACAAACGTCGATACGGCCGTGTCGCCGTGCGGTCCTGAGGCCATGCGGCCTGCGGCGGCCGTACGGAAAGCCGAGGGAGCGACGGATGCCCGACGAGACCACGACCCGCCCCACCCACCCCACCCCCGATCCCACCGCCGAGACGACGACCGGCACGACGACCGGCACGCCGACCGACCTGCGGGAGACCGTCCGGCAGCGCTACGCCGCGGCGGCCCTCCGGGTGACGGCGGGCAGCACCGCCTGCTGCGGCCCCGAACCGGTCGAGGTGGACGACCGGTTCGGCGCGCACCTCTACGACGCCGACGACCGCGACGCCCTGCCCGCCGAGGCCGTCGCCGCCTCACTGGGCTGCGGCAACCCGACCGCGGTGGCCGAACTCCGCGAGGGCGAGCGCGTCCTCGACCTCGGCTCGGGAGGCGGGATCGACGTCCTGCTCTCGGCCCGCCGGGTCGGCCCCGCCGGCAAGGCGTACGGCCTGGACATGACCGACGAGATGCTGGCGCTGGCCCTGGCGAACGCGAAGAAGGCCGGCGCGGCGAACGTGGAGTTCCTCAAGGGCACCATCGAGTCGATCCCGCTGCCGGCCGGCACGATCGACGTGGTGATCTCCAACTGCGTCATCAACCTGTCCACGGACAAGTCCGCGGTCTTCGCCGAGACCTTCCGCGTCCTCAGGCCCGGCGGCCGCCTGGGTGTCTCCGACATCGTCGCCGAGGACACCCTGAGCCCGGCCCGGCGCGCCGAACTCGGCGACCACGCGGGCTGCGTCGCGGGCGCCCTCTCGTTCACGGAGTACCGCGAGGGCCTGGCCGCGGCCGGTTTCACCGGCATCGAGATCACCCCGACGCACGAGGCCGCGAACGGTATGCACTCGGCGATCGTCCGCGCCGTGAAACCGTCCGCGGCCTGACGGGCGGCAGTCTCCGGGACGTGCCGCCGAGGCGTCCTGCTACGGCGTGCCGCTACGACTTGCCGCGGCGCTTCGCGTCGGCCGAGGCCATCGCCTCCGCGTCGCTCTCGGCCACCGCGACGGCGAAGCCCAGCGCCTCGGTGATGTGCCCCGCGGCCGCCATGACACGCGCGGTCCCCACGACGGGCGCGATCGCCACGAGGACGTCCTGCACGTGTTCCAGTGTCAGGTTGGCCTTCAGGGCGGGATCGACATGGGCGAGGTACGAGATCGCCGGCGCGTCCATGGCCGCGAGCGCGGCGATACGCGTGAGGATCAGCGTCGCGTCGTCCATGTTGCAGCGCTCTATGGAGTCCATCGTCATCGCGGCGAGTGTCTCGAGAACGGGGGCGTCGGACGTGGTGGCCATGGGCAACCGCCTTCTGGTTCTGTTCTGTGGGAAGCCGACGCGCGGCACGGCAAACCCCCCGGCGTCCGCGCGCCGTCTGCTTGCCCTCCCAACGTAGGGTCCCGGTGCCCCTCCCGCACGCCGGGACGGCGCCGGTCCCGCCCCGGCCCGCCGGGTCCGGGGCCAACGGCCCTGTCGGGTCCGGACGCGGCGGCGTTCACTGGAGACATGGCGTTCGCCGTACCGGACGCCCCGGCCACGGCGTCGCCCGTCACGGAGGGAGCGCGCCCTGATGACCGTTCTGGTGGGATACGCGACCGCGCACGGCTCCACCCGGGAGATCGCGCGGCGGATCGGCTCGAGGATGCGGACGGCCGGCGTCGAGGCGGAGGTGCTCCCGCTCGACGCCGTCCACGACGTGAGCGGGTACGACGCGTTCGTCGTCGGCAGTGCCGTGCACGGCCAGAAGTGGCTCGCCCCGGCCCGGGACTTCGTACGCCGCCCCGACCTCGCCGCCGGGTCCCGGCCGGTGTGGCTGTTCAGCGTGGGCATGCCGGGCGCGCTGCGCGGCCCGTGGAAGCGGCTGATGGACAAGGAACTGCCGGTCATCGAGTCGGACCTCGCGGCCCCGATCACCGTCCGCGCCCATCGCCTGTTCTCCGGGGTGATCAGACCCGGGCACCTGAACCGCACCGGCAGGCTGCGGTTCCGCCTGATGGGCTGCCGCTACGGCGACCACCGCGACTGGCCGGAGATCGACACCTGGGCCGACCAGATCGCGGCATTCCTCCCCCACCCCAGCCCCGGCCCTCTCCGCGATTGAGGGCACTTCAGGACAGCCGGCCCTCCGTTTCACCCCGATATGGCCGGATCGGATCCTGAACCGTCCGGCGTTCCCCCGTGCCCCGTTCAGCCCGCCGGAGCCGGCTTCTCGACCGTCAGAGGCAGCAGCTTCCTGCCGGTCGGGCCGATTTGAATATGAGTGTCGAGGGCGGGGCACACGCCGCAGTCGAAGCACGGTGTCCAGCGGCAGTCCTCGACCTCGGTCTCGTCGAGGGAGTCCTGCCAGTCCTCCCAGAGCCAGTCCTTGTCGAGGCCCGAGTCGAGGTGGTCCCAGGGGAGGACCTCCTCGTAGGTGCGTTCGCGGGTGGTGTACCAGTCGACGTCGACGCCGTAGGGGGCGAGGGCCTTGTCGGCGCAGGCCATCCAGCGGTCGTAGGAGAAGTGCTCGCGCCAGCCGTCGAAGCGGCCGCCGTCCTCGTAGACGGCGCGGATGACGGCGCCGGTCCGGCGGTCGCCGCGGGAGAGGAGGCCCTCGACGATGCCGGGCTTGCCGTCGTGGTAGCGGAAGCCGATGGAGCGGCCGTACTTCCTGTCGCCGCGGATCTTGTCCCGGAGCTTCAGCAGGCGGGCGTCGGTCTCGTCGGCGGACAGCTGCGGGGCCCACTGGAAGGGGGTGTGGGGCTTGGGGACGAAGCCGCCGATGGAGACCGTGCAGCGGATGTCGTTGGAGCCGGAGACCTCGCGGCCCTTCTGGATGACGTGGGTCGCCATGTCGGCG
Organism: Streptomyces sp. NPDC047000; assembly: GCF_040644295.1. Classification (NCBI taxonomy): domain Bacteria; kingdom Bacillati; phylum Actinomycetota; class Actinomycetes; order Kitasatosporales; family Streptomycetaceae; genus Streptomyces; species Streptomyces sp. NPDC047000. The sequence continues at coordinate 54,223 of NZ_JBEYWE010000005.1, forward strand.
ATCTGCAGGACATCCTCGTCCGTCTCGGTGGGCAGGCCGCACATGAAGTACAGCTTCACCTGGCGCCAGCCGTTGCCGTAGGCGGTGGCGACCGTGCGGATCAGGTCGTCCTCGGAGACCATCTTGTTGATGACCTTGCGCATCCGCTCCGAGCCGCCCTCGGGCGCGAAGGTGAGGCCGGAGCGGCGGCCGTTGCGGGTCAGTTCGTCGGCCAGGTCCACGTTGAACGCGTCGACCCGGGTGGAGGGGAGCGAGAGGCCGACCTTGTCGTCCTCGTAGCGGTCCGCCAGGCCCTTGGCGATGTCCGTGATCTCCGAGTGGTCCGCGGAGGAGAGGGACAGCAGGCCGACCTCCTCGAAGCCCGTCGCCTTCAGGCCCCGCTCCACCATCTCGCCGATGCCCGTGATGGAGCGCTCGCGCACCGGACGGGTGATCATGCCCGCCTGGCAGAAGCGGCAGCCGCGCGTACAGCCGCGGAAGATCTCCACCGACATGCGCTCATGGACCGTCTCGGCGAGCGGCACCAGGGGCTGCTTGGGGTAGGGCCACTCGTCGAGGTCCATCACGGTGTGCTTGGAGACGCGCCACGGCACGCCCGAACGGTTGGGGACCACGCGGGCGATCCGGCCGTCGGGGAGGTACTCGACGTCGTAGAACGCGGGGACGTAGACACCGCCGGTGCGGGCCAGGCGGTACAGGACCTCCGTACGGCCGCCGGGGCGGCCCTCCGCCTTCCAGGCGCGGATGATGCGCGTCATGTCGAGCACGGCCTGCTCGCCGTCGCCGACGACGGCCGCGTCGATGAAGTCCGCGATCGGCTCCGGGTTGAAGGCCGCGTGGCCGCCGGCCAGGACGATCGGGTCGTCCTCGGTGCGGTCCTTCGCCTCCAGCGGGATGCCGGCGAGGTCGAGCGCCGTCAGCATGTTCGTGTAGCCGAGCTCCGTGGAGAAGCTCAGGCCGAAGACGTCGAATGCCTTCACCGGGCGGTGGCTGTCCACCGTGAACTGCGGGAGGCCGTGCTCGCGCATCAGCGCCTCGAGGTCCGGCCACACGCTGTAGGTGCGTTCGGCGAGGACGCCCTCCTGCTCGTTGAGCACCTCGTAGAGGATCATGACGCCCTGGTTGGGCAGCCCGACCTCGTAGGCGTCGGGGTACATCAGCGCCCAGCGGACGTCGCAGCCGTCCCAGCTCTTGACGGTGGAGTTCAGCTCGCCGCCGACGTACTGGATGGGCTTCTGCACATGCGGGAGCAGGGCTTCCAGCCGCGGGAACACGGACTCCCCGGACCGGGTGGACCGGGCGGACGGCGTGGATTCTGCGGCCGCAGAGACTTCGGCAGGCATCTCGCGAACCTTCGTGACTCGGGTGGCGGGGTGACCACTCAGCCTAACGCGATCCGGCCATCCGCCCCGCATCGCTCAGAGATCCGTCTTCTCCCGCACCGACGCCCACAGCCCCGGCAGCTCCGCCTCGTAGCCGGCCGCGCTGCTCTCCTCGCGGCCGTAGAGGAGGCCGTAGGTGAAGGCGCTCTCGCCCGCCGCGTGCGCCTGGGCGGCGATGTCGCGGATGGCCCCGCGGGCCATGACGCTGTCCTGGTGCTCGCCGAGCAGGTTCTGCAGGGACTTGGCCGACTTGACCAGCGTGGCGGCCGGATCACCGAGTGCCGGTACGGCCGATTCGGCGGCGTAGCGGGTGCGCTTGGCCTTCTTGCGGGCCTCGTGCAGGGCGAGGTCGCGGTCGTGGCCGGGCGGCAGGTCGATCGCCTGGTCCACCAGGGACGCGAGGCGGCCGTAGTCCTTGCGGACCGCCTTGCCGATCACCTTCGCCGGGTCGCCGGACGCCTTGTCCAGCCAGGGCGGCTCCGCGATCAGCGCGTCCAGGACGTCGAGGAGGGTCAGATAGCGGCGTCCGTCCAGGACGGCGATCAGCCGACGGCGGGAGCCGGAGCGGCGGGCGTTGCCCCAGATGCGCAGCCGGTTGCGGATCGGCCCCGTGACGAGGGTGCGGGGCAGCCGGCCGACCGCGGCGGCGATCCGCTCGGCCAGCACCTCCTGGTCGCGGTCGACGCCGAGTTCGCCCCCGAGCCACCTGAGTTCCTCGCTGACGGGGTCGGTGACGGTGCGGTCGAGGACCTTGCCATAGGAGTGCAGGACGCTGCGCATCCGGCGGGCGGCGACCCGCATACGGTGCACGGAGTCGTACTCGTCGCGGCGCACCGCCGGGTCGAGGCCGACGATCGCGTCCCGCTGGGTGCGCAGGTAGGCCAGGACGTGGTCGCCCGCGGTCACCGGTTCGGACGGCTCGGCGGCAGCGGCGGCGGCCTCGGCCTCGGCCGCGGCCGAGGCCTTCGCCTTGCGGGCCTTCTTGCCTCCGGGAGTGGTCTCCGCGAGCGCCCTGGCGAGCTTCGACGGCGCCTTCGCCGGGCGTACGCCCGCCTTGCGCAGGCGTTTCTCCACCTTGTCGAGGAAGGCCGGGTCCCCGTCGTCGGCCAGCTCGACCTCCAGTTCGGTCCACTGGACCTCGCCCCCGTCCCCGGTCAGCCGCTCGGCGCGTACGGCGTCCACGCTGACCTCGGCGAGGAGGGTGCCGTCGGCGTCCACCAGATGGCGGATGTCGCGGGCGGTGCGCAGTCTGACCTCGGGCCGCAGCCCGGCGTTGCGGACCCGGGAGCGGATCAGTCCGGTGAGGACGCGCGGCACGGCGTCGGAGAGCGGGGCGTGGATCTCGTCCCGTACGCCTTCGGAGACCGGGAACTTCAGGTGCCAGCCCTCGTCGGAGCCGCCGGTGCGGCGGCGCAGCGTGATGTGCGCCGAGGCGAGGCGTTCGTCCTGGGTGTCGTAGTAGGTGGCGTCCAGTTCGACCAGGCCCTTGTCGATGACGTCCGCCACCCCCGCGACACCGGTGAGGTCGGGCAGCCCGCTGTCGTCGGACTCGTATTTACGCTCGATCTCGCGCTTTATGTCCGCCATAAGTCGAATCTAGTGCCCGCGATGGGGCGGTGGCATGTCCGGCGAAGGGTGAACGGAGGGAAAAATACCGGGGGCCTGGAGTTGTCCGGAATTCACCCCCGGACGACTCCAGGCCCCGTGCGCCGCTCCGTGGCGGGGGCGCCGCACCGTGGCGGGGGCGCCGCACCGTGGCGGGGGCGCCGCACCGTGGCGGGGGCGCCGCACCGTGGCGGGAGGCGCCGCACCGTGGCGGGAGGCGCTACGCCGACAAGGGGCGCTGCACCTTGATCGACTGGAGCAGTCCGACGGCCACCCACACCGCGAACATCGAGGTGCCGCCGTAGGACACGAACGGCAGGGGCAGGCCGGTGACCGGCATGATGCCCAGCGTCATGCCGATGTTCTCGAAGGCCTGGAAGGCGAACCAGGCCACGATCCCGGCGGCGACGATCGTGCCGTACAGCTCGGTGGTCTCGCGGGCGATCCGGCAGGCCCGCCACAGCACCACCCCGAGCAGGACGATGATCAGTCCGGCGCCGAGGAAGCCGAGTTCCTCGCCCGCCACCGTGAAGACGAAGTCGGTCTGCTGCTCGGGGACGAACTGGCCGGTGGTCTGCGAGCCGTGGAACAGGCCCGCGCCGGTGAGGCCGCCGGAGCCGATGGCGATGCGGGCCTGGTTGGTGTTGTAGCCGACGCCGGCCGGGTCGAGGTCGGGGTTGGCGAAGGCGGCGAAGCGGTTGATCTGGTACTCGTCGAGGATGTGCAGCTGCCAGACGGCGACCGCGCCGAGCACGCCCGCGCCGAGCAGGCCGAACACCCACCGGTTGGAGGAGCCGGAGGCGAGCAGCACGGCCAGCACGATGATCACCATGACCATGACCGAGCCGAGGTCCGGCATCAGCATCACGATGAGCATCGGGACGGCGGCCAGGCCCAGGGCCTGGAGGACCGTGCGGTGGTCGGGGTAGGGCTTGTCGCCCGCGTCGACCCGGGCCGCCAGCAGCATCGCCATGCCGAGGATGATCGTGATCTTCACGAACTCGGAGGGCTGGAGCGAGAAGCCGCCGCCGAGCACGATCCAGGAGTGCGCGCCGTTGACGGTGGAGCCGAGCGGGGTCAGCACCAGGAGGATGCCGAACACGGACAGGCCGTAGAGGACCGGCACGGCGTTGCGCAGGGCCCGGTGGCCGAGCCAGACCGTGCCGGTCATCAGGGCGAGCCCGATGCCGGTGTTCATGAGGTGCCGGAGCAGGAAGTAGTACTGGTCGCCCTGGTTGATCTCGGTGCGGTTGCGGGTCGCGGACCAGACCAGCAGCGAGCCGATCAGGGAGAGCGCGAGGCAGGCGAGCAGTATCGGCCAGTCCAGGCGCCGGGCCACGGAGTCCCGGGCGAGGACCCGGGTCCAGCCGGCCCGCTCGGGGCCGTACCCGGAGACGGAGAAGCTGTTGCCGGTCACGTGAGCATCCTCCGGCTTCCCCGGCGGCGCGGGCGCCTGCGGGTGGTGCGGCTGGTCGAGGTGGGCGACGGGGTGGTCGCGGCGGGCGTGGTGCCGTCACCGGTGGTGCCGGCCTGCTGGGCGGCGCGCTCGTCCTTGGCGGGGTCCTGGGAGATCTTCGGCGCGGCGATGGTGCCGTCGGTGCGGACCTTGGGCAGGCCCTTCTGCGGGGTGGGCAGCAGGGCCTTCTTGTTGTCGACGGAGCCGTCGGCCTGGACGCCGTAGAGGGCGCTGTAGATGTTGCGGACGGCCTCACCGGAGGCGCCGGAACCGGTACCGGCCTGGGCGATCGTCATGATGACCGTGTAGTCCTTGGAGTACGTGGCCAGCCATGAGGTGGTCTGCTTGCCGTAGACCTCGGCGGTACCGGTCTTGCCGTGCAGGGCGATCTTGTCCTGCGGCCAGCCGCCGAACTTCCAGGCGGCGGTACCGCGGGTGATGACGCCCGCGAACGCCTCGTCCATGCCCTTGAGGGTGGCCTGGGTGACGGGGAGCTTGCCGGCCTTCTTGGGCTTGATCTGGGTGACGGTCTTGCCGTCGGCGCTGATGACCGCCTTGCCGATGGTCGGCTGGTACAGGGTGCCGCCGTTGGCGACGGCGCCGTAGATCACGGCCTCCTGGATCGGGGTGACGAGGGTGTCGCCCTGGCCGATCGAGTAGTTGATCTCGTCGCCCTCCCGCATCTTGTTGCCCTCGAGGCAGTTCTCGTAGGCGATCTTCTCGACGTAGGTGCCGTCCTTCTTCCCCGTCTTGCACCAGGAGTCCTTGTTGGCCTTCCAGTAGTCCAGCTTCCACTGGCGGTCCGGGACGCGGCCCTTGATCTCGTTGGGCAGGTCCACGCCGGTGGTCTTGCCGAGGCCGAACTGGTGGGCCGTCTTGAAGAACCAGTCCTTCGGCTCGCCCTTCTTGGGGTTGATGCCGCCGTCCTTCTTCCACTGCTGGTCGGCGAGACCGTAGAAGACGGTGTCGCAGGACACCTCGAGGGCGCGGCCGAGGGAGATGGGGCCGAAGTTCTCGCCCTCGAAGTTCTTGAAGACCTGGCCGCCCACCGAGTAGGAGCTGGTGCAGGGGTAGCCGCCGTCCCACTCGTAGCCGGCCTGGACCGCGGCGGCCGTGGAGACCACCTTGAAGGTCGAGCCGGGCGCCGCCTCACCCTGTATGGCGCGGTTGAGCAGCGGGTAGTCGGAGTTCTTGGCGGTAAGGCTCTTGTAGTCCTTGGCGGAGATGCCGCCGACCCAGACGTTCGGGTCGTACGTCGGCGCGGACGCCATGGCGACGACGCGGCCGGTCTTGGCCTCCATGACGACGACGGCGCCGGAGTCCGCCTTGTAGTTGGTGCCGGTGATCTTGTCGTACTGCTGACGGGCCGTCTTCATGGCCTGGTCCAGCTCGTACTCGGCGACCCGCTGCACCCGCGCGTCGATGCTGGTGACCAGGTTCGAGCCGGGTTCGGCGGCGTCGGACTCGGCCTTGCCGATGACCCGGCCCAGGTTGTCCACCTCGTAGCGGGTGACGCCCGCCTTGCCGCGCAGCACCTTGTCGTACTGCCGCTCCAGGCCGCTGCGGCCGACCTGGTCGGAGCGCAGGTACGGCGAGTCGGTGTCCTTGGCCTGCTGGATCTCGTCGTCGGTGACCGGGGAGAGATAGCCGAGCACCTGCGCGGTGTTGGACTTGCCGGGGCCGGCGTAACGCCGTACGGCCTCGGGCTCGGCGGTGATGCCGGGGAAGTCCTCGGAGCGCTCCCGGATCTGCAGGGCCTGCTTGGCGGTGGCCTCGTCGGTGATCGGGATGGGCTGGTAGGGCGAGCCGTTCCAGCAGGGCTGCGGGGTCTTGGCGTCGCACAGCCGGACCTTCTGGATGACCTCCGCCGCGTCCAGCCCGAGGACACCGGCGAGCTTGGTGAGGACCGCCTTGCCGTCGTCCTGCTGCTTCAGCAGGTCGGTGCGGGAGGCGGAGACCACCAGACGGGTCTCGTTGTCGGCGAGCGGCACACCGCGCGCGTCCAGGATGGAGCCGCGTACGGCGGGGTCGACGACCTGCTGGACGTGGTTGCCGGAGGCTTCCTTCTGGTACGCGGCGCCCTCCCGGATCTGGAGGTACCACAGGCGCCCGCCGAGGGTGCCGAGCAGGGAGAGGACGAGGATCTGGATGACGACGAGGCGGATCTGGACGCGGGGGGTGCGGCCCGTCTCGGGGATGTTGGTCATGGGCGCGGCCCATTCGCTCGAGGGTGGTGGGTGGGTGACGGGCGGGAGTGCGTCACGGCGCCTGCCTCCCCCTCTCCGGGGATGTACGAGTCATGGTGGTACGTGTCTTATACGACGGAGCTGTGAGCCCTGCCGCCGCGGCCGGGTGACGTGCGGTCACAGCCGCTTGACCCCCTTGATGCGCCCGGCGCGGGCGGTGCGGGTGCGGGCTCTCGTCTTCAGGCCGCCGAGGCCCCCGCGCTGGCCGCCGATCCGCAGTCCGGTGCCGCCGGCGAGCCAGCCGGAGGAGATGTCGGCGGGCTTCTTGCCGCCGGGGGACGTCTCGGCGAGGGGGTCGTTCTCGGCGCGGCGGGCCAGCGCCATGATCCCGGGGACGACGAACGGGGCGAGCAGCAGGTCGTACAGGGCGGCGCTGAACAGCAGTCCGGCCAGGCCCACATGGCGGGCGGCGGTGTCGCCGACGAGGGCGCCGACCCCGGCGTACAGCAGGGTGGAGCCGGCGGCGGCGGCCACCACGACGGCCATCGGGCCGGTGGCGGACTTCAGTTGGCCGTTCTCCGGCTTGACGAGCCCGGCCAGGTAGCCGACGACGCACAGCACCAGGGCGTAGCGTCCCGCGGCGTGGTCGGCGGGCGGGGCGAGGTCGGCGAGGAGTCCGGCGCCGAAGCCGACGAGGGCGCCGCCGACATGGCCGTAGACCATGGCGAGGCCGAGGACGGTGAGCAGCAGCAGGTCGGGGACGGCGCCGGGCAGGTGGAGGCGGGCGAGGACGCTCACCTGGACCACCAGGGCGACGACGACCAGGGCGCCGGCGAGCAGGATCCGGTTGACGCGCATGGGGTGGTTCAGCTCCTACTGCTGCTGGCCGGCGGTGTCGGTCGCGTTCGCGGACGGGGTGACCGTGACGGTCACCGTCGGGGTCGGGGTGGGCCGGGATTTCGCCGGGAGCACGGTGTCGCGCGGGTCCTTCTTCGGCGCCTGGACGACGACGCCGACGATGTCGAGCTTGGTGAAGCCGACGAACGGCGTGACGTAGAGGGTGCGGGTGAGGCCGCCGCCGGAGGGGTCGACGCGGGAGACGATGCCGACCGGTACGCCGGGCACGAAGGGCTTGTCGGCCTGGGAGCCGAAGGTGACGAGCCGGTCGCCCTTCTTCACCTCGGCCTTGCCGTTGAGGAGTTCGACGCGCAGCGGGCGGTCGCCCTGCCCGGAGGCGAAGCCGAGTTCGTCGCTGCCCTCCATCCGGGTGCCGACGGTGAAGTCGGGGTCGTTGGCGAGCAGTACGGTCGCGGAGTCGGGGCCGACGGTGGTGACGCGGCCGACGAGTCCGTCGCCGTTGAGGACGGTCATGTCGCGCTTGATGCCGTCGTGGGCGCCGACGTCGATGGTGATCGTCCAGGAGAAGCCCTGGGCGGACCCTATGGCGATGACCTCGGCGCCCTTGATGCCGTACTGGCCCTCACCGGCGATCTTCATCATCTTGTCGAGCTGTCCGAGACGGCTGCGGTTGCGGTCGTCGCTGCCGAGCCTGGCCTTGAGCGCGGCGTTCTCCTTCTCCAGCTTGGCGAGCCGGTCGTGGCGGTCGCCGGAGTCGCGGACGGCGGTCACGGCGTTGCCGACCGGGTCCACGACGGCCGACATGCCGTTCTCGATGGGGCCGAAGACGGTGGCGGCTGCCTGCCGGGCACCGTCGACCGGAGAGTTCTGTCCGCCGCGGATGTCCACCGTGATCAGTGCGAACGCGATGGCGATCAGCAGTACCAGGAGCAGCCGGCTCTCTCGTGTGTCCCTCACGTGCGGCGGCCGTGCCTTCCTCGAATCGGAGTGAGCCCGGGTACGGGTGGGCTCACGGAAGTGGGCTTCGTGCCTCTGTGTCGGCGATCCGCCACAGGAGAGGTGATTCCCCCGCACTCTTGGAGCGGGGGAATCACCGGGCGGAATCGAAGAGTTGTGTCATCTGCGGGGCGCGGCGTCCAGCACCTGCTGGAGCGCCTCGAACTCCTCGACGCACTTGCCGGAGCCGAGGGCCACGCTGTCCAGCGGGTCCTCCGCGATATGGATCGGCATACCGGTCTCCCGGCGCAGCCGTTCGTCCAGGCCGCGCAGCAGGGCGCCGCCGCCGGTCAGAACGATTCCGCGGTCCATGATGTCGCCGGACAGTTCCGGCGGGCATTTGTCGAGGGTCGTCTTCACCGCGTCGACGATGGCGTTGACGGGTTCCTCGATGGCTTTGCGTACCTCGGCGGCCGAGATGACGACCGTCTTGGGCAGCCCGGAAACGAGGTCCCTGCCACGGATCTCGGTGTGCTCGTCGTCTTCGAGTTCGTACGCCGAACCGATCGTGATCTTGATCTGTTCCGCCGTCCGCTCACCGAGGAGGAGGCTGTACTCCTTCTTGATGTGCTGGATGATCGCGTTGTCCAGTTCGTCGCCCGCGACGCGGATGGACTGGGCGGTGACGATGCCGCCGAGCGAGATGACCGCGACCTCCGTGGTGCCGCCGCCGATGTCCACCACCATGTTGCCGGTGGCCTCGTGGACCGGCAGCCCGGAGCCGATGGCGGCCGCCATGGGCTCCTCGATGATGTGGACCTGCCGGGCGCCGGCCTGGGTCGACGCCTCGATGACGGCGCGGCGCTCGACGCCGGTGATGCCCGAGGGCACACAGACGACGACCCGGGGCCGGGCGAGATACCGCCGCTTGTGGATCTTCAGGATGAAGTAGCGGAGCATCCGCTCGGTGATCTCGAAGTCGGCGATCACGCCGTCCTTCAGCGGCCGCACGGCAACGATGTTGCCGGGCGTGCGCCCGATCATCTTCTTCGCTTCGGCGCCGACCGCGAGGATGCCACCGGTGTTGGTGTTGATCGCGACCACGGACGGCTCGTTGAGTACGATCCCGCGACCCCTGACGTACACCAGCGTGTTGGCGGTCCCGAGGTCGACAGCCATGTCACGGCCGATGAACGACATTGAGTTCCCCATCAGGATTCGTCTGGCCTTCCCAGGAGCTTTTGAGGGCTTTTCAGGTTGGCGAAGGTGGGTGCTGAGAGGTGAAGGCTTCCATCGTAGACGCGCCTTCCCGGACACTGCGCGAGGGTCTTCGCCATTGTCGGCAGATGGCGCGCCGCCTCGCTTGTGGAGACGGTCCATCGGGGGCACCCGTTCCCCCGATCGGTACGCATATGCCAGCAGGTGGCGGAAAGCGTACGGCAAACGGGGGATGCGGGGACCTTTGCGATGTGACGTTCCGTCAGCAAAATATTCCGGAAATTCACGCTACGGCGGCATCATGATCGCGTCGGGGTCCGCGCCGCCGGGGCCTGACGGGGCACATCCGGCGGGCCGAACGGCTCCCTCCGGGAGGGGGACCGTACGGTGCGCCGCCACCGGGCGGCACGGGGTGCCGCCGCAGGGGCGGTGGGACGGGCTTCCGGGTGCCCGGAGCCGGGTGCGGCCGGGAGCGGTCAGGCGTGGGCCGGGAAGAAGATCTTGATCTCACGCGCCGCGGACTCGTCGGAGTCGGACGCGTGGATCAGGTTCTCGCGGACGACCACGCCGTAGTCACCGCGGACCGTGCCGGGCGGGGCGACGATCGGGTCGGTCGGGCCGGCCAGGGCACGCAGCCCCTCGACGACCCGCTCGCCCTCGACGATCAGCGCGACCAGCGGGCCGGAGGCCATGAACTCGACCAGCGGCTCGTAGAACGGCTTGCCCTTGTGCTCGCCGTAGTGCTGCTCCAGCGTGTCCGTGTCCAGCGTGCGCAGCTCCAGCGCGGTGATCCGCCAGCCCGCCTTGCGCTCGATGCGGCTGATGATCTCGCCGGTCAGGCCACGGCGGACCGCGTCGGGCTTGAGCAGGACGAGGGTGCGCTGGGTCACGGGAGGACTCCTTCTGGCCGTCGGGTGCGGTGGGACGAGATTACAGGGCGTCGCCCCGTGCCCGTCACGCAGCGTCAGGTGCACCGGAGGCGGACTCGGCCTGCGCCGCGAAGCGGGCCTTCGCCTCGTCGATCCTCCTGCCGTAGTGCACCGACGCCCACCACAGCGCGGCGAACACCACGCCCAGGAAGAACATCGTCGGCACGAACACCCCGGAGACGACCAGCGCCAGCTGGAGGGCCCAGCCGAGGGCGACCCCGCCGGGGCGGGTGATCACCCCGCACAGCGCCAGCGTCAGGAACATCGCGACCCCGCTGACCGTCCACACCGTCGCGGCGGACAGGTCCGGGTCCTTCATCGCGACCAGCGCGGCGAAGGCGATGACGAAGAACTCACCGATCAGCGTCGAGGAGCACAGCGTACGCATGGTGGTGCCTCAGCCTTTCCCGAGCAGCAGGCGGGCCTCGCCCACCGTGATGACCGACCCGGTGACCAGCACGCCCGCGCCCGCGTACTCGCCCTCCTCCTCGGCGAGCGTGATCGCCGCCTCCAGGGCGTCCGGCAGCCGCGGCTCGACCTGGACCCGCTCCTCGCCGAACACCTCGACGGCGACCGCGGCCAGCTCGTCGGCGTCCATCGCGCGATGACTGGAGTTCTGGGTGACCACGACCTCCGCGAAGACCGGCTCGAACGCCTCCAGCAGCCCCCGCACGTCCTTCTCCGCGCTGGCGCCGACGACGCCGATCAGCCGGCTGAAGTCGAAGGCCTCCCCCACCGCCTCGGCCGTCACCTGCGCGCCCGCCGGGTTGTGGGCGGCGTCCAGGACGACGGTCGGGGAACGCCGTACGACCTCCAGACGGCCCGGCGAGGACACCGCGGCGAACGCCTTGCGGACCGTGTCGAGGTCCAGCCGCTCCGCGCGCTGCGCGCCCACGCCGAAGAACGCCTCCACGGCGGCGAGCGCGACGGCCGCGTTGTGCGCCTGGTGCGCGCCGTGCAGCGGGAGGTACATCTCCGGGTACTCGCCGCCGAGTCCGCGCAGGGTCATCAGCTGGCCCCCCACGGCGACCTGGCGGGCGACGACACCGAACTCCAAACCCTCCCGGGCCACCGTCGCGTCCACCTCCACGGCCCTCTTCAGCAGCACCTGCGCCGCGTCCACCGGCTGCTGGGCCAGGATGACGGTCGCGTCCTGCTTGATGACCCCGCCCTTCTCCCGGGCGATCTCCGCGGGCGTCCCGCCGAGGCGGTCGGTGTGGTCCAGGGCGATGGGGGTCACCACGGCCACCCCGGCGTCGATGACGTTCGTCGCGTCCCAGCTGCCGCCCATGCCGACCTCCACGACGGCGACGTCGACCGGGGCGTCCGCGAAGGCGGCGTACGCCATCGCGGTGAGGACCTCGAAGAACGACAGCCGGTACTCCTGCTGCGCGTCCACCATCCCGACGTACGGCTCGATGTCCCGGTACGTCTCGACGAAGCGCTCCGCCGTGACCGGGGTGCCGTCCAGGCTGATGCGCTCGGTGATCGACTGCACGTGCGGCGAGGTGTAGCGGCCGGTGCGCAGCTCGAAGGCGCCGAGCAGGGCCTCGATCATGCGGGCGGTGGAGGTCTTGCCGTTGGTGCCGGTGATGTGGATCGACGGGTACGAGCGCTGGGGGTCGCCGAGGACGTCCATCAGGGCGGCGATACGGGTGACCGAGGGCTCCAGCTTGGTCTCGCCCCAGCGGGTGGCCAGCTCGGCCTCGACCTCGCGCAGCGCCGCCGCGACCTCCGGGTCGGCGGGACGGAGCGCCTCCGGCTCGGGCGCGGGGCCCTGGGTGCGGAGGGTTCGGCTGCCTGCCTCGATGGCGGCGAGGTCGGGGGTCGGGGTCTCCCCTGGTCGAGCGCCGTCGAGAGCTTGGGGAAGCTCGGTCTCGTTGGCGACGATCTCTTCGAAGGGGTCGCTGTCACTCACGCGGCCAGTCTACGGAGCGCACGGCGTGCGGCTTGCGGGGGATTGGGTCGTTGTTCGGCTGACCGGCCGGTGGGGGCTGGTCGCGCAGTTCCCCGCGCCCCTGGGGAGTGCAGCCGACGTCGGCTGGAAGGCTGTCCCCCCTGGCCGCGGGCAGTCGTGCCTCCCCCAAGCTCTTCGAGCAGGGGGGACCCCCAGGGCGGCACGGGTGGGCACGGGCGGCACCTCGCCGGCGCCGAGCAGCGCGACCCACCCCCGGCCCGCACCGACACCCGCGGTGCTCGTGCTTCCGGCAGGCCGGGCAGGGGGTACCCCACCCAAGAGGTACCCCCTGGACACCCCGCCGCTACGCCTGAGGCAGCCGCGTCAGCTGTGTCTCGATGCGGGTGATGTCCTCCCCCGCCTTGGCCAGGCGCGTGCGGATCTTCTCCACGACCGGGTCCGGCGCCTTGGCGAGGAACGCCTCGTTGGAGAGCTTCGCCTCCGCCTGCTGGCGTTCCTTCTGCGCCGCCGCCAGGTCCTTGGCGAGCCGCTTCCGCTCCGCCGCGACGTCGATCGTCCCGGAGAGGTCGAGGGCGACCTCGGCACCCGCGACCGGCAGGGTGGCCGTGGCGGAGAAGCCGTCGCCCTCCGGCTGGAGGCGCAGCAGCTGCCGGATGGCGGCCTCGTGCGGGGCGAGGGCCGTACCGTCCAGGCTGAGGCGGGCCGGAACCCGCTGCCCCGGCTGGAGGCCCTGGTCGGCGCGGAAGCGGCGGACCTCTGTGATGACGGACTGGAGGGTCCCGATCTCCCGCTCGGCGCCGGCGTCACGGAAGCCGCTGTCGGAGGGCCACTCGGCGATGACGACCGACTCGCCGCCCGTGAGGGTGGTCCACAGCGTCTCGGTGACGAACGGGACGATCGGGTGGAGCAGCCGCAGCGTGACGTCGAGGACCTCGCCGAGGACCCGCTTGCTGACCTCGGCCGGCTCGCCGCCCGCCTGGAACGTGGTCTTGGACAGCTCGACGTACCAGTCGAAGACCTCGTCCCACGCGAAGTGGAACAGGGCGTCGGACAGCTTGGCGAACTGGAAGTCGTCGTAGAACGCGTCGACTTCGGCGACGACGGAGTTGAGCCGGGAGAGGATCCAGCGGTCGGTCGCCGACATCCGGGAGGGCTCGGGAAGCGGCCCCTCGATCGTCGCGCCGTTCATCAGCGCGAAGCGCGTCGCGTTCCAGATCTTGTTGGCGAAGTTGCGGGACCCCTGGACCCAGTCCTCGCCGATCGGGACGTCGACGCCCGGGTTGGCGCCGCGCGCGAGGGTGAACCGGAGTGCGTCGGAGCCGTACTTGTCCATCCAGTCGAGCGGGTTGACCGCGTTGCCGAAGGACTTGGACATCTTCTTGCCGAACTGGTCGCGGACCATGCCGTGCAGGGCGATGGTGTGGAACGGCGGGGTGCCGTCCATGGCGTAGAGGCCGAACATCATCATCCGGGCGACCCAGAAGAACAGGATGTCGTAGCCGGTGACCAGGACGGAGTTCGGGTAGAACTTCGCGAGCGACTCGGTCTGCTCGGGCCAGCCGAGGGTGGAGAAGGGCCACAGGCCGGAGGAGAACCAGGTGTCGAGGACGTCGGTGTCCTGCCGCCAGCCCTCGCCGGTGGGGGCCTCGTCGTCGGGGCCGACGCAGACGACCTCGCCGTCGGGGCCGTACCAGACGGGGATGCGGTGGCCCCACCACAGCTGCCGCGAGATGCACCAGTCGTGGAGGTTGTCGACCCAGTCGAAGTACCGCTTCTCCATCTCCTGCGGGTGGATGGCGACCTTGCCGTCGCGGACCGCGTCACCGGCGGCCTTGGCGAGCGGACCGACCTTGACCCACCACTGCATGGACAGCCGCGGCTCGACGGTGGTCTTGCAGCGCGAGCAGTGGCCGACGGAGTGGACGTAGGGCCGCTTCTCGGCGACGATCCGCCCCTCGGCGCGCAGCGCGGCGACGATGGCGGAGCGGGCCTCGAAGCGGTCCAGTCCCTGGAAGGGGCCGTGCGCGGTGATGACGGCGTGCTCGTCCAGGACCGTGATGGACGGCAGGTCGTGGCGCCGGCCGATCTCGAAGTCGTTCGGGTCGTGCGCCGGGGTGACCTTGACGGCGCCGGTGCCGAACTCGGGGTCGACGTGCGTGTCCGCGACGACCGGGATGGAACGGTCGGTCAGCGGGAGCCTGATGAGCTTGCCGACCAGGTGTTGGTAGCGCTCGTCGTCGGGGTGGACGGCGACGGCGGTGTCGCCGAGCATCGTCTCGGCGCGGGTGGTGGCGACGACGATCGTCTCGTCGCCCTCGCCGTAGGTCATGGAGACGAGTTCGCCGTCGTCGTCCTGGTACTCGACCTCGATGTCGGAGATCGCGGTCAGACAGCGCGGGCACCAGTTGATGATGCGCTCGGCGCGGTAGATCAGCTCGTCGTCGTAGAGGCGCTTGAAGATGGTCTGGACGGCCTGGGAGAGGCCCTCGTCCATGGTGAAGCGCTCCCGCGACCAGGCGACGCCGTCGCCGAGGCGGCGCATCTGGCCGCCGATCTGGCCGCCGGACTCGGCCTTCCACTGCCAGACGCGCTCGACGAACGCCTCCCGGCCGAGGTCGTGGCGGGACTTGCCCTCCTTGGCGAGTTCGCGTTCGACGACGTTCTGGGTGGCGATGCCGGCGTGGTCCATGCCGGGCTGCCACAGCGTCTCGAAGCCCTGCATGCGCTTGCGGCGGGTGAGGGCGTCGATGAGCGTGTGCTCGAAGGCGTGCCCGAGGTGCAGGCTGCCCGTGACGTTCGGCGGGGGGATGACGACGGTGAAGGGGGGCTTGTCGCTCTTCGCGTCCGCCTCGAAGTAACCGCGTTCCACCCAGCGCTCGTACAGCGGAGCCTCTACATCGGCCGGCGCGTACTGGGTCGGCAGTTCGGTGGCGGGCGCTGGTGGCTGCTGCTGAGCGTTCTCGGTCACGGGCCCAGTTTAGAGGTGTCACGGGCACGTCCCGAAACGCGTTTCTTTCGTAACGGTGCGGCCCCGGATGCCATGTGCACGCTGTGACTGGGCCAGGATGTCAGTAACACGTAAAGCACCTGGAGGGGGACCCCAGAGATGAGCTACAACCAGCCTGGCCCGTACGGCGGGCCGCCGCAGCAGCCCGGACCGTACGGCCAGCAGGGTCCGTACGGCCAGCAGCCGCCCCAGCCCCCTCAGGCGCCGCAGCCCGGCTACGGCTACCCCCAGCAGGCCCCGCCGCCGCAGCCCCCTCAGCCGGGCTACGGCTATCCGCAGCAGCCCGGCCAGCCCGGCCCCTACGGCCAGCAGCCGCCGCCGTACGGCCAGCCGCCCTACGGCGTGCCGCAGCCGCCCGCGCCGGGCGGTGGCAAGAAGAAGACCGGCCTGGTCATCGGCGCGGTGGCGGTCGTCGCCGCGATCGCGGTGGGCGCGTACTTCGTCATCGGCAACAGCAGCGGGAGCGGCGGCGTCGCCGACGACGGGGCGCACAAGCTGACGGCGCCCGCGACGGTGATCAACGGGACGTACAAGAAGTCGGACAGCGCGGACTCGGCGGACTCGCTGACCGCCGACGACAAGGCCGACTTCGAGAGGTGGGGCGTGAAGAACCCCACGGACGTCAGCGCCGGTTACGCGCTGGGCACCGGGCTCAGCACCAAGAACCTGAACTTCAGCGGTGTCTACGGCACCATCGACGACCCCGAGGCCGTCGTCGACGCGATGTTCGCCAAGGTGAAGTCCGAGTCCGAGAAGGACCAGAGCGGCGACAGCAGCACCGGCAAGCTGCTCGGCAGCCCGGAGAAGGTGTCCCCGGCCGGCTTCTCCAACGGTGTGATGAAGTGCCAGGTGGCGCAGATCACCGACAACAGCTCCACGGGCACCTCGGCCGGTGCCGCGAAGAACATCAAGATGCCGATGTGCATCTGGGGCGACCACAGCACGGTCGCGGTCGTGTCGGCGTTCAGCTACGCCGACCTCGCCACCGGCGGCTCGTCGGTCGACACCACGGCGACCCTGGCGGCGAAGCTGCGCAATGACGTGCGCAAGCCGGTCTGACGGCGCGTCCGGCCGTACGGACGCCAAGGGGCCCCGGTCGATGTGACCGGGGCCCCTTGGCGCAGGTGGGTGGCCGTCAGGCCGACTTCTGCTCGCCCGAGCCGCGGCCGCGGGCGTCCCTGGGGATCAGGGTGGGGTTGACGTTGGAGTGGACGACCTCGGCGGTGATGACCACGCGGGCCACGTCCTTGCGGGACGGGACCTCGTACATCACCGACATCAGGACCTCCTCCATGATGGCGCGCAGACCGCGGGCGCCGGTCTGGCGGAGGATGGCCTGGTCGGCGATGGCCTCCAGCGCGGCACGCTCGAAGTCCAGCTCCACACCGTCGAGTTCGAAGAGCCGCTGGTACTGCTTCATCAGCGCGTTGCGCGGCTCGACGAGAATCTGCAGCAGTGCCTCGCGGTCCAGGTTGTGCACCGAGGTGATCACCGGGAGACGGCCGATGAACTCGGGGATCATGCCGAACTTGACCAGGTCCTCCGGCATGATGTCCTCGAACATGTCCTTGGACTGGAGTTCCCGCTTGGAGCGGATCGTGGCACCGAAGCCGATGCCCTTCGCCCCGGCGCGCGACTCGATGATCTTCTCCAGGCCGGCGAACGCGCCGCCCACGATGAACAGGACGTTCGTGGTGTCGATCTGGATGAACTCCTGGTGGGGGTGCTTGCGTCCGCCCTGCGGCGGCACGGACGCCGTGGTGCCCTCCAGGATCTTCAGCAGCGCCTGCTGCACGCCCTCGCCCGACACGTCGCGGGTGATGGACGGGTTCTCGCTCTTGCGCGCGACCTTGTCGATCTCGTCGATGTAGATGATCCCGGTCTCGGCCTTCTTGACGTCGTAGTCGGCCGCCTGGATCAGCTTCAGCAGGATGTTCTCGACGTCCTCGCCCACATAGCCGGCCTCGGTGAGCGCCGTGGCGTCGGCGATGGCGAACGGCACGTTCAGCATCCGGGCCAGGGTCTGCGCGAGCAGCGTCTTGCCGGAGCCGGTGGGGCCCAGCAGGAGGATGTTGGACTTCGCCAGCTCGATGGCGTCCTCGCGGCCCTGGGCGCCGCCGTTCTCACCGGCCTGGACCCGCTTGTAGTGGTTGTAGACGGCGACGGACAGGGCCTTCTTCGCCGCCTCCTGGCCCACCACGTAGCTCTCGAGGAACTCGTAGATCTCGCGGGGCTTGGGCAGTTCCTCCCAGCGCACCTCGCTGGTCTCGGCGAGTTCCTCCTCGATGATCTCGTTGCAGAGGTCGATGCACTCGTCGCAGATGTACACACCGGGCCCTGCGATGAGCTTCTTGACCTGCTTCTGGCTCTTGCCGCAGAACGAGCACTTGAGCAGATCGCCGCCGTCACCGATGCGTGCCACGGTGTGCTTCCCCTTCGCCTGGGAGCCGCCTGGACGCTACGAGTCCAGCGACTCCTGGTGCTGCCTTATGTCGACGGTACCTTGCCTGGCCCCTCGTACGGGCCCCCCTTGGCACGGTTCACTTCCCGGTGGACCGTGCCGAGGGGCGGCAGATGCTACCTCGCCTCTTGTCGTACGTGCCGCTTCACCCGCCGCGTCGGCCCTGGTATCGGCCACCGCGCCGGCCGCCGAAGCGGCCGCCTGGCGACCGGGTCAGCGGACCGCGGCGTTGTTCATCTTGCGGGTGGAGACGATCTGGTCGATCAGGCCGTACGACAGCGCGTCCTCGGCCGTGAGGATCTTGTCGCGCTCGATGTCCTCGCGGATCTTCTCGATCGGCGTGGTGGAGTGCTTGGCCAGCATCTCCTCCAGCTGCGAGCGCATCCGCAGGATTTCGTTCGCGGCGATCTCCAGGTCGGAGACCTGGCCGCGGCCCGTCTCGCTGTAGGGCTGGTGGATCAGGACGCGGGCGTTGGGCAGCGCCATGCGCTTGCCCGGCGTGCCGGCGGCCAGCAGCACCGCGGCGGCGGAGGCCGCCTGGCCCATGCAGACCGTCTGGATGTCGGGCTTCACGAACTGCATGGTGTCGTAGATCGCGGTCAGCGCCGTGAAGGAGCCGCCGGGGCTGTTGATGTAGACCGAGATGTCCCGGTCGGGGTCCATCGACTCCAGGCACAGCAGCTGCGCCATGACGTCGTTGGCGGAGGCGTCGTCGATCTGCACGCCGAGGAAGATCACGCGCTCCTCGAAGAGCTTCGCGTACGGGTCGTACTCGCGGACGCCCTGGGAGGTGCGCTCCACGAAGCGCGGGATGACGTAACGGGACTCGGCACGGGGGCCGGTGTACTCGGCCGCCGTACGGGCGTAGAGGCCGCTGCCGGGGAAGTCGTTCACGGTGTCTCCTGAAGGGGGCTGGGCTGGGGCGGTGGCTGGGGGCGGAGGGGCGCTGCGGGGCGCTCTGGGGGCCTGGGACTCGCCGGGCGTCTCCCCGGGACCCGCCTGGCTCTTACGGGCGCCTTACGGGGCCTCGGGAGGCTCCTGGGCGCCGCGCAGGGCGCAGGGGGTGCCGTGCGGGACGCCGTCCGGGTCCCGGACGGTCCCGGTACGGCGCCCTTACGCCGCTCCCGTCCCGCCGCCGCCCGGCATGCCCGCCGCCGTGGGGATGACGTCGTCGATGAGGCCGTACTCCTTGGCCTCGAACGCGTCGAACCAGCGGTCGCGGTCCGAGTCGCGGGTGACCTGCTCCACCGACTGGCCGGTGTGCTGCGCGGTGAGCTCGGCCATGCGCTTCTTGGTGTGCAGCAGCCGCTCGGCGTGGATCTTGATGTCCGAGGCCGAGCCCGCCAGGCCCGCGGAGGGCTGGTGGATCAGGATCTCGGCGTTCGGCAGGGCGAAACGCTTGCCCGGGGTGCCCGCGCTCAGCAGGAACTGGCCCATCGAGGCCGCGAGGCCCATGGCGATGGTCACCACGTCGTTCTTGATGAACTGCATGGTGTCGTAGATCGCCATACCGGCCGTGATGGAGCCGCCGGGGCTGTTGATGTAGAGGTAGATGTCCTTGTCCGGGTCCGCGGCAAGGAGCAGCAGCTGTGCGGTGATCTTGTTGGCGATGTCGTCGTCCACCGGCTGGCCGAGGAAGATGATCCGCTCGTTGAGCAGCCGGTTGTAGACCTGGTCGCCGAGGCCGCCACCGATGGAAGGCTCGCCGGCGGCGGAGGGCATCAGATTCGTCACGTATCCACCTGCTCGTCTTACGACGGCGCGACGGGCCGTCTCACGTGTTCTGCCGGGGCGTGGAGCCGTCCGGCGGTTCGGCGACTCCCCTGCCCTCGTATTCATGGACCCTAACGCGCGGGTCCCTTCGGGGAATCCCGCGGACGGGGGTGTTCGCCGGGGGCGTAGCCGCTCCGCTCGGGTTCGGCCGGATCCGGTTCGCCCGGGGGCTGCGCGTGTGCGCTCCGCTCGGGTTCGGCCGGGGGCGGCGCGTGTGGGGTTCGGGCCGGCCGGATCCGGTTCGGGTGGGGCGGCGCGTGTGCGGTTCGGGCCGCGGGCCGGTGGGGGCCGGTCGCGCAGTTCCCCGCGCCCCTGGAGGGGGTGCGCGTCGTGCGTCGGGTGCGGGACGGTGGGGGTTGAGCGCGCGGTTCCCCGCGCCCCTGGAGAGGTGCGTGTCGTGCGTCGGGTGCGGGACGGTGGGGGGTGTCCGTGGTCACTCGGCGGAGCCGCTCGTCGGGACGGCGCCCGCGCTGCTGGGCGGGGCGGGGTGCCTGGTTGTCTCCGGGCGGCCGTGCCGGCCCAGGGGCGCGGGGAACTGCGCGACCCGCCCCCACCGGCCCGCAGCCGAAGCGGCCCGGGAGCCGGCCCGCAGGGCCGGGGGCGGGGACGCGAACGGGGCCCCGGGGTCCACCCCGGGGCCCCGTTCGGGGGACCGGTTACGCCTCGGTCTGCTCCGGCGTCTCCTCGGACTCGGTGGCCTCCGCGACGACCTCCGCCGCCGACTCAGCGGCAGCGACCTCGTCCTCGTCGTCGTCCAGGTCGACGATCTCGCCGTTGGTGTCCTTCACCGTGGCCGCCTCGACCACGACGGCCAGGGCCTTGCCGCGGGCGACCTCGCCGACCAGCAGCGGGACCTGGTTGTTCTGGACGACCGCCTGGGCGAACTGGTCGGGGGACATGCCGGAGGACGCGGCGCGGCGCATGAGGTGCTCGGTGAGCTCCTCCTGGCTGACGTTGAGCTTCTCCCGCTTGACCAGCTCGTCGAGCACGAACTGCGTCTTGATGCCCTTGACCGCCGCTTCCTCGGTCTCGGCGTCGAACTCCTCGGGGGTCTTGCCCTGGATCTCCAGGTACTGCTCGAGGTTCAGGCCCATCTGGCCGAGCTGGTGGTGCTCGAGGTTGTGCTTGCGGGTCTCGATCTCGTCCTTGAGCAGCTTCTCCGGGACGGGGACCTCGACCAGCTCGAGGAGCTTCTCCAGCACCCGCTCCTGGGCCTGGGTGGCCTGGTCGTACTGCTTCATGTTCTCGAGGCGCTTGCGGCTGTCCGCCCTCAGCTCCTCGAGGGTGTCGAACTCGGAGGCGAGCTGCGCGAACTCGTCGTCCAGCTCGGGCAGTTCACGGCTGGCGACCTGGGTGACCTTGACGGTGACCTCGGCCTCGCGGCCGGCCGCCGTACCGCCCTTGAGCTCGGAGGTGAAGGTGGCCTCGCCACCGGCCTCCAGGCCCTTCACGGCGTCGTCGATGCCGTCCAGCAGCTCACCGGAGCCGATGGTGTAGGAGACGCCCTCGGCGACGCCGTCCTCCAGCACCTCGCCGTCGACCTTGGCCTGCAGGTCCACGGTGACGACGTCGCCGTCCTCGGCGGCGCGCTCGACCGGGCTGGTGGACGCGAAGCGCTCACGCAGCTGCTCGACCGACTCGTCGATGTCCTCGTCGCCGACCTGGACGGCGTCGACCTCGACCTCGATGCCGGAGTAGTCCGGGATCTCGATGGCGGGACGGATGTCGACCTCGGCGGTGAAGTTCAGCGTCTCGCCGTCCTTCAGCTCCGTGATGTCGACCTCGGGCTGGCCCAGCGGGTCGAGCTCGGCGTCGTTGACGGCGTCGGTGTAGAACCTCGGGAGCGCGTCGTTGACGGCCTCCTCCAGCACCGCGCCACGACCGAACCGCTGGTCGATGACCCGGGCCGGGACCTTGCCCTTGCGGAAGCCCTTCACCGTGACCTGCTGGTTGATCTTCTTGTACGCCGCGTCGAGGCTGTCCTTGAGCTCCTCGAAGGGCACCTCGACAGTGAGCCGAACCCGAGTCGGGTTCAGGGTCTCCACGGCGCTCTTCACGGTTCGGTCTCCTTGGTGGCTGACTGCTTGGTTTCTGCCGGGGCCAGACAGGCCCGGCGGATTTCGCCTGCCCGGAGGAGTTCGCAGGCCATGACGGACCGGGACACACGAGGCGGGCAGCTTGCATAGTAACCGCAGCCGGTGAGCACACCCAAAGGCGATCACGAGTGCGTGACTCCACGCGGTGGTCGGGGTGGCGGGATTTGAACCCACGGCCTTCCGCTCCCAAAGCGGACGCGCTACCAAGCTGCGCCACACCCCGTCTGGTGCGACACGTAGGGTACATGCCCGCAGGCAGTGCGGCTGCCCCCTTTCGGAAGCGGTTTCGCCCGCGGACCGCCCGGCCGGCCGGGCGCACGGATGCGGAGCGCGGCCGGAGGGCGCCGACCGGGGGCGCGCGGCGGGGCCCGCACTCCGGGGACCCGGTCGCGCTCCGCGACCGGGAGATCCGATTCGGGTGTGCACCGAGGTCGCACGACCCGCTACGATGCCTCGTGTGCCGCGGTCACCGACCCCGGCGCCGTCTGTGCGGGCGTAGCTCAATGGTAGAGCCCTAGTCTTCCAAACTAGCTACGCGGGTTCGATTCCCGTCGCCCGCTCCATACGACGAAGGCCCAGGTGGACGGTAAATTTACCGCCCCTGGGCCTTCGATCATTCCCCGAGCTGTTCAGCCCTCCGTGCCCCCCGCGTGCCCCTTCGACTTCCGCGCCCTTCGCCGACCCTTGTCGACCAGGTCGCTCAGCGCGTCGGCGATCAGCCGGTCACGGTCAGCACTGGCGTGCTGGTAGATCAGCGCGGCACGGGCCGTGCTGTGACCCATGCGCGCCATCAGCTCGCGCGTGCTGGCGCCGGTCGAGGCGGCGAGGGTGTTGCCCGTGTGGCGAAGGTCATGGAAGTGCAGGCCCTTGACCCCGGCGTCCTCGCACGCCTTGTGCCACAGCCGGTTGAAGTGGTTGCGGCGAGGAGTCGCCCCCTTGGCGCCGACGAACACCCGGCCGTCCGCGCCGGATTCCGCATACCGCGTCAGGTGATCGCTGAGGTCCTGAACGATCGCGGACGGGACGGACACCGTGCGCTTGCCCGCCGCGCTCTTGGGCGCCTTGATCTGACGCTGCCCGTTGTTCAGCTCGGCGACCGCCCGCCGGACACGCACGGTGCCACCGTCGAGGTCGATGTCCCGGCGGTGCAGGCCGACGAGTTCACCCCAGCGCAGGCCGAGGAAGCCCGCCATGAGCACCAAGGCCCGGTAGCGTGGCTGGATCGCGTCGGCGAGGTCATACACCTCCTGCACGGTGGCGATAGGCCGTTCGGGGGTGTGCACGGTACTCGCGCCCTTGATCGTGCACGGGTTGCGCCGGATCATCTGGTCTGCCACGGCCGTGCCCAGGACGGCGCGCAGCAGGGCGTACGCCTTGGCCACCGTCGTCGGACCGGTACCGGAGGCGAGCTTGTCCGCCCGCCAGCTACGCACGAGCGGGGGCGAGATCTCCGCGACGTTGACACCCCCGAAGACCGGTTCGAGGTGGTGGCGCAAAAGCGAGCCGTAGAGCTGCCGCGTGGTCGAGGTCAGCTCACGTTCCCGGATCCACGTCGAGGCGTACGACCCGAACGGCACTTTCCCGGCGTCCGGGTCGTGCCAGTCACCGCGCCGCAGCTCGGTCTGTTTGTCGGCCAGCCAGTCATCCGCCTCCCGCTTGGTCCGGAACGTCTCCGGAGCCGGGCGGAGCAGTCCGTCAGGGCCGAGGTAGCGAGCCTGGTAGCGACCGGACGGGAGCTTGCGAACGCGGCCGAACTGCCGGCGCTTCCCTGCCATCAGGCAGCCACCCCCCGCAGCGAGGCACGGCAGCGACGCGGCTGCACCGTGTTGGCCGCGATGTACTCCCGCAGCGCGCTCTCAGGGATACGCACATGCCGCCCGACCTTCACATAGGTGATGCGCCGCTCCTCGATCAGACGCCGCGGGAAGCGCACGGTCGTACCGAGGACTTCGGCCACCTCATCCACGCTCAGATACCGCTCATTCATGATCGTGCTCCCCTTCCTGACGCAGGTCTGCGAGTGCTTCACGTGCTGCCTCGCGGTTGTGTTGGATGTCGCGGCGGATGTTGGCGGCGAGCCAGGATTCGCCGGGGGTGTGGCCATGTCCGGCGTAGGTCCAGTGGGCGAGGGTGAGCGTGGTGGTCTCCGGGTCGTCGGGGTCGGGCAGGCCGAGGGCTTCGCGTTGCTGGGCGGCGCGGTAGTCGGCGCGGGTCTGGCGCAGGGCGCCGAGAGTGGTCGAGTAGCGGCGCGAGCGGGTGCTGAAGTGGCCGCGGAATCCGAGCATGTGGGCCCAGTCGCGCAGCTTGCGGTCCGGGTAGACGGGGTGCAGGTCCAGGCATGCTTCGATCAGCCGGCGGGCGTGGTCGGGCACGCCGAGCAGGAGCAGGGCCTCTTTGTTGCCGATGCGGCGGTCGACGGTGCCGGTGGTCTCGGCGGCTTTGGTGGCGTACTTGGCGACGTAGGAGGCGACGGCCTGTTCGGTGATCTCTTCGCCGTGACCGAAGGCGCCGATGGGCTGCACGTCGAGCTGTGTGCCCCAGCGCAGTTCCCAGCCGTCGACGTAGCCCCATTCCTCGTTGGGGGGCACCTCGACCCGCACCCGGGCGGCGGCAGCCCGGATGGAGTCGGTCAGCAGGTCAAGCGTCGCCCAGGCCGGGGGCGGGTCGTCGGGGCCGCCGGGTCCGTCGAAGCGGATCACGGCGTGGAAGTGGACGGCACCGCGCTTCTGGTACTCGGCGACCTTGCCGAAGGAGACGCGGGACTGTTCCCGGGCGTCCTTCTGGGTGAGCCCGGCCCGCTTGGCGATCTCGCGGCGCAGGTAGATCGTGAAGTAGCGCCACAGGTCGGAGGCGTGGTTGTTCCACAGCACGGCGCCCGCGTAGTCGTACGAGACCGGGTCGAGCGGGGTGCCGAGTTCCGGGGCGTCGTCGGGGTGGCGAGTGCCGCAGCGGCAGGGCCGGGTGCCGGGCCGGTTGTGGACCGGGCCGAACGACGGGGCGGTGAGGGTGGCGAAGACCCGCGGATGCTCGCGGACGGTGGCCGGGACGTCCTTCTTCGGGTCGCCGACAAGGCCCGCACGGATGACGTGGTAGGTGTCCCCGGCGTAGGTCCAGGCGCAGGACGGGCAGCGGGAGGCACGCCGGTTGCCGCAGGCGATGCGGAGGCGTCCGCCGGGTTCGGTGTCGGTGGAGTAGTGGTGCAGCACCGTACCGGTGGCCCGGTCGCGGGTGACGGTGGCGCCCCGGAGGTGGATCGGGTCGGAGCAGCCGCCGGTACGGCGGAGTTGTTCCTGTACGCGGTCGAAGCCGGACGACCCGGCCAGCCTCAACAGGTCCGTGAGGGTGGCCGGGTCGAGGCCCGCCGCGGTGGCGGTGTGGGTCACGCGTCGTCCTCCTGCTGCGGGTGGGCGTCGATCCACGCCTCCGCGCACACCTTGTGGACGGGCTTGCCCCGGTCGGAGCGGAGCGGGGTGGGCTTGTCGCAGAGCACGCACGGCTGGTCGCCGGTGTGGTCGAAGTGCTCCGGGGAGCGCCAGTCGAGGAGGGCCACGGCCGCTACCTCCCGGACCGGACGAGGGAGGTGGGGGCGGTGCGGGTGTGGCCCGTGCCCTTGCAGGCGGGGCAGGCGACGGTAAGGGTCTGGCGGGTGCCGTCCGAGTGGCGGAGGCCGGTGGTGACCATGGCCGAGGCGAAGCCGTCGCAGTCGCGGCAGACGGGCGGGTTCGGGGCGTGCTGGGGCATGATGGGGCTTCCCTTTCGGGTCCGTCGGATCAGGAATGGGTGGGCCCCCGGGGCGGCGGAAGTTTGGCGACCGAGGCCGCTCCGGGGGTTTGTCAGTTGCGCGGCTGCGCGGTGTGCGCGGCGGCGTTGGTGGAGGCGTCGCGGTAGGCGTCCTGGTAGAACGGCAGGCTGCCCGTGGACGGGTGGCCGGGGGTCGTGGTGATCTCCCCGATGCGGTGCGCGAGGCCGTCCGCGCGGTTCTGCTCGTCGGCGGCGAACGCCTCGGACGGCTGGTCGCTGGAGTTCCTGAACAGGCCCATCGTGGGTCTCCCTTCCGGGTCGATTGGTTCTGGACGGGTGGGCCCCCGCAGCGGCGGAAGTTGGCGACCGAGGCCGCTGCGGGGGTCGGTCAGCGTCGGCGGGTGCGGCGGCGCGGGATGGGCGGGACGGAGTTGTAGGAGTCCTGGCCGGCGCGGAAGTCGCTGAGGTCGGTCACGTCGGTGTCGGTGCCGATCTCCCGCATGATCCGGTTCATGGCCTTTGTGTCGCGGTGGCGGCGGGCGATGGCGTAGTCCCGGCCGAGTTCGGTCATGCGCTCGTCACGCTCGGGCTCGGGCGACGGCTTGCGGCTGAAGAGGCCCATGTCAGTGCTTCCTCTCGTGGTTGACCATGGAGCGCAGGACGACCGCGCACACGGCGACCGAGGCGGCGGTGACCGCGACGGCGAGCAGCATGGAGACCAGGACGGCGCCGACGACGAGGACGACACCGGTTCCGCCGGCGACGAGGGCGAGGGTGCTGCCCGGGGTGAGCTGCACCACCGGCCGCGCCGAGGCCGGGACCGGGGCGGGTGCCGAGGAGGCGGGGGCCGGGGTGGCGGACTGCACGGGGACGACCGGTGCCGGGACCCGCGCGGTGGTGTTCGGCACGGTGGGGGTGGGGGCGGTGTCGGTGGGCGGGTATTTCGGGGTGAACACGGTTGGTCTCCCTTCCGGAGATGGCTAGTTGAGGAGGGTGTCGAGGGCGGGGGCGAGGATGCTGTCGGCGATGAGGTAGCCGCCGAGGAGGAGCAGGACGACGAGCCACATCGGGGGGCGGGCGAGCTTGACGCCGAGGTAGCCGACGGCGAGCAGGGCGAGCCAGAGCGGGACGTGCACGGCGGTTGCCTTCCTAGGCGGTGCAGCGGTGGGTGCGGGCGGCGAGTTCGGCGGCGGAACGGTCGTGGTAGTCGGCGGAGAAGCCGCAGCGCGGGGCGGTGCAGGCGGCGGTGTGCTTCTCCCGGCCGCGCCCGTCGTAGTACGTGGCGACCTCCACCGGGCCGATCCGGGCCCGGTCGCGGAAGCGGCGGTAGACGCTCACGGGGTCAGTCCTCCCGGCCGGTGAAGTCGTCGGCGTGGTCGGTGAGCCACCGGTCGATCTCGGGCCCCTCGTCGTCGTCGGCCCGGTTGAAGGCGGCTTCGGCGACGGCGACGGCTTCCACGAGGCGGTGGTTACGGGTCAGTTCCGCCGACCGTTTGAGGGCGGCTTCGATGTGCGGGCGCACGATGTACTTCCTTCCTGGTCAGGCGAGTTGGAGTTGGGCGGTGATGGCGTCGGCCATCGGGGCGGGCAGGCCGAGGCGCTGCGCCAGGGCGGCGGCGGGCATCGGCGAGCCGGTGGACGCCCGGTGCGCGTCGGCGATCTTCCGGGCGTGGTCGAGGAGCGCGGCCGGGACGGCGGACGTGCCAGCCGCGGGCTGCGAGGGCGCGGGCTCCAGTTCCGGCACGACGGCCGGAGAGGGGGCGGGGGCGGGTGTGTCGGTGCGCTGTACGTCGACGGCCGCCACGTCGGGCACGTCAGCCGGCGGTGCGTTGACGGCAGGGGCCGGGTCGGGGGTGGCGGTGGAGTGGACGAGGAGGGTTCCGCCGAGGAAGGCGAGGGCGGGCCAGCCGGCGACGAGGATGCACAGCCAGGCCGGGACGTGGCCGAGGTCGAGGAGTCCGGCGGTGGCGACGTTGGCGCCGAGCGAGGCGCACAGGGCGATCACGAACCAGGTCCAGGCGGCCCCGTCGCGGCGGGCGGTGCGCAGCCGGTGCCAGGCGGCGACGAGCAGCAGGTCAACCGAGACGGGGTAGGCCCAGGCTTTCCACCCGGACTGTCCGGCCGCGGAGGCGAGGTCGTGCAGGTGGGCGAAGGACAGCGCGCCGGCGATGACGGCCTGTACCAGGACGGCGTCCGGGCGGATCGAGCGAGGCATGTGGGGTTCCTCCCTTCGAGGGTCAGGGCGCGGGGGCTTCGCCGGAGCCGAGGCAGTTGAGGCACAGCCCGGCTTGCTGGCCGACGGTGCGACGGTTGCGGCCGACGCGGACGGGTCGGGCGACCTCCCCCGAGCCCTTGCACACCGGGCACTCGTCGGGCGTCGCAGCCGGGGGCGGGAGCGGGGGCGTGGCGGGCTTGCGGGTGGCCACGGCGGTCACTCCGTGACCGGGCGCGGCTTGACCAGGACCGGGCCGGCAGCCGGTGCCACGGTGGGCACGGAGGGGCGGAACGGGTCGAGGAAGGGCAGGTCCGGGACCAGGTGGGCGAAGGTGCGGCAGACGCCGGCCACGTCCTCGCGGGTGACCTGCGGGGTGCGGATCTTCGCCCAGCCGCCCGAGGAGTCCGCCGCAACGGCGGTGCCGGGGCGGTTCATCGGGATCAGACTCGCGACCGCCACCGCGTCCGGAGCCACGTCCGCCAATCCCATCTCGGCGGTCTGTTTGTCGTTGACGCGGTGCACCACCCGGCCCGACAGCTGAGCGCGGAGCATGGTGGCGCCCTTGCCCAGGTCGGAGCCGAAGCGCTGCCCGCAGATCTCCAGATGGATGCCGATGGCACGGGCCATCTGCGCCAGCCGGATCAACGCGGTCACGATCCGCTCGCGGCGTTCCTCGTCCTTCTTGGAGGAGATCAGGAACAGTTCCGCCACCTCGTCGACCAGGACCACGATCGGCACCGGCCGCACATCTTCGGGCAGCTCCCACAGGTCCGAGACACCGTGGCGGCTCAGCAGGTCGAAACGGTCCTCCATCTCCGCGACCAGCACCGTGAGCAGCGAGGCGGCGGTGTCGGGGGTGGTGGCCAGGGCCGAGAGGCGGGGTGCGAAGGCGGACTGTTCCACCCCGCGCTTGCAGTCGACGCCGACCAGGGCGACCGGCAGTCGTGCCAGGCCCTTGATCAGGTTGCGCTGATACATCGACTTGCCCGAGTGGTTGGCGCCCAGGGTCAGCGCCATGGGTGCCTTGCGGTAGTCCCGCTCGAACGCGGTCCCGTCCTCGCGCACCGCGACCGGCACGACCATGTCGTGCGGGCGTGCCTTACGGGGCATCCGCACCCGGCGCAGCACGTCATAGCCGGTCATCCGCAGTTCCACGAAGCCGGGCTTCGTGGCGACCACGGTCACGGAGTGGACGCCCCAGGCGTGGCGCAGGCGCTCGGTCGAGGCGACCACGTCGGCGGGCTCCAGCCCGGCGGGAAGGCGCAGGGTGACCCGCAGTCCGGTCATCGTCCCGCGGATGCGGCGGATCTTCGGCGGCACCGGCAGCACCTCGCGGCGTGCGACGTTACGGGCCATGAACGCCCGCAGACCGGACGGCTGCACCGTCAGCCCGCACACGTCCATCGTGGAGCGGTACGAGTAGGCGAACCGGCCCCAGGTCACCGGCAGTCCGACCATCGCCCAGTACAGGCGAGGCGCCCGCACCTTCGCGAAGGCCGCACCACCCGCGCCGGCGGCGGTTAACGCGCCCGTGGTCTCCAGCAGGGTCGGCAGGTCCGTCATGTCAGACCGCCGGAGTGACAGCGACCGCGGAGAACGAGATGCCGGAGCGCTTCTCGCCCTTGATGACGTTCTCCCAGTCCCGCGCCTTCAGTCCGACGACCCGCACCGGCAGACCCGGGGTCAGCCCCTCCGGGAAGCCATTCTCCGGGATCGAAACCTTCAGGAGGTTGCCCTCCCCCTCGTCCGAGACCAGCAGGCCCACCACGGACATGGCCTGGCCCTCCTGGTTCACGGCCCGCTCACCGGTAGCGAAGTTCTTCACCTTGGGTTCCGGCGCGGTCGCCACGAACACCACAGCAGTCGAAACGTCGACCTTGAACGACGGCATGAGCACATCCCTCACGCTCAGGAGGCCGCTCGGTGCGGCCTCTCTAGACATCTCCATTGGAGCGCACATCTCTAGAGACGTCAAGCGGGATGTATAGAGAGGTTGATCGGGGCGGATTACGGCTACACGCAACGAGCGGACGCCCCACCTGTTGACCTAGGCTGTCTAGAGAAGAAAGGAGGGCTCCGGAATGACCAACACCGACGGCGACCGTCGGCCGAAGTACCAGCGGATCGCGGACTCTCTACGTGAGGCGATCCAGTCAGGCACCTACGGTCCCGGTGATCGGCTTCCCGGAGAGAACGACCTGATCGCGGAGCACGGCGTAGCACGCATGACAGCCCGCCAGGCTCTGAGTGTGCTCAAGGACGAGGGCCTTGCCGAGTCTCGGAAAGGTGCCGGCGTGTTCGTACGGTCCTTCCGCCCGCTGAGACGGCGGGGCATCCAGCGGCTGTCGCAAGAGCAGTGGGGAAACGGTCGGTCCATCTGGTCTGCGGACATCGAGAACCGCACGCTTGTGGTCGACCAAGTGACCGTGTCGGAGGAGACAGCGCCCGAGCACGTCGGGCGGGTTCTAGAGCTGGGAGACGGTGACACCGTGTGTGTACGCCGCCGAAGGTTCGTCTTGGACAAGAAGCCCGTTCTGCTCGCGACGAGCTACCTCCCCACGTCGGTGGTCGCGGGATCAGCGATCACCCAAGAGGACACGGGGCCAGGCGGAACGTACGCCCGCCTTGCCGACCTCGGCTACAAGCCCGTGCACTTCCGCGAAGAGATCCGCTCACGCATGCCTACGAGGGAGGACGCGGCGCAGTTGAGCATCTCCGCAGGCACCCCCGTGATCCTCATTTGCCGAACCGCATTCGCGGACGACGGCCGCCCCGTGGAGATCAACGAAATGACGCTCGACGCCGCCTCCTACATCCTGGAGTACGACTTCGACGCGTGAGCCGACGCGCGTTGTTACAGGTTTCTCTACCTCATCAAGTGCCCGCGCGATGCGCGGGCCGGCCCCCTGGGCTCGGCCCCTCTGCGCCTTCGGCGCCGGGGCCAGCCCTGGGGCCGTAGCGCACACGGCACATGAGTCGATCACCACACAGCGCGGCCCACGGTCAGGACAATGCCTCCGGCGGGGGATCGGCCGGCACCGGGATGGAGGGGACGCCGTCGCCGACCGCGGGTCCGTAAGTGGCGTGCGTGGAGGCTCCCATCCCGTCCGCCATCGCCCCAGGCAGAGCCGAGCAGACGCGGCCCAGGGCGTCAAGGTCGTTCGTACAGTGGCGCGCTCCACCTTGACGCCCTGAACCACGCCCGCTCCACATGCGTGTGGGTCGACGGCGGACGGGATGGGAGCCGAGGTGAGTGGTGGGCTAGGGGCCAGCCCGTAGGCGCCACGCCCCGTGGACGCTTTCCGGCCAACCTTGGCGGGTACGAGGTGGCTACACGTTGACTACACCGTGTAGATACACGTTGACCTCGTAGCCAGCTCCGACGCCAAAACGCCTCACAACTCCAAAATAGCCTTAGGCCAAGCGCCTAGTTGCCGGAAGTCGGCGGTGGCGCGGTCAGCCGCATGCAGGGCTAGGAGCTGCACTGTTACGGTCGCTAGCGCACGGACGGGAGCAGCAGCTCAAGACCCAGCAGAACAGCGGCAGTTGCCTGATGGTGACTGATAGGATCCGCCCACCAAGCACGCCAAAGGCCCGCGTGATGATGTGTCTTGGCGGACGCATCACGCGGGTCTATCGACATAAGGAGTAGATCGTGCCCAAGCGCGACCACCC
The DNA here is from genome assembly GCF_040644295.1 of Streptomyces sp. NPDC047000. Lineage (NCBI taxonomy): Bacteria > Bacillati > Actinomycetota > Actinomycetes > Kitasatosporales > Streptomycetaceae > Streptomyces > Streptomyces sp. NPDC047000. The sequence goes on from NZ_JBEYWE010000005.1 coordinate 85,679, forward strand.
TCGGCCCCAACCCCATGGCGTACGCAATGAAATATCGGCCGTACGGAATAGTACACCCGAGGCAATCGCCGAGCCAGTCTCGCGCAGTCGCCAGACGGCAGAGCTGATCACGGCTCTCGCCAGCCTCATCACCGCGTTGACCGGTCTGGCGGCGCTGCTGCTGTACCGAGCCTAGCCACTGGAGGGCGCGTGCCCCCGGCGTGCCCGCACGAGCAGCACCGAGCGGGGAGCAACGGGGAACCATGGCGAACAGCGCCGAAACGCGCAGGTCAGCGTATGGGCAGGTCAGGCCCGGTCCGCATACGCGATCTTCCAAACTAGCTACGCGGGTTCGATTCCCGTCGCCCGCTCCACATGGCTCAGGGCCAGGCCGGAGGGGTTCTTCCCGGCCTGGCCCTGAGTTTTGATCCGCACGTCATGTGTCGGCGCGGTGGAGCTTGATGTTCTTGTTGACGAAGAGCTGGACGTAGCCGCACCGCCAGCAGATCAGGCCGGTGGCGTTCTCGTCGGCCCAGGCCAGCTTCATGAACTCCATGGTCGTGCTGTTGAGCAGGACGCCCCGGTCCCGGAACAGGTCCCCCTTGCAGACCTGGCAGGTGAGCCAGACATCCCCCAGTGCCGCCCGTACCGGCTTCGCCATCGCGTCAACGCCCCCTCGTTCCCCGTTCGGCGGACCGAGCCTACGGGACGGCGGGAGCGGCCGGGCCGCGTTCGGCGTACGGAAGTGATCGCGCGACGTCAGAAGCTGATCGAGTTGATCGTCTGGGCTATCGAGTCGAGGAAGCGCTGGATCGAGGGGGCCATACCGGTCGAGGCGAGGAAGAAGCCGAAGAGGATGGCCACGACGGCCGGTCCCGCCTTGATGCTCCCACCTCTGATCAACACCACGAGGATGATCGCCAACAGCAGCACCACAGACAGTGAAATGGCCACAACTGATCACACCTTCGTTCGGTCCGCTCTCCCGCCCGGAGGCGCAATCCCGCGCACCCCCGCCAGAACCATCGTGCCACCAACCCGGCCACCGTATGCGGCCGGTGACGCATCGTTCGTCACCCGGTCGGCCGCGCCCGCCTCCCGCACATCAATTCGACCCTTCAACCGAACTGTTTCCGCAGGTAATTGACGGGCCCCTTCCGCCCGGCGCACACCCCATTCACAGCTCATTCAAATGACCGGGGCGGGAGCGCCACCCAGGGACCGCAACACCCCGAAAAATGCTGACCAAACATGACATAAGGTGTCTCTGGCGACTCGTCATGTGCCCATCATCACGTGGCCGCCAGGTGCACGATCTGAAAATACGGGGGTATCCGCACGCCTATACCCAGGAAAAGAACGGCAGTTTCCCGAATTCCACAGACAACGCTAGGGTGCCTGAGATGTTCGAGCCTGATACGCCCCCCGTTCAGCACCGAAGGTCCCTCCCACCGGCAGAGCCACCGAGCGGCGCGACGCCCGCCGCACGTGTCACGCCGGGCGCTTCGCGCAGCGGGGACAGACCGCAGGGGGACCCGGTCAAGGCACGTGACGCGTTCTTCGACAACGCCAAGTACCTGGCGATCCTGCTGGTGGCGATGGGGCACTCCTGGGAGCCCCTGAAGGACGACAACCGTCTGCTCCAGAGCCTCTACCTCGTCGTCTACACCTTCCACATGCCGGCGTTCATCATCATCTCCGGCTATTTCTCCCGCAGTTTCGACATGCGGCCCGACCGTCTCAAGCGCCTGGTCACCGGCGTCGTCGTGCCCTACATCGTCTTCGAGACCGCGTACCCGCTCTTCAAGCGGTTCGTCGGTGACGCCCCGGACCAGACGATCAGCCTGCTCGATCCCTGGTACCTGACCTGGTTCCTGTGCGCCCTGTTCATCTGGCGCCTGACCGCGCCGCTCTGGAAACTGGTGCGCGCCCCCCTGCCGCTGGCCCTCGCCATCGCGATGATCGCGTCGGCCACCCCCGAGATCGGCAACGACCTCGACCTCCAGCGGGTGCTGCAGTTCCTGCCGTTCTTCGTACTCGGTCTGTCCCTCAAGGCCGAGCACTTCCACCGGGTACGCGGCCGCGCCACCAGGATCCTCGCGGTGCCGGTGTTCGCCGCCGCCGTGGCCGTCGGCTGGTGGCTGGCGCCGGGCGTGGACCAGGCGTGGACCTACCGGCGCGGCTCCGCGCAGGAACTCGGCGCGCCGTGGTGGGCGGGGCCGGTCGTGACGCTCGCGCTGTTCGGCTGCGCGCTGCTGCTGACCGCCTGCTTCTACGCCTGGGTACCGCGCCGCACGATGTGGTTCACCGCGCTCGGCACGGGCACGCTGTACGCCTATCTGCTGCACGGGTTCCTCATCAAGGGCGGTATCTACGGGCACTGGTTCGACCACCCCTGGCTGCACGGGGCGCTCGGCGTGGTGTTCGTCAGCGCCCTCGCCGCCACCGTGGCCACGCTGCTGTGCACGCGGCCCGTGCGGCGGATGTTCCGCTGCGTGACGGAACCGGAGATGGCCTGGGCCTTCACACCGGACCCGGCCGAACTCGCCCGTGACCGCGAGCAGAAGCGGGAGCGCGAACAGGCGCACGAACGGGGGCGGCAGCGGGAGCGGGAGCAGGCTCAGGGTCGGGCTCAGGACGGGGAGCGGTCCCGCGAGCGCGCGGCGGTCGGCTCCTGACGCCTGGTTCCTGACACCTGGCTGTCGGCTTCCGGCTCCTGCCCCGTACCGCGTTCCCGCGGCCCGCTCACCGGTTCCCGATCCGGGCTTCCCCGTCGCCCGTCGTCCCCCCGTTCACGTCTCCTGGCCGAGCAGCGCGCGCATCCTCGCGTACTTCTCGGCCAGACGTCTGCGGGTCGGCTCGTCCAGGGCCGCCAGCCGGACCGGGTCCGCGTTGTGCGCCAGGTCCGCCTCCTTCACCAGCAGAGCGCCCGGCGTGGTGAGGATGCGGCGGGCGTACGACTCCGGGGGCTCGCCCGGGCGTTTGGTGACCGCCAGCACGATGTCCCTGGTGCGCCGGGGCAGTGCGGCGCCTCGCAGCCACTCCTCGGTCAGCGCGTCGTCCTCGACCGCGTCGTGCAGCCAGGCGGCGGCGATCTGGGCCTCGTCGCCGCCGCGCTCGCGCACGCCGTCCGCCACGGCCCGCAGATGCTCGGTGTACGGCCGTCCGGCCTTGTCGGTCTGACCGGCGTGCGCGGCCGTCGCGAGCGCCTCGACCTCGGCCGGCGTGAGGAACGGACGCGGAGACGGGGACGGGCGCTGAGACGGGGACGAGGGCGGGGACGGGGTCCGGGGCTCTGTCATGCCGCCAGTCTGCCCCGCGGGGCGGGAACCCGCCCCGGCCGGGCGGAACCCGCGGATCAGCGGGACGGCTGCTGGAGGCCCTCGCGGCAGATGAGCAGCAGCGCCCGGTCGTCGTTGACGTCCTTGGCGACCGCCTCGATGAGGTGCCAGGCGGCGCCCCGGAAGCCGCCGGCGACATAGCGGTCGGCCTCGCCGGTGAGGCGGTCGATGCCCTCCACGATGTCCCGTTCGGACGTCTCGACGAGGCCGTCCGTGAACAGCATCAGCACGTCCCCGGCCCGCAGCGAGCCCTTCACCGGGTCGAACTGGGCGCCGTCGTACACGCCGAGCAGCGGGCCCTCGGCGGCCTTCTCCTCCCAGCGGCCGCTGCCCGCGCTGAGCTGGAGCCCCGGGGGGTGGCCGGCGGAGTAGAGCTCGAAGTCGCCGGAGTCGAGGTCCAGGACGAGGTGGATGGAGGTCGCGAAGCCCTCCTCCCAGTCCTGGCGGAGCAGATAGCCGTTGGCGGCGGTCAGGAAGGCGTGCGGCGGGAGCGAGCCGAGCAGTCCCCCGAACGCCCCCGACAGCAGCAGCGCCCGCGACGCCGCGTCCATGCCCTTGCCGGACACGTCGGTGAGGACGACCTCCAGGGTGCGGCCGCCGTTGGTGCGCGCGGCGACGACGAAGTCGCCGGAGAAGGACTGGCCGCCCGCGGGCCGCAGCGCCATCTCGCGGTGCCAGCCGTCCGGCAGCTTGGGCAGCTTGCTCTGCACCCGGATGCGTTCGCGCAGGTCGAACAGCATGGTGCCGCCGCGCCGCCAGGGCACCCCGACGCGGCTGCGGAACTGTGCCGTCAGCAGCCCGAAGAAGCCGCTGGCGGCCACCACCAGCACGACGCCCGGGGTGACCCTGGAGGGGCCCTCGGTGTACGGCCCCAGGTGCAGCGACTCCACTATCAGTGCGGTGGCCGCGGCGGCGTAGAGGCCGAGCAGGCTGGCCGGGCGCAGGACGAGGCCGCCCGCGACGATCGGCAGGACCAGCGCGGCGGGCGAGAACCACACCGAGTTGGCGAGTGTCATCGAGGCGAGCACGGGAACGGTGAGGAGCAGGCCGACGAGTGCGATCCAGTCCGACCCGTCGCCGCGGAAGTAGTCGACGGCGCTTCTGCGCACGCCGACGCGGGCCCGGTGCCATTGAATCTTCAACCGGGCCGTGGGCGTCTCGGCCTTCGCTCGCCGCTCTCGTCCTGCTGCCATCAGTTGGGGACCCTATCCATCGGAGCAGCTGCTTGGCACGGGAGGTGGCGCTTGTCCCCCGTCCGGGGCTCAACTTCACAGTGAACTTCACCGGAAGCCGTCGCGCTGCGTCCAGAGGAAAACAGGTGACGGATCCTGTGCGGAAATTCGCTCGCTCGTGCCGCATTGCCCTGGTATGCAGGGTTCATGGCGACTGAGGGTGCGAGGGACCGCACGGCGGGGGCTCCGGTGGAACTGCGGAGGCCGGGCCGGGACGAATGGGACGTCTGGTACGGGAACTTGATCCGGGCGTTCGGCGGAGTGCCGGAATCGGCGGAGGAGTTCGCACTGTGGCGGACCCTGACGCCGCACGGCCGTTCGATCGGCGCGTGGGACGGGGACGAGTGCGTGGGGACGGCGGGGGCGTTCGCCTTCCGGCTGACCGTGCCCGGCGGCGCCCTGGTCCCGGCGGCGGGTGTGACGATGGTCTCGGTCGCGGCCACCCACCGGCGGCGGGGCGTCCTGACCTCGATGATGCGCCGGCAGCTGGACGACGTCCGTGAGTGGGGCGAGCCGCTGGCGGTCCTGACCGCCTCCGAGCCCGCGATCTACGGCCGTTTCGGGTACGGCTGCGGCACCTTCAACATCAGCGCGGTGATCGACACCGTGCGGACCCGGCTGTCGGTGCCGCCCGGCACGGACGCCGTGCGGCTGCGGTACGCGGACCCGGCGGAGGTCCTGGACGCGTGCGAGGCGGTGTACGCGGCCCTGGTGCCCGGCCGGCCGGGCATGGTGGCGCGGCTGCCCGGCTGGGAGCGCCTGGCGCTGCTGGACCCGGAGGGCCAGCGGGGCGGGGCGTCGCCGATCCAGTGCGTGGTCGCCGAGCGGGACGGCGAGGTCACGGGGTACGCCCGTTTCCGCGTCAAGCCCGAGTGGGGGCCGGGCGGGTTCGACGGCGAGGTTCGGCTGCTCGGTCTCTCCGCGCTCGACCCCGCCTCGGACGCGGCGCTGTGGCGCTTCCTCTTCGGTATCGACCTGACGGCCACGCTGACCGTGCGGACCCGGCCGGTCGACGACGCCTGGCAGTTCATGGTGTCCGACTTCCGCCGTTGCCGGGTCACGCCGAAGGACTCGCTGTACGTGCGGCTCGTGGAGGTCGGCACGGCGCTGGAGGCGCGGACCTACCAGGCACCGGTGGACGTGGTGGTGGAGGTGGAGGACGCCTTCTGCCCCTGGAACGCCGGACGGTGGCGGCTGTCCGGCGACGCCAAGGGCGCCGTCTGCTCCCGCACCGGTGACCCCGCGGAACTCGCCCTGTCGGTACGGGAGCTGGGGGCGGCGTACCTCGGCGGTGTGTCCCTCGCCGCGCTGGCGGGCGCCGGGCGCGTACGGGAACTGCGGCGCGGGGCGCTGGCGGAGGCGGCGGTGGCGTTCGGGGCCACGGTGCAGCCCTGGCTGCCGCACGGGTTCTAGTGCCGCGGCGCTGATGCGGCGGCGGGCAACGGGCTCGGTCAGCGGTGATTCCGCTTGCGGGACCGGGGCCGGGACCGATCCCAGGGCCGGGGCCGGGGCCGGGGCGGGTCATCTCCGCTGGCAGGCGGGGCACCAGAAGAGGTTGCGGGCGGCGAGGGCGGCGGTGCGGATCTCGCCCCCGCAGAGGTGGCAGGGCAGGTCCGCCCGGCGGTAGACGTAGACCTCGCCGCCGTGGTCGTCCACGCGGGGCGGGCGGTTCATCGCCTCCGGGGTGTGTTCGGGCCGTACGGTGTCGATGCGGTTGTTGCGTACGCCCTCACGCATCAGCTCCACCAGGTCCGTCCACATCGCCTCCCACTCCCGCGCGGTGATGTCCCTGCCGGGGCGGTACGGGTCGATGCCGTGCCGGAACAGCACCTCGGCGCGGTAGACGTTGCCGACGCCGGCGATGACCTTCTGGTCCATCAGCAGCGCGGCGATCGTCGTACGGCTGCGGCGGATCCGGGCGTACGCGGCGGCCGGGTCGGCGTCCTCGCGGAGCGGGTCGGGACCCAGGCGGGCGTGGACCGCCGCCTTCTCCGTGCCGGTGATCAGGGCGCAGGTCGTGGGGCCGCGCAGGTCCACGTACGAGGTGGCGTCGGCGAGGCGGAGGCGGACGGTGTCCGTGGGCGGGGGCGCGGGGGCGTCGCCGAAGCGGACCTTGCCGAAGAGACCGAGGTGGATGTGGACCCAGTCGGGGTCCTCGGGGGCGCGGAAGCCGAGGAAGAGGTGCTTGCCGTGGGCGTCGGCGGTGACCATGCGGGTACGGTCGATCAGCTCGGCGGCGTCGCTGAACTTGCCCTGGGGACTGGACGCCCGGACCGGGTCGCCGCTCCCGGCCCCGGCGGTGAAGCGGGCGGCGTAGTCCTGGGCCAGGCGGTGGATCGTGTGCCCTTCTGGCACGGTGGGGGTCCTTTCGCGCGGGTGTTCGCCCACCCGCTCACCCGACTCGGTCGGCCGAGAGGCGGACCCCGCCAGTTTCCCAGCCCGTCCCCGCGGCTCCCCCACCGGGGCCCGCGGGGACGTCCGCCGGGGCCGGCTACCGCTGGGGGTGGTGGGGCGGGATCGGGGGAAGGTCGCCGGTGGATTCGTAGGCCGTCAGCATGTCGATGCGGCGGATGTGGCGCTCGTCCTCCGAGAACGGGGTGTTGAGGAAGATCTCGACGAACTTCGTCGCCTCCTCCGTGGAGTGCATGCGCGCGCCCACGGCGACCACGTTGGCGTCGTTGTGCTGCCGGCCCAGGGCCGCCGTCTCCTCGCTCCACGCGAGGGACGCCCGCACGCCCTTCACCTTGTTCGCCGCGATCTGCTCGCCGTTGCCCGAGCCGCCGATCACGACACCGAGCGACCCGGCGTCCGCGGCCGTGCGCTCCGCCGCGCGGAGGCAGAAGGGGGGGTAGTCGTCCTGGGCGTCGAAGATGTGGGGGCCGCAGTCGACGGGGTCGTGGCCCGCCGCCGCGAGCCATTCGACGAGGTGGTTCTTGAGTTCGTAGCCCGCGTGGTCGGAGCCGAGGTAGACGCGCATGCTCCGAGTGTGGCACGCGTGTTTCCAGGTCACCCACCCGGCGCAGCCGGTGTCACCGGGCGCGAGACGGCCGGGACACCCCCCGTGGGTGCCCCGGCCGCCCGGTCCGTGACGAGCCCTTCCGGCGAACTCCCTTGCGCCTAGGCTTTGTTTGCGAACTTCCACGCCGTCGGCAGCACGCCCATCGCCAGGGCCGCCTTCAGGGCGTCGCCGAGCAGGAACGGTGTGAGGCCCGCCGCGATCGCGGCGGAGGCGGACATCCCGGCGGCGTAGGCCAGGTACGGGACGCCGACCGCGTAGACGACGGCCTCGCCGAGGATCATGGTGCCCGCGGTCCGCAGCACGCTCCGGTCGGCGCCGCGCCGGGCCAGGGCGCCCACCAGGGCGGAGGCCAGGACCATGCCGAGGACGTAACCGAAGGAGACGCCCGCCGCGCCCGAGCCGCCGCCCGCGAACCACGGCACGCCGACGACGCCCGCCAGGGCGTACAGCGCGAGGGAGAGGAAGCCGCGGCCGGCGCCGAGGGTCGTGCCGACGAGCAGCGCGGCGAAGGTCTGGCCGGTCACCGGGACCGGGGAACCGGGTACCGGGACGGAGAGCTGGGCCGCGAGGCCGGTGAGCACGGCGCCGCCGAGCACGAGGGTGACGTCGCGCACCCGGGAGGCGGGCAGCAGGTCGGCGAGGACTGTGCCGGGGCGGGTGGCTGTGGCGGTGGCGGTGCTCATGGAGGTCTCCGCGAGGTGGGCAGGTCGGGACACCGTGACGCTATCCCGGGCCGCGCGCGCCGGACACCGTCAGCGCTCGACAAAGGGTGGGAGGCGGGCTTGGTGGGCTCCGCACAAAGGATGGCCGCTACACCCGGCACGACGTGATACCTGTCACTGCGGTGACGTGGTCCTCGGTACGCGGCCGGGTGCGGGCCCGTCTGTGGGGATCCACCAATCGACCGCCCATCGGGCACCCGCCGGTACCTGGCCGGTACCGGCGGGTGGCCCGCCGGGTCCGCGGAAGCGTGCGGCGGTCTACAGGTTGCTGAAGTCCGGGCCCGCCGTGCGGGTGCGCTTGATCTCGTAGAAGCCGGGAACGGAGGCGACCGCGATCGTGCCGTCCCAGAGGCGGGCCGCCTGCTCGCCCTGCGGGGTGGGGGTGACGACCGGGCCGAAGAACGCGATCTGCTCGCCGTCCGCACCGGGCAGCGCGATGACCGGGGTGCCGACCTCCTGCCCGACCTTCTCTATGCCCTCCTTGTGGGAGGCGCGCAGCTCCGCGTCGAACTCGAAGTCCTCCTGCTCGGCGTAGTCGATCAGGTCCGCGGGCAGGCCCACGTCGGCGAGGGCTCCGGCGAGGGCCTCGAGGGTCGGGCCCTCGCCCCGGTTGTGGATGCGGGTGCCGAGTGCCGTGTAGAGCGGGCCGAGCACGTCGGCGCCGTGCTTCTGCCAGGCCGCCGTCACCACGCGCGCCGGCTGCCACGCCTTGGTGGCCAGCAGTTCCCGGTACTCGGGGGACAGGTCGTCGAGCTTGTCCTCGTTGAGGACGGCCAGGCTCATGATGTGCCAGCGGACCTCGATGTCGCGCACCTTCTCCACCTCGAGGACCCAGCGGGAGGTCATCCAGGCCCAGGGGCACAGCGGATCGAACCAGAAGTCCACGGGGGTCAGGGCGGTGGAAGCGGTCGCGGTGTCGGACATGGGTCTCCTCGGTGAGGGAAATACGGCCGCGGGTCGCGGACGCGGTGCGCACGCGGGTGCGGACGCGGAATCGTTGCCATGGGCAACATCGGGCCTCCTGTGTGTCATTCCCGGATGCCCTCGGTGAGGGGCTCGTGGCAGGATCGGTGCTGTTCACCGCGGGTTCCGTCACACCCGGGCCGCGCCCCGCCGCGGCCCGTCGCGATGCGCCCGGATCCACCCCGATCCACCCTGATCCACCCCGATTCACCCTGCTCCGATCCGATCCTTCCGAGGGAGTGCCGTCCGTGCCCGGTGAGAATCTGTCCCGTGACGAGGCCCGGGAGCGGGCCGCCCTGCTGTCCGTCGACGGGTACGAGGTGTCCCTCGACCTGCGGTCGGCGGTGGGCGACAGCGGCGGGGAGGGGCCGCGGACGTTCCGGTCGGTCACCACGCTCCGGTTCCGGTGCGCCGAGCCGGGCGCGTCCAGCTTCGCGGACCTGATCGCGCCGGCCGTGACCGCCGTCTCCCTCAACGGCAAGGATCTCGACCCCGGCGAGGTCTTCGACGGCGCGCGGATCGTCCTGGAGGACCTGGCCGCCGACAACGAGCTGATCGTCGACGCGCAGTGCGCCTACTCCCGTACCGGTGAGGGCCTGCACCGCTTCGTGGACCCCGAGGACGGCGAGACCTACCTCTACACGCAGTACGAACCGGCCGACTCCCGGAGGGTGTTCGCCAACTTCGAACAGCCCGACCTCAAGGCGCCGTTCCGCTTCGAGGTGCGGGCGCCGGAGGGCTGGACGGTGTGGAGCAACGGCGCCGGGGAGCGGGACGGCTCGGACGGGGTGTGGCGGTTCGCGGAGACGAAGCCGATCTCGACGTACATCACCTGCGTGGTGGCGGGGCCGTACCACTACGTCACCGACTCCTACGAGCGGACCCTCACGGACGGCACCCGGCTGGAGATCCCGCTCGGCGCGCTGTGCCGCAAGGGGCTCGCGCCCTACTTCGACGCCGACGACGTCTTCCTCGTCACCCGGCAGGGGCTGGACTTCTTCCACGAGCACTTCGACTACCCGTACCCGTTCGGGAAGTACGACCAGGCGTTCGTGCCGGAGTACAACCTCGGCGCGATGGAGAACCCGGGACTCGTCACGTTCCGCGAGGAGTACATCTTCCGCGGGAAGGTGACGCAGGCGTCGTACGAGGCCCGCGCCAACGTCGTGCTGCACGAGATGGCGCACATGTGGTTCGGCGACCTCGTCACCATGGAATGGTGGGACGACCTGTGGCTGAAGGAGTCCTTCGCGGACTTCATGGGCGCGTTCGCCCTGGTCGGCGCGACGCGGTTCACCGACGGCTGGATCACCTTCGCCAACCGCCGCAAGGCGTGGGCCTACCGGGCGGACCAGCTGCCGTCCACCCACCCCGTCACCGCCGACATCCGCGATCTCCAGGACGCCAAGCTCAACTTCGACGGCATCACCTACGCCAAGGGCGCGAGCGTGCTCAAGCAGCTGGTGGCGTACGTCGGGCAGGACGCGTTCCTGGAGGGCGCCCGCCGCTACTTCAAGCGCAACGCCTACGGCAACACCCGCCTCGGTGACCTGCTGTCGGTGCTGGAGGAGACCAGCGGGCGGGACATGGGCGCCTGGGCGCGGGCCTGGCTGCAGACCGCCGGGGTCAACTCCCTCACCCCGCAGGTGCTGCTGGACGCGGACGGGCGGGTGAGCGAGCTGGCGGTGGTGCAGGAGGCCGCCGAGTCCCACCCCGAACTGCGTCCGCACCGGGTGGCGTTGGGGCTGTACCGGAGTACGGCGGACGGGGCGCTGGAGCGGTACGCGCGGGCCGAGGCCGATGTGTCCGGGGCGCGTACGGTCGTGGCGGAGCTGGCGGGTGCCGAGGCGCCGGAGCTGGTGCTGGTCAACGACGACGACCTCACGTACTGCAAGATCCGCTTCGACGAGACGTCGCTCGCGACGCTGCGGGAGCGGCTCGGGGACATGACCGATCCGCTGGCGCGGGCGCTGTGCTGGTCGGCGCTGTGGAACCTGACGCGGGACGCGCTGCTGCCGGCCCGGGAGTTCGTGGGGCTCGTCCTGCGCTTCGCCGGGCGGGAGTCCGACATCGGCGTGCTCCAGATGCTGCACGCGTGGGCGGAGTCCGCACTGGTGAACTATGTGGCGCCGGAGTGGCGTCCGACCGGGGAGCGGCTGCTGGCGGAGGGGGCGCTGAAGGAACTGCGGGCCGCCGCGCCGGGCGGCGAGCAGCAGCTGGCGTGGGCCCGGTTCTTGGCGTCCGTGGCGGCGGGGGCGGAGGAACTCGGGCTGCTGCGGGGGCTGCTGGACGGCACGGAGACCGTCGAGGGGCTGGTGGTCGACCAGGAGCTGCGGTGGTCGTTCCTGGAGCCGCTCGCGGCGTACGGGGTGGCCGACGAGGCCGTACTGGCCGCCGAACTCGCCCGGGACGACACGGCGTCCGGCAAGCGGCACCAGGTGCGGTGTCTCGCGGCGCGGCCGTCGGAGGCGGTGAAGGCGCAGGCGTGGGCGCAGGTCGTGGAGTCGGAGGCGCTGTCCAACGCGCTGGTGGAGGCGACGATCGCGGGCTTCGCCCAGCCGTCGCAGCGGGAGTTGCTGGCGCCGTACGTGTCACGGTACTTCGCCGCGATCGAGCGGGTGTGGGAGACGCGGTCGATCCAGATCGGGATGGACGTGGTGCGGGGGCTGTTCCCGGCGCTGCGGGACTCCGCGGAGACGCTGGCCGCTGCGGACGACTGGCTGGCCGCGCACGCCTCGGCGGCGCCTGCGCTGCGGCGGCTGGTGCTGGAGGCGCGGGACGATCTCGCTCGCGCTGTGCGGGGGCAGGGGTGTGACTCCGGCAGCGGTGGGTGAGGCCCGCAGGCCGGTGCGGTGACGGTGCCGTGACGGTGCCCTCGGCTGCGGCGGCGGATGCGTCGTTCGTCGGCTGGCGGCCGGTGGGGGCTGTTCGCGCAGTTCCCCGCGCCCCTCACGGGGCGACCGCCGTCCGCCGACTGCAGGCCGGAAGCACCCCGACACGGCACAGCCCCTCGCCCCCGGGCGGGGGGCTGCCGGACGGGGCGCGCCCGCGCGGTGATGCTCCGGGGTTCCTCTTCGTCAGGTCGGCTGGGTCGGGTTGCTGGTCAGGGTGCCGTCGGTGTGGTGGTCGGCTATGTAGGCGCTGGTGCGGGCGGCCAGGGCCATGATGGTGAGGGCGGGGCCGACCGTGCTGCCGCTGACGAACGACGAGGCGTCGGGGACGAACACGTTGGGAGCGTCCCACAGTTGGTTGACGCCGTTCATCACGGACGTCTTCGGGTCCGCGCCCATCCGCGCTCCGCCGCACTCGTGGATGGCGGCACCGAGGACGATGGACATCTTGATGCCCTGCTTGAAGATGAGACGCTGCAGCGGGTTGAAGTCGGGCCAGACGCGCTCGGACTCCAGCCCGGCGGCCGATCCGATGAAGTTGACGCGGTAGCCGCACTCGTCGGCCATCTCCTTCAGCGCGGTCATGGTGCGCTTGAGCAGGATCCTGTCGTTGTCGCCCATGGTGAGGTCGATGTGCGGGATCGGCATGCCCCAGCGGTCCTTGCGCCGCCGGTTGAGTGTGACGCTGTTGTCGTAGCGGGCGAGCATCTCGCCCGAACCGCCGAGCCCGAACGGCGCCGGGTGGCCGTCCGGCACGGGGAACCGGCCGCCCAGCCCCTGGAAGGAGACGCCGCGCAGGAAACCGGGGTCGTGCTCGGCGCCGAGGTTCTCGTAGCGGGGGACGAGGATGCCGCCGGGGGTGCCGTAGAAGGGGTCGGCGGGCAGGTTGTCCGCGCTGTCCCAGGTCCCGGTGTGGCGGGGCGAGTCGAAGAAGCCGACGCTGATGGTCTGGTCCATGAAGTACCGGCCCAGCAGGCCCGAGGAGTTGCCGAGCCCGTCGGGATGGCGGGTGGAGCCGGAGTTCAGCAGCAGCCGGATGGACTCGATGGCCGACGCGCAGACCACGACGGCGTCGGCGAAGACGCGGTGCTCGCGCTTGGTGCCCCGGTCGACGAAGACGGCGCCGGTGGCAAGGCCGGTCCGGTCGTCGGTGGTGATCCGGGTGACCTCGGCCTCGGCGCGGACGGTCAGCCGGCCGGTCTCGAGGGCGTCGGCGATGCCTGGCGGGACACGGTCGGGGAAGGGGGCCTGGATCCGCCAGGAGATGACCTTCCGCTCGGGCCAGCGGGCCTCGACCTTCTCCTTGAAGTCGCGCTCCACGCGGGTGAGGAAGCCGGGACCGATGTACTTGCCGTCCGGGGGGTGCGGGAGGCCGTCGGGGTCACCGAAGACGCCGAGGGATTCCTCGACCCGGTCGTACCAGGGCTCCAGATCGGTGTAGGCGAGGGGCCAGTCGTCGCCGTGGCCGTCCCGCGAGGCGGCCTTGAAGTCGGCGTCGGACATGCGCTGCAGAACCCTGCCGTAGCTGTGCATCCGGCCGCCCAGCAGCTTGCTGCGGACCCACAGGTAGGGGTGGGCGAGGGGGGTGGAGTAGGGGTCCTCGAAGTCGTTGACCAGGAACCGGTTGGAGGACTCGCTGAAGTACGGCCGGCACGCCTGGCGGTACTGTCCCGCCGCCATGGCCCTGGCGCGCGCGACCAGGTCCATCCCCATGGCGGCCGGCTTCTTGCCCCGGGGAGGGACGAAGTCCTCCTCGCGCAGTTCCCGGCCGGCCTCGAGCAGCAGTACGTCGAGCCCGCGTTCGGTGAGCTCCTTGACGGCGGTGCTGCCCGCGGGGCCTGATCCGATGACGACGGCGTCGAACCTGCGATCGGTGTTGACCATGACGTGTTTCTCCGTTGGATCAGTGGGGGGGGGTGGGGTCGCGGGCGGTGCGGACGGACGGCCCGCGACGTCACCTCGGATGCCCTGGCGGGCGGACACCGCCGAATAGCCACCGCGCCCACGGCGGCCCTCGCAGTGCGCCCTTCGACCGGTCAGGCCGGTACGGCGGCGGCCACCGGCGAGCCGACCGCGTCGGCTGCGTCAGGTGTGCCGGGCGCGTCCGCCGCGCCGGGCGCGGGGGTGCGGGCCGAGTCGGCGGCGCCGATGATCCCGGCGTCGTTGGCCAGTTCGGCGGTGACGATGCGCAGTTCGCCGCGGAAGCCGCGGCCGGACAGCTTGCCCAGGAATCCCTCGCGCGCCGCGGGCAGGACGAGATCGCCGGCAGCCGCCGCGATACCGCCGCCCACCACGACGACCTGCGGGTCGACGACCGCGGCGAGCGTGGCGACACCCACGCCCAGATAGTGGCCGAATCGCCACAGCAGGCGGGTCGCGACCGGGTCGCCCTGCCGGGCGGCGGCGGTGACGTGCGCGCCGGAGAGGGGCTCGCCGTCGGCGACCTTGAGCATGGCGCGGGCACCGTCCGGGTCGGTCGTCGCCACGGAGCGGGCGAGCTTGGCCAGCGCGGTGCCGGAGGAGTACGCCTCCCAGCAGCCTTCCTGACCGCAGCCGCAGAAGTGACCGTCCGGCACGATCTTCATATGGCCCAGCTCGGCCGCGGCGCCGAAGGATCCGCGGATCAGGCGGCCGTCGGCGATCACGGCGCCGCCGAGGCCGGTGCCGAGGGTGAGCATCACCATGTCCCGGGTGCCCCGGCCGTGGCCGAACCGGTACTCGGCCCAGGCGGCGGCGTTGGCGTCGTTCTCGATCACCACCGGCAGTCCGGTCCGCTCGGCGAGCCGGTTACCGAGCGGGTGGTTGCGCCAGGCGATGTTCGGGGCGAAGAGCACGGTGGTGCGGTCGGGGCCGACGAATCCCGCGGCGGCGGCGCCGACCGCGCCGACCTGGGGGTACTGGGCGCGCAGTTCGGCGACGGCGTCGGCGACGGCGGACTCGATCTGCTCCGGCTCCCGCGGGTCGGTGGTGCGGTAGGCGTGGGCGAGGATCCGTCCGGCGGCGTCCACGACACCTGCGGCGATCTTGGTGCCGCCGATGTCCACCCCGACCGTCAGGGCGTCGGCTCCGGCCGTCGGAGCAGCGGCCCCGGCCGTCGGAGCGTCGGTGTTCTCGTGCATTCCGGTGCTCCTCAGTGCCGGGAGAAGGCGGCGTCGAACGCGGCCGTCGGGGGTGTGAACAGGTTCTCGCGCACGAACCGCAGTGCCTGCGGGGCGCCGGTGAGCCGGTCCATGCCGGCGTCCTCCCACTCCACGGAGACGGGGCCGTCGTAGCCGATCGCACCGATGGTGCGGAAGATCGCCTCCCAGTCCACGTCACCGCGTCCTGCGCTGACGAAGTCCCAGCCGCGGCGCGGGTCGCCCCAGGGCAGGTGTGAGCCGAGCGGGGCGTTGCGGCCGTTGAAGCGGCGCTTGGAGTCCTTGCAGTGCACGTGGTAGATCCGGTCGGCGAAGTCGACCAGGAAGCCCGGCGCGTCCAGTTGCTGCCAGTTCATGTGGCTGGGGTCGAAGTTGAGGCCGAAGGCCTCCCGGTGGCCGATCGCCTCCAACGTGGCGCGGGTGGTCCAGTAGTCGTAGGCGATCTCGGAGGGGTGGACCTCGAGGGCGAACTTGACGCCGTTCTCCTCGAAGACGTCCATGACCGGGTGGAAGCGGGCGGCGAAGTCGGCGTACCCGTCGGCGATCATCTCCGCGCTCGCCGGCGGGAACATCGCCACGTACTTCCAGATCTTCGAGCCGGTGAACCCGGTGACCACCTGCGCCCCGAGGCGGCGGGCGGCGACGGCGGTGACCTTCAGCTCCTCGGCGGCGCGCCGCCGTACGCCCTCGGGGTCGCCGTCGCCCCAGATGCGGGCGGAGACGATGCCGCGGTGCCGCTCGTCGATCGGGTCGTCGCAGACGCACTGCCCGGTGAGGTGGTTGCTGATCGCGTAGACCCGCAGTCCGTACTTGGCCAGGGTGGCCCGCTTCGCCTCCAGGTAGGCGTCGTCCTCGGCCGCCGCCCATACGTCGAGGTGGTCGCCGGAGCAGGCGATCTCGAGGCCGTCGAAGCCCCATTCGGCGGCGTGCCGGCAGACCTCCTCGAACGGCATGTCGGCCCACTGGCCGGTGAACAGGGTGACCAAACGGGACATCGCGGCTCTCCAGACTCGTCACTGTGCGACCCGGCAGCACGACCGTCCCCGACTTGGCCACCCTGCCGACGCAAGGGTGCCTTAACCCTGCGTTCTTGTGCACAGATTATGCGCAAGTCCGTCGATCACGCAAGGAATGCGTGTTTGGCCAGGAGCTTCTCGACGTCGATCGGGAAGCCGGCGGGACCCCACTCGGCCAGGTACTCGGGGGCGAGGAGCGCCTCGGTGACCAGGGCCGCGGCGCCGGTGATCTCCTCCGTGCGCGCCGCGAGCCCGTGCCGCAGTTCGAGGTTGCGCACCGAGGCGGCGAGGGTGTGGGCGTTCAGGGTGCGGCCGACCGCGCCCTGGAAGAGGGAGCTGCCGGCGAGCTCGTTGCCGCCGATGACGACGCGCCGCGGGTTGAACCAGGTCACGACGCCGGCCAGCGCCCGTCCCAGCGCGTCGGCGGCACGCAGTACGACCTCGACGCAGGCCGGGTCGCCCACCTCGGCCCCGTCGACGACGGTCTCCAGGGTGATCGGCGGCCGGGCGTCGGCGAGGTGGCCGCCGCGGCCCTGGGCCAGCAACCGATGGGCCTCGGTCTCGATCGCCCACCGGGAGGCGAAGGCGTCCAGGCAGCCCACCCGTCCGCACAGGCAGATCCGGTCGGAGTCGGCGCGCACGGTGACATGGGCGATCTCGCCGGCGATCCAGTCCGCACCCCGGTGCAGCCTGCCGTCCGAGATGATCGCGCTGCCGACGCTGCGGTCCATCCGCACGAAGACCAGGTCCTCGGGCGCCCCCGGCTCCGCGCCCGCGCCGAGCACGGCGAGGTTGGAGACCGAGTCGACCCACACCGGGGCCTGCATCCGGCGGGTGAACCAGTTGCGCACGTCCAGCCGCGTCGCCCAGTCGATCCCGCTGGGCCCGGAGGCGACGGGTTCGGCGCTGCGGCCGGTGGTGTGGTCGACGGGGGTGGGCATGCCGATGCCGACCCCCCAGGCGGGGCCCTCCGGGTGGTGCTGCCGGAGCAGGTCGTCCATCTCCCCGGCGATCTTCTCGCAGGTGTCCACCGGGTCGGCCGACAGGTCCCACGGCAGACGGCGGTCCTCGATGATCCGGTAGCCCAGGTCGGTGAGGGCCACCCGCAGCTCGGCCGGTCCGACGACGGCGGCCAGGATGCACCCCCGGCTGCCGACGAACTCCCACACGTCGGCCGCGCGGCCCCCGCGGGAGCGCTGCCGGCCGGAGGGCTGGACCAGCCCGAGTTCCTGGGCGGTCTGGATGCGCTGGGTGATGATGTTGCGCCCCAGACGGGTGGCGTCCGCGAGTTCGGGCCGGGTCTGCGCCTCCCCCCGCCGGATCAGGCGGACGACCTCGGCCACTTGCACCCATGGATCCTGCGGTGAGACGGGGTACACCGGCGTTCTGCCTCCTCGAGTTGAGTCTGTGACCATCCTAGGACCCTTGACTTGCGCATGTTTCGTGCTTATGGTCCGAGCATTACGACCGCGGCGCACATAACCCCGTCGTTCTGAGCCGCCGTTTCCCGTCGTCGCTCGAGTCGCTCTGAGGGAACTTCCATGACCAAACTCCGCATCGGCATAGTCGGCCTGGGCTTCATCGGTACGCAGAAGCACCTGGCCGGTCTCGCCCAGCACCCCGACAAGGCCGAGATCGTCGCCTTCTGCGACCTGGACGCCGAGCGCGCGAAGACCGCGCAGGCCACCCACGGCTCCGCCGACTCCTACGTCACCACCGACTACCACGAGCTGCTGGCGGACGAGTCGATCGACGTGGTCCACGTCTGCACCTGGAACGTCAGCCACTGCGAGATCACGGTGGCCGCGCTCGAGGCCGGCAAGCACGTCCTGTGCGAGAAGCCCATGGCCATCACCGGCGAGGAGGCCCGCCGCATGGTGGCCGCGGCGGAGAAGGCCGGCAAGAAGCTGTCCGTCGGCTACCAGTACCGGCTCCGCCGGGAGTCGCAGTACATCCGCAAGCTGGTCGACCAGGGGCGCCTGGGTGAGATCTACGGCGGGGCGGCGCACGCCGTGCGCCGCCGGGGCGTGCCGATCTGGGGCGTGTTCACCGACAAGGAGAAGCAGGGCGGCGGCCCGCTCATCGACCTCGGCGGCCACGCGATCGACCTGGCCCTGTGGTACATGGACAACTACGAGGTCGAGTCCGTGACCGGCGTCGTCAACCACAAGCTCGGCGACAGGCCGGACGGCAACACCGCCGGGCCCTGGGACCCCGAGACGTTCACCGTCGAGGACTCCGCGTTCGGCTTCGTCCGCTTCACCGACGGCGCCTCGCTGCAGGTGCGGGCCTCCTGGGCGCTCAACGTCCCGGAGTCCCGCGAGTCCTGCGTCGAGCTGTTCGGCACCGAGGGCGGCATCGACGTGGTGCAGCGCGGCTCCGACCAGCTCGTGACGCTCAACTCCGTGCAGGGCGGACAGCTCGTCAACACCCGTCCGGAGGAAGGCGCCGCGTACTTCGGCTCCGGCGAGAAGACCATGGAGGGCTTCTCCTCCATGGGCGGCCTGGAGGCCGGCCTGTGGCTGGACGCGATCACGAACGACACCGAGCCGCTGGTCACGGCGGAACAGGCGTGCGTCGTCTCGGAGATCCTCGACGCCATCTACACCTCCGCGAAGACCGGCAGAACCGTCTACTTCAACCAGCCCGCCTAGGGACCTGCCCGGCGGATCCCGCAGGAGCCGCTGATCCGCCGGACGGACCCGAAGCCCGCGGTTGGCATGCGTAGACCCTGAACGAGCCGCCCTGAGAGGCCGCTCAGCAGCGGCGCCACCCCGCCCGTTCCGTCCGCTCTACGGCGGCCGGGGTGGCGCCCCCGACGGATCCGGGCACCGCTCCGATCCGGCCGGCTCCCTAGCCGGCAGCACAGTGTTGTGTTCACAGATCAGGGAACTCTCGACATGGCCCAACAGCAGACCGCGCAGGTCCCCCAGCCTCCGCGTGCCGCACCGTCCGAGGACAGACTGTCCTTCGGCACCAAGATCTCCTACGGTCTGGGCGACTTCGCCAGCCAGCTGATGTGGAGCCTGGGCTCCAGTTACCTGGTTCTCTTCTACACCGACAACGTCGGCCTCGCGGCCGGAGCCGTCGGCATCCTGATGCTCGTCGCGCGCGTGGCCGACGCGCTCTTCGACCCGATCCTCGGCGCCTACGCCGAGCGCCACCAGACCCGGTACGGCCGCTTCCGGCCGTGGCTGCTGTACGCATCCCCGATCCTGGCCGTCAGCGTCGTGCTGACGTTCATGACCGTCCCCGGCGGCCACACCGTCAAGATGATCTGGGCAGGCGTCACCTATCTGCTGATGGGCTTCATGTACTCGGCCGTCAACCTGCCCTACGGCGCCCTGTCGGCGGTCATGACCCGTGACACCGGCGAGCGGGTCGCGCTGACCTCGTACCGCATGATCGGCACCAACCTCGGCGCCGTCGTGCTCAGTGTGGCCACGATGCCCCTCGTCCTGCGCTTCAGCGGCGTCGGCGACGGCAAGACCACGAACGTGCTCGGCTTCACCGTCACGGCCGCGGTCATGGCCGTGGTGGCCGTGCCGATGTTCTGGCTGGTCTTCGCCCGGTGCAAGGAGGCCATCC
Organism: Streptomyces sp. NPDC047000; assembly: GCF_040644295.1. Lineage (NCBI taxonomy): Bacteria > Bacillati > Actinomycetota > Actinomycetes > Kitasatosporales > Streptomycetaceae > Streptomyces > Streptomyces sp. NPDC047000. Next base: position 105,567 of record NZ_JBEYWE010000005.1, read on the forward strand.
AGCCCGAGATCTCCGAGACCAGGGTGCCGCTCAAGGAGACCCTCAAGGTCGTCCTCGGCAACAAGCCGCTGATGCTGGTCACCGTCGCACTGTTCCTCAGCCTCACCAACCTGTTCGGCCGGCTCGCCGTCGTCATCTACTACTACATCTACCTGATGCACCGCTTCGACCTGATCGCCTGGCTCATGGCCCTGCCGTCGATCATGGGTGCCATCGGGATCGCCTGCTTCGCCCGCCTGGCCAAGCACCTGGGCAAGAAGAAGACCGTCATCCTCTCCCTGGTCCTCACCGCGATCCCGACGATCCTGCTGTACTTCGTCGACCCGTCCGACGTCTTCCTGGTCGTGCTGCTGACGGCCCTGTACGGGCTGGGCAGCTTCGCGGTCCCGGTGATCATGTCGATGGTCCCCGACTCCATCGACTACGCCGAGGACCGCACCGGGATCCGCAGCGACGGAACCGCCTACGCCGCCACGAGCATGGGCACCAAGATCGCCTCGGCCGTCGGTGCCTCGCTCGGCGCGACCCTGCTGGGCGCCTTCGGGTACGTCGCCAACCACGACCAGACGGCGACCGCGGCGACCGGCATCAACTTCACCGCCAACGTCGTCCCGGGAATCCTGAGCCTCCTGGCGATCATCCCCATCGCCCTCTACCCGATCTCCGAGAAGAAGTACGAGGAGATCCGGGCCCGGCTCAAGGCCAAGGAGGAGGCCCGCGAAGCCGAGGCGTGAGCAGGCCGGTCCGGTGCGGCGCGCACCCGCACGCCGCACCGGGCCGGTGCCGCCCCGGCCCGTCCGCCGGGCACCGCACATGGGGCACCGCACACAGGCACCGCACATCGCACGCCGTCCGCCGGACACCGTCCGCCGGACACCGCTCACCGCACCGCTCACCATCCGCCAGGTGAGAGCGCAGGACCGGTGGAACAGGAAGCAGGGAACCTCGTGCACACGACAGGAAGCGCCGGGCATGTCCTGAGCATCTTGCGCGACGGCCGGTCACGGACACGCAGCGAGCTCGCCGACCTCACCGGCCAGGCCCGTTCCACCGTCACCCAGCGCCTGACCGTCCTCACCGGTGCCGGGCTCGTCCGGGAGACCCGGGAAGCCGCCGGCACCCGCGGCCGTCCCTCGGCCGCCTTCGAGTTCGACGGCACGGGGAACATCGCCCTGGCGGTCGACCTCGGCGCCCACCACGCCACCTACGCCGTCACCGACTTCGACGGAACGGTGCTCGCGCACGCCACCGACCAGGTCCGCATCGCCGACGGCCCGGCCGTCGTGATGGACCTGGTGGAGCGGCGCCTGGGCGAGCTGTGCAAGCGGCTCGGCCTCCCACCCCACCGGGTCCGGAGCGCCGGGATCGGCCTGCCCGGCCCGGTCGACCACCGCACCGGTCTGCCGACCAGCCCGCCGATCATGCCGGGCTGGGACGGGTACGACACCCGCCGCCGGCTCTCCGCCCGCTTCGGCTGCCCCGTCTTCGTGGACAACGACGCCAATGTGCTCGCCCTCGGCGAGCGGGCCGCGACCTATCCGCACATCGACGACCTGCTCTTCGTCAAGGTCGCCACCGGCATCGGCGCCGGCATCGTCAGCGGAGGGCAGCTCCTGCACGGCGCCGACGGCGCGGCCGGGGACCTCGGCCACACCTATGCGCAGGCCGCCGCGGGCCGCCCGTGCCGGTGCGGCAACCTGGGCTGCCTGGAGACCCTGGCCGGTGGTCAGTCGATCGCCGCGGACCTGACGGACCGGGGCATCCCGGCCGCCTCACCGCGTGACGTCATCGCCCTCGTCCGGGACGGGAACCTGGACGCCGTCCAGGCGCTGCGTGAGGCCGGCCGGGCGCTCGGCGACGTACTGGCCACCTGCACCGCCCTGTTCAACCCGGCCGTCGTCGTCCTCGGCGGCGAGATCGTGGCCGTCGGCGAACCGCTGCTGGCCGGGGTGCGCGAATCCGTCTACTCCCGCGCGCTGCCGCTGGCCAGCCGCAATCTGCGGGTCGCCGTCGCCAGGTCCGGTGCGCTCGGCGGCGTCCTCGGCGCGGCGCGCCTGGCCGTCGACGGTGCGCTGTCACCCGGCCATCTCGACCTGGCCCTGGAACCGCGAAGGGCCGCGAGCTGACCCGGGCGCACCGCGCCCGGGGCCCCGGCGGCCCTCCATCCCTCACACCGTCTCCCCCGTACGGGAGGACGGGCGGAACCCTCACATGAAGGAGACAGACAGTGCCGACACTGTTCATGAAGCTCGTGCACGAGGACAAGGTGCTGCGGCCCGATGCCCTGCGCGAGCTCAAGCTGGGTGAGGAGACCGTCGGTTACACCCTCGACATCGGCCTCAACTACTACCGCGGACTGCCGCTGTCCGCGATCGAGAAGCTCGAACTCACCGTCGACGGTGAGCCGGTGTCCCCGGAGCGCATGCTCTTCGAGTTCAACGAGAAGCTCTTCCAGCCCGAGCATCTGGCCCTGGCCTGGACCGAGTTCTGGGGCATCAAGCGCGACCTGCGTCTCAAGGTGTTCAACGGCGGCCTCGGCGACGGCGAGCACGAGGTCGCCCTGCGCCTCGAACTGCGCAACGTGTCCATGAAGTTCGGCCCGGGCACCTACGGGATGATCGACGGTTCCGCCACCCGCACGCTCGTGCTGCAGAAGGAGGAGAGCAAGTGAAGATCGGGACCATCGAGCAGGCCGTCTCGCTGTACGGCTTCGAGCAGCGTCTGGTGGACCTCCGCGAGTACGGCGTCGACGACATGTTCGCCGAGCTCGACGAGCTGGGGGTGAAGAAGTTCGAGCTGATCGGCTCGATGGTCTTCGACCAGTACCCCCGTCCGAAGGCGAGCGAGATCGACGCCGTCGTGCGGGCGGCCGAGCGGCACGGGGTCACCCCGTTCAGCTACGGCGGCTACATCGACCTCGGCAGGATCACCGGGCACGACGCCACCGACGCCGAGATCATGCTGGACGTCACCGCGGACCTGATGACCGCGCGCGACCTGGGCGTGCGGTACCTGCGGGCGGGTGCCATCCCGGTGCACCTGCTGCATCAGTCCGCCGCGATGGCGGAGCGCTACGGCATCCGCATCGGCATCGAGGTCCACGCCCCGTCCAAGCCGAGCGACGCGAACATCCAGAAGCTGCTGGCGACGATGGACGAGATCGACAGCCCGTACCTGGGCCTGGTCCCGGACTTCGGGTGCTTCATCGAGCGCCCCGCCCAGCCCGCTCTCGACCGCCATCTGGCCAACGGCGCCAAGCCGGAGCTGCTGGACTACGTCATCGAGCACCGGCACGGCGGCCTCGACGAGCCGGGCATGCAGGCGAAGATCGCCGAAATGGGCGGCGGGGAGGCGGAGAAGATCGCGATCAGCGAGTTCTTCGGGTTCCTGTCCTTCGGCCCGGCGGACGTCGAGGGCTTCAAGACCCTGCTGCACCGCACGCAGTACTTCCACTCGAAGTTCTACCACGTCACCGAGGACCTGCAGGATCCGCAGATCCCCGTGGACAGGCTGCTGGCCGCCATCGTGGAGTCGGGCTTCGAGGGCGTCCTGCTCTCGGAGTACGAGGGGCATGCCTTCCATCTCGACGACGCCCACGAGCAGTTGGAGCGTCATCTGCGCCTGGAGCAGAAGATCCTCAAGCAGCTCGCCGGCTGAGACGACCGACCCGGCGGAAACGCCGCGCGCATGTCACGAAGGGCCGTACGCCGCCGGCGGCGGCCCTTCGTGACGCCCCCTCATCCATCCCCTCGGAGCCCCCGCATGCCACGACGCCCCGACCCCGCGTCCCACCGGTGGTGGACACTCGCCGCCGTCTCCCTGACCCAGCTGCTCATCGTCCTCGACAGCACGATCGTCAACATCGCCCTTCCCCGGGCCCAGGCCGACCTGTCGCTGGACGACGCCGGCCGTCAGTGGGTGGTCACCGCCTACGCACTCGCCTTCGGCGCGTTCCTGCTGCTCGGCGGCCGGGTGGCCGACTACTGGGGACGCAAGCGCACCTATCTGCTCGGTCTCGTGGTCTTCGGCGCGGCCTCCGCCTGGGGCGGCCTCACCCACAGCGGCGGCGAACTCCTCGCCGCCCGGGGCCTGCAGGGGATGTCGGCCGCGCTCATGGCGCCGTCCGCCCTGGCGTTCGTCACCCTCGGCTTCCCCGACGGCAAGGAACGCAACCGCGCCTTCGCGGTCTTCGGCTCGGTCGGCGGCGCCGGCTCCGCCGTCGGCCTGCTGCTGGGCGGGATGCTCACCGAGTTCCTGTCCTGGCGCTGGTGTCTGCTGATCAACATCCCGCTCGTCGTCATCGGCCTCGTCCTGGGCCAGATCCTCCTCACCGAGAGCCACGCCGAGGGCGACCGGCGCTACGACGCCGCCGGCGCCGCCACCGCCACCTTCGGCCTGGGCCTGCTGGTGTACGGGCTGACGCTCGCCGACCGGTCGTGGACCTCCGCGGCCACCGTGGGGTGCGTCCTGGCCGGCCTCGCGCTCCTGGCCGGGTTCGTCCTGATCGAGCACCGGTCGGCCCACCCGCTCCTACCGCCCCGCGTCCTGGCCGACCGCACCCGGGCCGCCGCCTTCCTGGTGCAGAGCCTGATCGGTGCCGTGGGCATGGGGACGATGGTCTATCTCGCGTTCCACCTCCAGGTCGTCCTGCGGCTGCAGCCCGTGCGGGCCGGGCTCGCCACCCTGCCGTTCACCGCGTCCCTCATGGCCGCGGTGCCGTTCGCGGTCCGCATGATCGACCGGATCGGGCCGCGCCGTCAGATGGTCTTCGGTCCGCTGATCAGCACCGTCGGAGCGCTGCTCCTCACCCGGGTCACCTCGGGCGGCGACTACTGGATCCAGATCCTGCCCGCGCTGGTCCTGATGGGCGCCGGTATGGGATTCACCGTCGTACCGCTGAACAACCTCGCCCTGCACCGGGTTGCCCCACAGGACGCCGGTGTGGCGTCGGCGACCGTCACCGCCACCAACCAGATCGGCGGGTCGATCGGGCTGGCGGCGGCGACCACCGTCTACACGGCGGTGGCGGCCCGGTCGGGCGCCGCCGGGCAGGTCGGGGAGGCGGTCGCCGGCCACCGTGCCGTGTTCGCCGTCGGGGCGGGGATCTTCGCCGCGGCCGCGGTGGTCTCCTGGTGGCTGGTGCGGCCGGGCGGCGCCACCGGCCAGGGCCCGGTGCGGAGTTCGTCCGGACACAGCCAAGGTGCCGGGACGATCGGCGAACGTCCCGGCACCCGGTGACCGTGTCAGGCGGCCGGCGTCAGATCGCGGCGTCCGGGTCGACCGGCGCGGGGACCGGCGCCGTGCCGGAACCGCCGCGCAGGGCCTCCCGGACGCGTGCGAAGAGACGGGAGACCTCGTGGGCGATCTCCTTCACAGCCGGGTCGAAGGTGATGGGCTCGTTGTGCATGAGAGTCCTCCGGATGTCCGGCGCGTGCGCTGACCGAGCCGGGCCGGCGGATTGCCGACACGACAAAGGCGCCCCTCGCCACCATGGCGGGACGCCCCTACGCGCTACAGACATTGACCAGTTTACCAAATTCGTGTAGAGCGAAACCGCCTCAGGCGGATGTGGCGGTCGCCACACCCGCCTCGGCGTCAACTCCGCGTGCACGCAGAAGGCGCCCGACGCGATGCGCGGTTGTTGCGGAATTCGTGCCGTCCGGACCGTAACCAACCGGCGCGGTCGGGGGACCTGGGGGTATGCGTGATCGCGGGGACTCGAACCGGTGTGCGCAAGAGCTGACTTGTCATGATTCGCCGACAGGTCGGTAACAAGGGTTCAGCTGCACCGAGTGGGCGGGGAGTCTGCCGGGCATGAGTCACAACCCCCCGCTGTCCCCCCGTTTCCCCCGCCCTCTCACCGAGGGCGACCGGTGTGTCCGGTCCATGGCGCAGCTCCGCTCGCAGGGCTTCTCCGCCGCCGAGCTGAGCCGGCGCTGCCGGCCCGGCGGGGGCTGGCAGCAGTTGCTGCCCGGTGTCTTTCTGCTGCGCCCCGGGTCGCCCACCGGTGAGGAGCGGCTGCGGGCCGTCCTGATGTACGCGGCACGGCGGGCGGCGGGCGGCAAGGTGCCGTCGCAGCCGGGGCCGGAGGCCAGGGACCGGCGGCCGCCGGTGTCCGCGGACGCCGTCCTCACAGGGGCCGCCGCTCTCGCGCTGCACGGCTTCGCCTGCGTCCCGCCGCCGGAATCGCTGGACCGGATCGACGTGCTGGTGCCCAGACAGCGGCGGCTCCGGTCGGCGGGCTGCGCCCGTGTGATCCGCACCGCCGACCTCCCCGAGCCCCGGCAGATCACCGGTCTGCCCGTCGCGCCGGTGCCCCGGGCCCTGGCCGACGCGGTGGCCGCGCTCCGTGACGCCGGTGCCGTACGCCTGCTGCTCGCCGAGGCGGTGCGCGGCGGGCACTGCGAACCCGCCGCGGTGGTCGAGGCGCTGACCGCGGCGAAGCTGCTGGACCGCCCGCATGTGGTGGGCGCGGTGGAGGCGTTGCAGGCGGAGAGCCGGGCGCTCGCGGAGGAGCGGCTGTACGGGATGGTCCGCGCCTACCGGCTCCCGGCCCCGGTGTGGAACGTGGACCTGCGGCTGCCCGGCGGCCCGGCGCTGGGCGCCCTGGACGCCTACTGGCCCGACGAGGCGGTGGCCCTGGAGCTGGACACCCGCCCGCCGCACCGGGAGGACGACGCGCCGTGGCCGGAGTACGCCCGCAAGCGCGAGCGTCTGGAGCGCCTCGGCATCACCGTCGTACGGGTGACGCCGAGGCGGCTCCGGGAGGCGCCGGAGCAGCAGGCGGCGGTGGTGCGCACGGCGCTGATGGCCGCGCCGGACCGGCCTCCGGCGGCGCGCGTCGTACTGCTGCCCCGGTGACGTCCCCGAGGGGTCACGGGATGCCCGGGAGCGGGGGCCGGGCATCCCACCGGGTCTCCGGCGGCCCCGTTGGCGGACGGACCGGCAGGATCTCCCGCTGCCCCGGTCGCGGGCGCACCGGCAGGGCCTCCGGCGCGCCGGGAAGTTCCACCGCCCCGGTGACGTCCCCGAGGGGTCACGGGATGCCCGGGAGCGGGGGCCGGGCATCCCACCGGGTCTCCGGCGGCCCCGTTGGCGGGTGGACCGGCACGGTTTCCCGCTGCCCCGGTCGCGGGTGGACCGGGAGGGTTTCCGGTGGGTCGGAGGGGGGCGCCGTGCCGGTGGCTCGCGTCGTCACAGCGGTTCCGTCAGCGGGGGAAGCGTGGCCTCGGCGTGGACGCGGTCGATCAGGTCGGCGTACGCCGCGATCATCCGCGTACGGCTGAAGCGCTCGCGGCTGCGCAGCAGGGCGGGGCCGAAGTCGGCGCGTCCGGCGAGGGCGCCGGTCCAGGCGAGGGCGATGGAGTCGGGGTCCGGCGGGGTGAGGATGCCGTGCCCGGAGACGATCGCCGCGGTGTCGCCGACGTCCGTGGCGACGGGCACCGCGCCGCACATCATGCCCTCGATGAGGCACAGCGGGGCCGCCTCGCCCCACGCGGAGGTGAGCGCGACGACGTCGGAGGCGGCGTAGAGGTTCTCCATGTCGCGCCGCACCCCCAGTGGGTGGAGGCGGGGCGCGAGCCGGCTGAGGTCCGCGCCGAACGCCGCGCTGATGTCGGCGAGGAGGCCGGGGTTGGACGCGGTCATGCCGGCACCGCACATCAGGACGTGCCCCTCGCCCTCGTGGGCCAGCCAGGCGCGGGCGGCGCGCAGGAACAGCGGCACGTTCTTCATGCCGTCGTAGCGGGCGGCGAAGACGACGACGGGCGCGGTGTGCGGGATGCCGAGGGTGTCGCGCAGGGCGGCGCGCCGGGCGGCGTCGGGCCGGAAGCGCAGCAGGTCGACCCCGTTGGGGATGACGTGGAGCAGGTCACCGGGGACGCCGGCGGCGCGGTAGGCCTCGCGGGTCGACTCGGCGCAGCAGACGCAGGCGACGACGGTGCCGTCGGCGATGGCGGTCCTGAGGTCGTCGAGGGCGCTGCCCTGGTGCTCGGGGTCGGAGCGGTGCAGGCACACGATGACGGGCCGGCGCGGCAGGCCGCGCTGGTTGAGCAGGGCGAGCGGCTGTTCCTTGAGCGACAGCACGACGTCGGCGCCGGCCATGGCGCGGGCGGTGCCGGCCAGTTCCCGCCCGGTGAACGGGAGGCGGTGGCCGGGATCGCCCGCGCCGAAGCTGCGGCCCAGGGCGGTGACCGGGACCCCGGCGGCGGTCAGCGCCCGGTAGCAGGCGTCGTCCTCCATCCGCTGCCGGGTCGCCTCCCGGTGCACCTCGGCATGCAGGCTCAGCACCTGCTGCCGGTGGCGTCCGCCCTCCTGGAGTCCCATGACGACATCGCTGTGAACGATCCTGGCTCCTCCGGAGAAGAAGCCTTCGTAGACCGACAGCACGTGCAGCCCGCGCACACGACCACCCGCCTTGCACCTGACCTAGAACCATCCCCGTGAACAGCGGGTTAGCCGTTATGAGGCGGCACGGACATTTCACGCGGATGAACGTGGTGTCTCATGTCCGGGTCCGCTCGGTAACACCCTGCTGCCCTCTGCGGGCTTTACCGTTTCTTGAGCACCAGCTCCGTGTTCCGGTCGGCCGCGGCGCCCAGGAAGGTCTTCTGCTTGGATCCGGGGGCGTTGAAGCCGATCTCGCGGTAGAGGGCCGCGAGGCCGGTCTGGGAGAGGTCCGCGAAGTCCGTCCGGTGCGGTGCGGCGGACTCGATGAGGGTGGTGAACACGGACAGCGTGCCGTCCTTGTTGTCCACCAGTTCGATGATACGGGCGAGTTGCGGATAGTCGACATGTGAGGCGGTGCAGATTTCCCAGAAGGAGCCGCCGCCGGACGACGGGTGCGGGGTGATGATGTTGCGGTGGGTGTGGCCGTTCACCCAGGCGAGCACGTTGGAGTGCCTGGCGAGCGTCGCCACGAGTTCCGCGCCGCCGTGCCGGCGTTCGGTGGGGCGGGCGGGGTCGGGCTGGGTGTTGGTCATGGTCTTGCTGGTGTGGTGGGTGAAGACGATCGCGTAGGAGTCCTTGTTCTCCTTCAGGGTCCGTTCCAGCCAGGTGAGCTGGGCGGTGCCGAGGGAGCCCTCGTAGTGGCCGCCGGCGTCCGTGGTGTCGAGGCTGATGCCGATGACGTCGTCGGAGACCCGGAAGGCGTAGTACTGGGTGCCCGCGGCGAGGTTCGCGTCGGAGTAGCCGTGGCCGACGGGGCCGAGACCTCGGTGGGCCGGGTCGAGGTGGGCCTTCAGGTACTCGGCGGGGCTGTAGGCGGCGCGTGTCTCGTCGGGCGTGACGGGGCGCATGTCGCGGGCGTGGGCCTTGAGCAGGTCCCGGTAGGCGACGCCCTTCGGGGAGGAGGCGTTCTTGACCTGCTTCTGCAGCTTGGCGGCCTCGGCCGGGGACACGCTCATCAGTTTCCGCCCGCCGACGGCGAGTTCGGTGAGGTAGGGGTCGCCGCGGTAGCCGAAGCAGCCGCCCGGGAGCGCGTCGTGGTTGCCGACGGTGGAGTACCAGGGCAGGTTGAGGCCGGGGCTGCGGACCTCGCGGATGGCGGCGGCGAGGAAGCCGTGCATCTGGGGGAAGCCGAGCTGCTTGTCGGCGTCACGGACGGCCGAGTCGGGCTGCCAGTACAGCTTCAGGCCGCTGTCGAGGACGCCCTCGTAGTGGGTGGGGTCACCGGTGTTGGGGGTGAAGCGGCCGCCGCTCATGATCTTCATGAACCATTCGAGCTCGGACTTCGCGTTGTTGTCCGTGTTGTCGCCGGTGGTCATCACGAAGTGCAGCGCCGAGCCGGTCACCGGGGCGCCGCGCAGCGCGTTGACGCGCTCCACGAGGGAGATCGCGCCCTGCACGTTCAGGGCCTCGTGCGGGCGCCAGGAGTGCACGTCGTTGGCGCGCAGGAACTCGTAGCGCAGCGGGTGCTGGGTGTCCGCCACGTGCATGTCGGTGAACTGCACGAACGCGGCGAGGGCGGTACGGCGGGCCGCCCGGCCGGACTTGGGGGCGGCCAGCTCGGAGCGTACGACGCGCGCCCAGCCGGGGCCGTCGCCGAGGCGCCGGTAGCCGGTGGAGGTGCGCGGGGCGGCGACGCCCGCGAGGGTGGTGCCCTTGGTGTACGGGGCGAGCGGGGCGGCCTCGGCCGGGCGGCCGGCGGCGGTGACGGCGCGGGCCGCGGCGTCGGTGCGGGCGGCGGCCTCGCTGTCGGTGGGCCGCAGGGCGTAGCCGGTGCCCGCGGAGACGGTGGCCGCCGCGGTGGCGGCGAGAACGGTACGGCGGTGGACCCCCGTGGCGGAGGCGGCGACTGAGCGTATGCGCGACATGGCGCGGTCTCCCCGAGTGCGAACGCGTCGGCTGTGGTCGCGGGCGGTCGCTGTCGCGAACATCCCGCTCACTGTGGATGCTTGGCACCGGGGATGGCCTGCGCGTGAACGAGGCGGCAACGTGTGACGCCGATCGCCGTACGTGGATCTCCGCCCACCTGATGTGTCCGCGACCGCTCGCCGGGCGGCCCGGAGGCGGTCGCTCCGTGTTCATCTTCCGGGGTACCGGGGCTTGTCGGGGGGCGGTCCGCGAACGTGACGGGCGTCCCGACGGCGAACGCTCAGGCGCCGCCGGGGCGCCCGTCGCCGGGGCCGGCGGCGTCGGGGTGTTCACCGTCGGTCACCTGGAGGCGGCCGGCCGGCGGGCGTTCCAGCCACAGCAGCAGGCCGGCGTCGACGAGCGGGACGCGGGTCAGGTCCGGGACGGCGGCGAGGTCGTGCCAGGCCGCCATGTCGGTGGATCCGCCCACCTCGTAGCGCAGTTCGCCGCCGGTGACCCGGGCCTCGTAGACGAGGCGTACGGCGTGGTGGTCGCGCGCGGGGCGGAGGCCGCGCCGGGGATGGCGGCCGCGTACCGAGTCCACGCCGAGCAGGCCGGTGACCTCGACCTCGTAGCCGGTCTCCTCCTCGACCTCGCGGACGACGGTGTCGTGGGGATGCTCGCCGTGGTCCATCCCGCCGCCGGGCAGGGTCCATTCGGGCGCGCCGTCCTCGTGGCGGATCCAGCGGGCCAGCAGGACACGGTCGTCACGGACGCAGACGGCGTAGGCCGCCACTCTCAGGGTCTGTCGCACACCCCGAGTGTGTCGCACCCCCGGAGCGAGTCGCACCCTCGGACGGTAACGCGCCGGAAGTCGGCAGAAGACCCCACAAACGAGGACGTATCTCCTTACGGGGCATCGGGGGTTTTCCCCATCGGTCGATATCGATTCGGTCAACGCCTCCCAAAAATCCTTGCGTTGGGTAAAGCTGTGCGATCGTCCGGCTTTCGGTTGCCGAACAGCCGCCGGACACGCCCGTTCCTTTATCTGCAAGGGATGCCGATGACCTTCACCCCCCAGCGTGAACCCGAGTCCATACCAGGTGCCAGACGCGTGGTCCGTATCGCCGTGGCCGTGGGCGTGGTGGCCGCGCTCTCGGCCGCCGGGCCGGTGCCCGTGGCCTGGTCCGCCGACTCGCCCGCCGCCTCCGCCGGCAACACCGCCTCCTCCGGCGACACCGACGTCAAGTCGGCCGCCAAGAAGCTCGGTTCCGACGACGCGGACCTGCTCGCCGAGGCCAAGGCCGCCGGCGACAAGAACGTCACGATGATGATCGCGACCGCGCCGGGTGCCACCGAGCAGGTCGCCGGCCAGCTGGACGCCGTCAAGGGCGGCTCGGTGGGCCAGACCTACGACAAGCTCGGCTACGTCCGCGCCACCGTCCCCACCGGCCGGGCCGACGCCGCCATCGCGGCCGCCGCGAAGCTGTCCTCCGTGCACGCGATCGACCTGCGGCAGGAGATCCAGCTGGACGACCCGTCGCCGAGCACCAGCGGCAGCGGTGGAAGCGGCAAGTCGGCCTCCACCGGCAAGACTTACAGCGGGCCGGACAAGAACACCCCCGCCGAGAACCCGTACAACCCGTCCTTCGAGACGGGTGCCGTCGACTTCGTGAAGCAGCACCCCAAGGCGGACGGCCGCGGTATCACCATCGGCATCCTCGACTCCGGCGTCGACCTCGGTCACCCGGCGCTCCAGAGGACCACCACCGGCGAGCGGAAGATCACCGACTGGGTCACCTCGACCGACCCGATCGCCGACAGCGACCAGACCTGGCGCCCGATGGTGACGTCGGTGTCCGGGCCCACGTTCACCTACGGCGGCAGGACCTGGACCGCGCCCGCGGGTTCGTACCGGATCAGCACGTTCAAGGAGTCGTACACCGCGGGCGGTGACGCGGCGGGCGACGCCAACCGCGACGGCGACACCACCGACTCCTGGGGCGTGCTGTACGACGCGGCGGCCGGCAAGGTCACCGTCGACCTGAACGACAACGGCGACTTCTCCGACGACACGCCGATGAAGCCGTACAAGGACGGTTACCAGGTCGGTTACTTCGGCACCGACGACCCGACCACCGACGTGGCCGAGCGGCAGCCGTTCGTCGTGCAGATCCGCAAGGACGTCCCGATGGACCCCTACGGCGGGTCCTGGGTCGGCAAGACCGCCGACTTCGTCAACATCGGCGTCATCGAGTCCGAGCACGGCACCCACGTCGCCGGCATCACCGCCGCCAACGGGCTGTTCGGCGGGAAGATGAACGGCGCGGCGCCCGGCGCGAAGATCGTCTCCTCGCGGGCCTGCACCTGGAGCGGCGGCTGCACCAACGTCGCGCTCACCGAGGGCATGATCGACCTCGTCGTGAACCGCGGCGTGGACATCGTCAACATGTCCATCGGCGGCCTCCCCGCGCTCAACGACGGCAACAACGCCCGCGCCGAGCTCTACACGCGTCTCATCGACACCTACGGCGTCCAGCTGGTGATCTCCGCGGGCAACTCCGGACCCGGCGCGAACACCATCGGCGACCCCGGGCTCGCCGACAAGGTGATCTCGGTCGGCGCGGCCATCTCCAAGGAGACCTGGGCGGCGAACTACGGCTCGGCGGTGACCAAGCCGTACGCGATGATGCCGTTCAGCTCGCGCGGCCCGCGTGAGGACGGCGGCTTCACGCCGACGCTCACCGCACCCGGCGCCTCGATCAACAGCACCCAGACCTGGCTGCCCGGCTCCCCGGTGACCGAGGCGGGCTACTCCCTGCCGGCGGGCTACTCGATGCTCCAGGGCACCTCGATGGCCTCCCCGCAGGCCGCGGGCGCGAGCGCGCTGCTGCTGAGCGCGGCGAAGCAGAAGGGCATCGCCCTCAGCCCGGCGGACCTGCGCACCGCCCTCACCTCCACGGCCGACCACATCAAGGGCGTCCAGGCCTACGAGGAGGGCGCCGGCCTCATCGACATCGTGGCCGCCTGGGACGCCGTCCGTGACGGCGCCACCGCCCACGACTACACCGTCAAGGCCCCGGTCGACACCGCGATCGACTACGCGCTGGAGACCCCGGGCTACGGCACCGGCCTCTACGACCGCGAGGGCGGCCTCAAGGCCGGGCAGCGGAAGACCTACGACGTCACGATCACCCGGACCTCCGGCCCGGACAAGGCGCTGCGGCACGAGCTGCACTTCGAGAACAACGCCGAGGGCACCTTCCGGATCGTCGGCGACGACACGGTGAGGCTGCCGCTGAACCAGCCGGTCACCGTCAAGGTCCGGGCGGCACCGCGCTCCGCGGGCCTCAAGAGCGCGATCCTGGAGGTCGACGACCCGCGCACGGAAGGGGTCGACCAGCAGATCCTCGCCACGGTCGTGGTGTCGACACCCGCCACGTACACGTTCTCCGCGTCGGGTTCGGTGCAGCGCAACAGCACCACGTCGTACTTCGTGACCGTGCCGGAGGGCGCCAAGTCCCTGGAGGTCGCCATCGGCGGGCTCAAGGACAAGAGCCAGACCCGGTTCATCACGATCCACCCGTACGGCGTCCCGCTGGACAACACCAGCACGCCGTACTGCTACAACAACTACCTCGACGGCAACGGCTGCAAGCCGGACGTGCGGTCCTACGCCGACCCGCCGGCCGGGGTCTGGGAGATCGAGGTCGAGTCGCGCCGTACGTCGCCGCTGCTCGACAACCCGTACAAGCTGGACGTCACCGTCCTCGGCGCGGTCTTCGACCCGGAGACCGTGACCGTGCCGGAGGCGAAGGCCGGCGTACCGGCCACCGCCTCCTGGAAGGTGACGAACAAGTACGCCGCCCTCGACGGCAAGCTCGTCGGCGGCCCGCTCGGCTCGTCGAAGTCGGCGCGGCCGGGCATCCAGGAGGGCGAGTCGCAGACCACGACGGTCGTCGTCCCCGAGGGCGCCGAGTCGCTGGACGTCGCCATCGGCAACGTCTCCGACCCGTCCGCCGACCTCGACCTCACCGTCAAGAACGCGGCGGGCACGGTCGTCGGCCAGTCCGCCGACGGCGACTCCGAGGAGTCGGTGTCCCTGACCAAGCCCGCCGCCGGTACGTACACCATCGTGGTCGACGGCTACTCGGTGCCGGCCGGCACGACGGAGTACGACTACCGGGACGTGTTCTTCTCCGCCGCGCTCGGCACGGTCACCGTCGACGGCTCCGCCGCGGTGAAGCTGGGCACCGGTGACTCGGCCACCGTGTCCGGCCAGGTCACGGCGGCCGCGGCGGCACCCGAGGGACGGGAGTTCTTCGGACGGGTGCAGCTGACCGACGCGCGCGGCACGGTCGCGGGCACGGGCAGCGTGAAGATCGGGAAGGTCACGCCGTAGCGGTTCGCGGGTGACGGCAGGCAGGGGGCGGGCGTCCGTGACGGGCGCCCGCCCCTTTTCCCCGCGGTGTGCCGGTCAGGAACAGCCCGGATCCGGCGCCGGCGTGGCGGTGGCCTCGGCCTCGGCCTCGAGCAGGGCACGCCGGTCGGCGATCCGCCGCTCCCCGGTGATCCAGAGATCCGGGACGGCGGTGGCGGACGTCCCGGTGACCCCGACGAGGACGTGCAGACCGGTCCGGGGCCGGGGCTCGGCGGAGGCGTCGGTGACGACGGTGACCCGGTCCGGCACCTCGGCCGGCTGGTAGGCCCGCGTGACGTGCAACGTCACCCGGTACCGGCCGCTCGCGCCGCCCTCCGGCCGTACGGCGGTGACGTCGCCCTCGACGACGAGGCGGGCGCAGGCCAGGTACGGGGGCGAACCGTCGGCACCGGCACCACGGCCGCCCGCCTCGGCGCCGGCGGCGCTGTCAGCGGCCTTGCTGTCACCGGCGGCGGCGGTGCTGCCGCTGCTGCCGCCCGCCTGGGTCAGCAGCCACGCCATGCCGGACAGCACGGCGACGACGGCGGCCACGGCGAGCGCGCCGAGGGCGAGGGCGGCGGTGAAGGAACGGCGCCGCCGGGGCCGTACGTACCGCAGGCCGGACGGCTGAGCGGGCTCCCCGGCCGGCACGGAACCGGCCGACGTGGAACCGGCCGGCGCGGAACCGGTCAGGGCACCGGCGATCAGCCCGAGCTGCTCCCGCAGCACGGCGACATCGGCGGCGGCCTCGTCGTACCGGGCCATGAATCCGGCGTCGGCCCGCTGGGCGCCGGTGAGGGGCTCCCCGGCGACCGCGGCCATCAGCGGATCGGCGGACGGAGCTCCGTGGTCGGGGTCGTGACGCTCGTGTGGGGCGGTCATGTCACACCACCTCGTCCTCGTGCAGCCGGGCGCGCAGGGCCCGTACCGCCGTGTGCAGCCGGCTCTTGACGGTGCCCTCCGGGACGCCGAGCTCGTCGGCGATGGACCGCACGGACAGGTCGGCGTAGAAGCGCAGGACGAGGACCTGACGCTGGGCGTCGGGCAGCTCGTCGAGTCCTTGGGCGACGGTCAGGGAGAGCACCCGGCTGTCCTCGCCGGAAGGGTGGTGGTCGGGGCGGCGCTGCGCGGCGAGCCGTTCGGCCAGCCGCTCCTGGCGGCTCCTGGCCCGGTGCCAGTCCATGGCGAGCCGGGAGGCGACGACCGCCGCCCACGCCGACACGTCCCGCGGCGCGTCCTCCCCGCCCGCGGCCCGTTCCAGCAGCCGCAGGCGGACCTGCTGCACCCCGTCCGGCAGGTCCGCCTGCGGCACCCCGCCGAGGGCGAGCACCGCCCGCACCCGGCGTTCCTGGTCGGCGTCCAGCGGATCGGCGCCGCCGCCGTCCGTGTCGCGACCGCCGTCCGGCCCGGCGCCGCCGGCCCCGCCCGCAGACCGCCCGCGCCGGATGCTTCCGCTTCTTTCACGTCTTCCGCTTCTTCCGCGCAGCACGAGCCACCCCCTCCCGCGTTTCCTCTACGACGCGGCAGGAGCCGGAAACGTTCGCGGGCGCGCGGCGGCGGACGGAGGCGTACGTCACACCGCCGGGCACGGGGTGCGCGGCGGGGCCGGGGCGCCCGGGGTCACGGCCCGTCCCACCCTTCGGGCAGGGAGGGCAAAGGATTGGACAGCCGGGCCGGGGTGGGTCGCATGATGGAAAGGCCTCGGCCAGGCAACAGGCACGTAAAGCGTGAAGAAAGTCGGAAAAGGGAGTCGCCGTGAGGGTCGGAATCGTCGGAGCCACCGGTCAGGTCGGCACGGTCATGCGCAGGATCCTCGTGGAACGGGACTTCCCGATGGACGAGCTGCGGCTGTTCGCCTCGGCGCGCTCGGCCGGCAAGGTGGTCGACGGGGTGACGGTGGAGGACGCGGCGACCGCGGACTACACCGGCCTGGACATCGTGCTGTTCTCGGCGGGCGGCGCGACGTCGAAGGCGCTGGCCGAAAAGGTCGCCTCGCAGGGTGCCGTCGTGATCGACAACTCCTCGGCGTGGCGCAAGGACCCGGAGGTGCCGCTGGTGGTCTCCGAGGTGAACCCGCACGCGGTGGCGGACCGCCCCAAGGGCATCATCGCCAACCCGAACTGCACCACGATGGCCGCGATGCCGGTGCTGAAGCCGCTGCACCTGGAGGCGGGCCTGGAGGCGCTGGTCGTCGCCACCTACCAGGCGGTGTCGGGCTCGGGCCTGGCGGGCGTGGCGGAGCTGCACGGGCAGGCGCAGAAGGTCGTCGCCGACGCGGACAGGCTGACGCACGACGGCGGGGCGGTGGACTACCCGGAGCCGCAGGTCTACAAGCGGCCGATCGCCTTCAACGTGGTCCCGCTGGCGGGCTCGCTCGTCGACGACGGCCTGAACGAGACCGACGAGGAGCAGAAGCTCCGCAACGAGTCCCGCAAGATCCTCGAGATCCCGGACCTCAAGGTGTCCGGCACCTGTGTGCGCGTCCCGGTGTTCTCCGGCCACTCCCTCCAGGTGAACGCCCGCTTCACCCGCCCGATCAGCGCGGCCCGCGCCACCGAGCTCCTCTCCGACGCCCCGGGCGTCGTCCTCACCGACATCCCGACGCCTCTCCAGGCGGCGGGACAGGACCCCTCGTACGTCGGGCGCATCCGTGAGGACGAGACGGCCGAGCACGGCCTGGCGCTGTTCATCTCCAACGACAACCTCCGCAAGGGCGCGGCCCTGAACGCGGTCCAGATCGCGGAGCTGGTGGCGGAGGAGCTGGGCAGGTAGCCGGACACGGCGGTACGGATGAGGGGCGCCCGGCCGGGACCGGGCGCCCCTCACGCGTCCCCGACGCCACCGCGCCCGCAGGTCCGCCCTATCGGGTGAACGGGACACGGCGTGGAAGGATGTCCGGATCCACCCATGACGAGGAGATGACCGCGTGCCTGGCACAAACCTGACCCGCGAAGAGGCTCAGCAGCGGGCGAAGCTGCTCACCGTTGACTCGTACGAGATCGATCTCGACCTCTCCGGCGCGCAGGAGGGCGGCACCTACCGGTCCGTCACCACGGTGCGCTTCGACGTCGCCGAGGGAGACGTCGAGTCGTTCATCGACCTGGTGGCCCCCACGGTCCATGAGGTCGTCCTCAACGGTGACCCGCTGGACCCGGCCGAGGTCTTCCAGGACTCCCGGATCACGCTCCCCGGTCTGCCGGCGGGCCCCAACATCCTGCGGGTCGTCGCGGACTGCGCCTACACCAACACCGGTGAGGGCCTGCACCGTTTCGTCGACCCGGTCGACGAACAGGCTTATCTCTACACGCAGTTCGAGGTGCCGGATGCCCGCCGGGTCTTCGCTTCCTTCGAACAGCCCGATCTGAAGGCGACGTTCCGGTTCACCGTGAAGGCGCCGAGCGGCTGGACGGTCGTCTCCAACTCCCCGACGCCCGAACCCGTCGACGACGTCTGGGCGTTCGAGCCGACGCCGCGCATCTCGTCGTACATCACGGCGCTGATCGTCGGGCCGTACCACTCGGTGCACAGCGTGTACGAGAAGGACGGGCAGAGCGTGCCGCTCGGCATCTACTGCCGTCCCTCGCTCGCCCAGTACCTCGACTCGGACGCGATCTTCGAGGTCACCCGGCAGGGCTTCGACTGGTTCCAGGAGAAGTTCGACTACGCCTACCCCTTCGCGAAGTACGACCAGCTGTTCGTACCGGAGTTCAACGCGGGCGCGATGGAGAACGCGGGCGCGGTGACCATCCGCGACCAGTACGTCTTCCGGTCCAAGGTGACCGACGCGGCGTACGAGGTGCGCGCGGAGACGATCCTGCACGAGCTGGCCCACATGTGGTTCGGCGACCTGGTCACCATGGAGTGGTGGAACGACCTGTGGCTGAACGAGTCGTTCGCCACGTACACCTCGATCGCCTGCCAGGCGTACGCCCCCGGCTCGCGCTGGCCGCACTCGTGGACCACGTTCGCCAACTCGATGAAGACCTGGGCGTACCGGCAGGACCAGCTGCCCTCCACGCACCCGATCATGGCCGAGATCCGCGACCTGGACGACGTCCTCGTCAACTTCGACGGCATCACGTACGCCAAGGGTGCCAGCGTGCTCAAGCAGCTGGTCGCCTACGTCGGCACGGACGAGTTCTTCCAGGGTGTGCAGGCGTACTTCAAGCGCCACGCCTACGGCAACACCCGTCTGTCGGACCTGCTCGGCGCCCTGGAGGAGACCTCCGGCCGCGATCTGAAGACCTGGTCGGGCACATGGCTGGAGACGGCGGGCATCAACGTCCTGCGCCCCGAGATCGAGACCGGCGCCGACGGCACCCTCACCTCCTTCGCCGTCCGCCAGGAGGCCCCGGCGCTGCCCGCCGGTGCCAAGGGCGAGCCGACGCTCCGTCCGCACCGCATCGCGATCGGCCTGTACGACCTCGACGCGGCGACCGGCAAGCTGGTGCGCGGCGACCGGATCGAACTGGACGTCGACGGCGAGCTGACCCCCGTACCGGCGCTGGCCGGCAGGCCCCGCCCCGCGGTGATCCTCCTCAACGACGACGACCTGTCGTACGCGAAGGTCCGTCTGGACGAGGAGTCGCTGCGCACGGTCACCGCGCACCTCGGCGACTTCGAGTCGTCCCTGCCCCGGGCGCTGTGCTGGGCCTCGGCCTGGGACATGACCCGCGACGCGGAACTCCCGACCCGCGACTACCTCTCCCTGGTGCTGTCCGGCATCGCCAAGGAGACCGACATCGGGGTCGTCCAGTCGCTGCAGCGCCAGGTGAAGCTGGCGGTCGACCTGTACGCGGCCCCGACCTCACGCGAGGCGCTGCTGACCCGCTGGACCGACGCCACGCTGGCCCATCTGCGTGCCGCCGAGCCGGGCAGCGACCACCAGCTGGCCTGGGCGCGCGCCTTCACGGCGACGGCCCGCACGCCCGAGCAGCTGGACCTCCTGGAGGGCCTGCTGGACGGCACGCACACCGTGGACGGCCTGGTGGTGGACACGGAGCTGCGCTGGGCGTTCGTGCAGCGCCTCGCGGCGGTCGGCCGCTTCGACGAGACGGAGATCGCGGGCGAGTACGAGCGCGACAGGACGGCGGCCGGTGAGCGTCACGCGGCGACGGCACGGGCGGCCCGCCCGACGGCGGAGGCGAAGGCGGAGGCCTGGGCCTCGGTCATCGAGTCCGACAAGCTGCCCAACGCCCTCCAGGAGGCGGTCATCGTCGGCTTCGTCCAGACCGACCAGCGCGAGCTGCTGGCGCCGTACACGGAGAAGTACTTCGAGGTGGTGAAGGGCATCTGGGACTCCCGGTCCCACGAGATCGCCCAGCAGATCGCGGTGGGCCTCTACCCGGCGATCCAGGCCACCGAGGACACCCTCCGCAGGACCGACGAGTGGCTGGCCTCGGCCGAACCGAACGCGGCCCTGCGCCGACTGGTCTCGGAAGCCCGCGCGGGAGTCGAACGCGCCCTGCGCGCCCAGGCGGCGGACACGCAGGTATAAAAGCCTGTCCGGCGTTTGAGGACGAGGCCCGTCCGGGGCCGACAGGCCGACAGCGGGGGTCCGGGGGCGGCAGCCCCCGGGACGGGAACGGGAAGGGGCGGCGGGGGCGAAACCCCCCACCGCCCCCACACCCGAGGCAGACGACCCGCGGCCGCTAGGCCTTACCGGTCCCCTTACGGGACTTGTCCGCCAGAATCACCAGCCCGGCGATCACCACGAACAGCACGACGGGCGTGACGACATACAGCCCGAGCGTCTGCACGACGCTGAGCCCATGACCGGGGTCGTCACCGTCGTCACGCGTGAGCGCGAGCGCGGGGGACGACATGAGCAGCATCATCAGCGTCGTACCGGCAGCCAGGGCGCCGGCGCGCAGGGCGTTCTTCTTGTCCACGGTGCAAAAGTAGCGAACGCCGGAACACCCCGCGCGCCCGGGGTCCCGTACCGCACGCCCGCACGCCCGCACACCCCCGCCCGTCTGCCTACGTCCCCTCCCGCAGCACGTCGAACAGTGCCCGCGCCCGCGCCGAGGAGGCGATCTCCTCCAGGGTCACCGGCCTGCCGTCCGCGGCGGCAACCGGCAGCCGCCAGTTCGGGTACTCGTCCCACGTCCCCGGCAGGTTCTGCGGCCGCCGGTCCCCGACGGCGTCCGGGAGCCACACCCCCACCATCCGGGCCGGGGTCCGCAGCAGGAACCGGTGCACGGCCCGCACCGCGGCGTCCTCGGAGCCGTCTTCCAGCAGTCCGAGCCGGGTGAGCAGGGCCAGCCACTCCCCCGTGTCGGCGGCGGCCCCGGCCTGCTCCTCCTCCACCGGCCGGGTGAGCAGTCCGAGCCGGTCGCGCAACCCGACGTACTCACCGGTGAACCGGGCGGCGGTGGGCGGCAGATCGTGGGTGGTGACGGTGGCGAGGCAGTCGGCCCGCCACTCCTCCGGCGGCAGCGGCTGCCCGTTCCCCTCCCAGTCGCGCTCGAACCACAGCACGGAGGTGCCGAGCACCCCCCGCTCCTGGAGGCTCTCGCGGACCCCGGGCTCGACGGTGCCGAGGTCCTCGCCGATCACCACGGCCCCGGCGCGTGACGCCTCCAGCGCGAGGACGGCGAGCATGGCCTCGGCGTCGTAGCGGACGTACGTCCCCTCGGTCGGCGGCCGGCCCTGCGGCACCCACCACAGCCGGAACAGCCCCATGACGTGATCGATGCGCAGCGCACCGGCGTAGCGGAACAGGGCCCGCAGCAGCTGCCGGTACGGCTCGTAGCCGGACTCGGCGAGCCGGTCGGGCCGCCAGGGCGGCAGCCCCCAGTCCTGGCCGCGGGCGTTGAAGGCGTCGGGCGGGGCGCCCACCGACATCCCGGCGGCGAAGTGGTCCTGCTGGGCCCAGGCGTCGGCGCCCCCCGGATGCACCCCGACGGCGAGATCGTGGACGATCCCGACGGCCATCCCGGCCTCGCGGGCGGCGCGCTGGGCGTCGGTGAGCTGGGTGTCGGTGAGCCAGGCGAGCCGGGAGTGGAAGCCGACGCGGTCCCGGAGCCCGGCGCGGGCGCGGGCGGTCTCGGCGGACCGGGGGTCCCGCAGCCCCTCGGGCCACCGCTCCCAGTCGGCACCGTGCACCTCCGCGAGGGCGCACCAGGTGGCGTGGTCCTCCAGGGCCTGCCCCTGCTCGGCGAGGAAGGCGTCGTAGGCGGCCTGCCGCCCGGGCCCGAGCGGCACGGCGGCGACGAGTTCCAGTGCCTGCCGCTTCGCCTCCCACACGGCGTCCCGGTCGATGAGGGCGCCCTTGCCGAGCACCTCGCCCCGCAGCCGCTCGCCCTCCGCCAGCAGTTCCCGCAGCCGCTCCCGGTCCTCCGCGTACGCGTACTCGGGGATGTCCTCGACGCGCAGATACACCGGGTCGGGAAAGCGCCGGGAGGACGGCCGGTAGGGCGACGGATCGGTCGGCGGCCCGGGTACGGCGGCGTGCAGCGGATTGACCTGCACGAACCCGGCCCCGAGCGCACGTCCCGCCCAGCCGGCCAGCTCGGCGAGGTCACCGAGGTCGCCCATGCCCCAGGAACGCCGGGAGAGCAGGGAGTAGACCTGCACGAGCAGGCCCCAGGAGCGATCGGTCGGCGTGGGCAGCCGGGAGGGGGCCACGACCAGATGGACCCGCGCGCTCCGCCCGTCGGGCGCGGTGACGGTGAGCCGGTGCACCCCGCTCGGCAGCCCGTCCGTCCCGGCGCGGCTCTCGCCCTGCTCGGTCTCGACGTGGAGCACGGTGCCGGGCGGCAGCGCCCCCAGCGCCTCGGGCGTACCGCCCTGCCGGCACACCAGGGTGGGCGGCAGCAGCCGCGCGGCCAGCTCCGCCTCCCGGGCGGCGAGGGCGGCCCCGGGATCGGCGGCGTCGACACCGAGTGCGGCGAGCGCGGCGGTCACGGCACCGGCGGACGCGGCGACGGTCCGGCCCGGGGAGGGGCTGTAGGAGGCGGCGACGCCGTACAGCTCGGCGAGGCGGGAGAGCTCACGGCCGGGAGGTTCGGTCATCTAGGACCCCAGGGAGAGAGCGTCGGACGCGCCGTCGAGCAATGGCCCCCTGGTGAGCAGCACCTCGGCCCCGGCAGGCCAGGCAGCGGGCGACAGCTTCTCCCTGAATGCGGCGGCCGGATACCTGGAACGGACCGAAGACGCGAGTTGTGCGGCCACGGGGCCCCCTCGTTTGAGTACGGAGACGGATCACCGAAGCCCTACCCCGCCGATACAACGACACACCTAAACAACCTAAATTATCACAGTTTCGACAATTGCACAGGGGTGGCCCGCCAACCGGAACAGCACACGACCACCCATAAGCCCCATTAAATAATATTTACCAATTGATTCACTTCTTCTTTTATTTTTTAGAAAAGTTCTGAAGGCATTCGAGGGACCCATCGAGGCGTTACGGCCTTGATTTGATATCAGACTAAAAGTACATGAAAGCCTCACCCGAGGGCACACGCGATGCGGAATCGGAGCGGCTCCTTTGCCCCTCATTGAAGATCATTTGAGTTTGACGGGAGGCCCCTGCACAACGGCCCTGGGGAGGTTATGAGTCCGCCGTGAAGATCAGTTCGTTTCTATTGGCTCCGTGCTGCGGAGCGTCGGGAGGAAAGCTGATCATGAGTCGTAGACGCGTCTTATCTGGCGGGTTGAGGATAGGGCGGGGCCGACATCTGCGTCGGACGGCGGTTGCTGTGGTGCTGGCGATGGCCGTGGAGATTGCATTGGTCGCGCAGGACACCGGGATGGCGTTTGCCACGGGCGCTGCGGCTGCAGCGCCCAACTCCTCCTCGGCCTCCGGTTCCGGGGATGCCTCGGGGCCCGCGGAGGCGAAGGACGAGGCGTCGGCGCTACTGATGGCCCGTCTGCAGGACCGGAAGATCGAGGTGCTGTCGGCGCGGGCGGCGGACTCGACGACATACGCGCTGCCCAGCGGTGAACTGGAGACCGAGGCGTACGCGGGTCCGGTGCGGGTGAAGCAGGACGGGGTGTGGAAGGACATCGACACGTCGCTGTCCGACACCGGTACGGATCTCACCCCCGCCGCCGCGGCGGCGGACATCGCGGTCTCCGACGGCGGCGGCACGAAGCTGGCTTCGGTGGTCAAAGGCAACGAGTCCTTCGGGCTGGGCTGGCAGGACAAGCTGCCCGCCCCGTCAGTGAGGAACAGCACCGCCTCCTACGACCTGGGCAGCGGCCAGACCCTCTCCGTCACCGCCCTGGCGCAGGGCTTCTCGGAGAACATCTCCCTCGCCCTGCAGCCCGAGAACGACACCGTCTCCTACCGCATCCCCCTCGACCTCGACGGCCTGAAACTGTCCCAGGCCGATTCAGGGCACCTGCTGCTGAAGAACAGCAGCGGTGACCTGGTCGCCGAAGCCCCGGCTCCCATGATGTGGGACGCCTCCCAGGACCCCGCCTCCGGCGAGTCCGCGCACCGGCAGAGCGTCGACACGAAGATCGAGACCGCGTCCGACGGCTCGCAGAGCCTCGTCCTCACCCCGGACAAGACCTTCCTGGCCACCGCGACCTACCCGGTGACGGTCGACCCGACCACCACCCTGGCGGTCACCACCGACACCTGGGTACAGGACCCGGACTACCCCGACTCCCAGGTGTCGTCCCAGGAGCTGAAGTCGGGCACGTACGACGGCGGGACGGACAAGGCCCGCGCGTACCTGAAGTTCGACGTGTCGCCGTTCACCGGCAAACACATCACCGCGGCGACGATGTCGCTGTACAACTACTACTCGGCGACCTGCGCCACCACCGGGGCGGCCACCCAGGCGCAGCGGATCACCTCCTCCTGGTCCTCGACCTCGATCACCTGGGGCGCGCAGCCGACCACGACCGACACCGGGACGGCCACCAACACCGGCCACTGGGGCTACGACTCCTCCTGCCCGGCCAACTGGTCGAACTGGAACCTGCAGAACATCGTGCAGTCCTGGGCCGACGGCGCCACCAACTACGGTCTGCAGATCAGCGCCGCCAGCGAAAAGGACTCCACCACCTGGCGGCGCTTCCGCTCGGCGAACTACACCACCTCCGGCTACGCGCCGAAACTGGTCGTGACGTACAACTCGTACGCCACGACCGCCTCGGCCGCGGTCTCGCCGAACTTCCCCAACCCGTACAACGGCAAGCTGTACGTGACCTCCCTGACGCCGACGCTGTCGGCGAAGGTGACGGACGCGGACGGCTCCACGGTCAAGGGCCAGTTCGAGGTGAGCCCGGACCCGGCGTACGCGGACACCACGTACACCTACACCGGCACCTCCGCCGCGGTGGCGTCCGGGTCGGCGGCGAAGCTGACGATCCCGTCCGCCTCCATGTTCCCCGCGGGCTCGCACCTGCGTTTCCGGGTGCGTGGCTACGACGGCACCGACTACGGGTCCTGGTCCTCGTACACGACGTTCGTGCTGAACACCGCCCTGCCCACCGCACCGGCCATCTCCTGCACCCCGTACAGCGAGAACACCTGGACGGCCAAGGCGGACTCAGGTGCCACCTGCACCCTGGACACGTCCTCCACCGACGGCATGGGCTACTACTGGGGCCTCGACGACCCCTCCGTCCCTCAACGCGCATATGACACGACCGACGGCAGCGGTGGCAACCCTCTGACGATCACGATCAAGCCGGGCGAGGACTGGCACAAGCTCTACGCCAAGACCGTCGACTCCGGCAGCAACCTCTCGGCCTCGGTCACGGCCTACGCCTTCGGTGTCGGCGACGGCGCTGGCCTGCTCACCCCGGGCGACGGTGACAGCGCCGCCCGCCGCGTCAGCCTCACCTCCACCGGCAAAACCAGCTACACCGGCGTCACCTACCAGTACCGGCGAGGTGAAACCGACACCTGGCACAACGTACCCGCCGTTGACGTCACCAAGTCCTCCGACGGCTCAGCCGTCTCCACCTGGCCACTCACGGTCACGGGCGGCTCACCCCCAGCCCTCACCTGGAACGTGACCTCGTCCCTGTCAGAGGACAGTCCCGTCGACATGCGGGCGGTTTTCACCGACGGCACCACAACCGCTTATTCCCAGCCCCACACCATCATGGTGGACCGCAACGCGGGCACTGCACCCAGCGAGGGCATCGGCCCCGGCAGCGTGAACGCGCTGACCGGCGACTTCACGCTGTCCGCCACCGACGCGTCCGGGTTCGATCTGTCGGTGTCGCGGACCGCGTCCTCGCGCCGCCCGACGGCGGGTGCGGACGCCGAGGGCCAGGTCGCGATCTTCGGTCCGCAGTGGACCTCCGGCACCACAGCCGAGATAACCGACTCCGACTGGGCCTACGTCCGCAAGACCTCCTCCACCTCCGTGGCGCTGATGGACGTCAACGGCGACGAGACCGGCTTCACCGCCACTTCCTCCGGCGGCTGGAAGCCCGAACCGGGCTCGGAGGACCTCACCCTGACCGGCTCCCTGACCGGCTCGTTCACTCTGAAGGACCAGGAAGGCACCACCACCACGTTCGCCAAGGTCGACTCCGCGGCGACGACCTGGCAGGTCTCCAGTGCCTATCTGCCGACCGACAACTCCACCACCAAGGTGGTCTCGGAGAAGGTCATCTCCGGCAGCAGCACCCTGGCACGCCCCAAGTACGTGATCGCCCCCACCTCGGCGGTCACCGCGTCCACATGCGAGACCACACCGTCAACCAGGGGCTGCCGCCTGCTGGAGTTCGTCTACGCCGCCTCCACCACCGCCACCGGTTCTGCGCTCGGCGACTACAACGGCCAGGTACAGCAGATCAAGGAGTGGGCCACCGACCCGGGCGCCTCGGAAGCGACCGCTACGACCGTGGCGCAGTACGCCTACGATGGCTCAGGCCGTCTGCGCGAGCAGTGGGACCCCCGTACCAGCCCCGCGCTGAAGACCTCCTACGCCTACGACAGCGCAGGCCGGATTGCTACCCTGACCCCGCCCGGTGAACTGGCCTGGACGTTCACGTACGGCAAGGCCGGCAACGCGGCCACCGCGGGCGCGGGCATGCTGCTGTCCGCCTCCCGCCCCAACCTGAAGGCAGGCACTCAGAACGAGACCGACGGCACCTACGCCACCACCAGTGTCGTCTACGATGTTCCGCTGACCGGCAGCAAAGCCCCCAACAACATGGGTACGTCGGACGTCGCGGCCTGGGGCCAGAGCGACATACCGACCGACGCCACCGCCCTCTTTCCCGCCGACTCGGAACCGTCGTCCAACACCGGCTCGGACCTGACCGCCTCCGACTACAAACGGGCCACGATCGCCTACACCGACGCCTCCGGCCGCCAGATCAACACCGCTACCCCGGGCGAGCACATCACCACCACCGAGTACGACCGCTTCGGCAACACGGTGCGCGAACTGACCGCTTCCAACCGGGAACTGGCATTGGCCACCAGCGGCGCAGGGCTATCAGAGCAGGTCTCCCTCAACATCGACCAGATGACGGCCGCCGACCGGGCCGAACTACTCTCCACTCGCTCGGTCTACTCCTCCGACGGCCTGCGCGAGACCGACGAGTACGGCCCCCTGCACCAGGTGACCCTCACCTCCACGCTGAACGCTGGCACCGGCGGCACCGACCTCCCAGCTGGCACCGAGGCGGCAGCGCGGCAGCACACCGCCAACACCTACGACGAAGGCCGCCCCAGCGACGGCACGGCCACGATCACCAACCAGGTCACCACCAGCCAGGCGGGCGCCTACGTGGACGGGTACTCCTCCGACGGCGACGTGCGCACCACGAAGACCGAGTACGACTGGGTCAAGGGCCTGCCGACTGCAACAACCACCGATCCGTCCGGTCTGGCGCTGAAGACAACCACGTCGTACGACTCGCAGGGCCGGGTCACCAAGACCACCCTGCCAAAATCGTCCGGCTCGGACGCAGGCGCCACGGTGACGACGTACTACTCGGCCACGGGTACCGGTACCTGCAACGGCAAGCCTGAATGGGCCGACCTGGTCTGCTCCACCGGCCCGGCCGACGCCATCACAGATGGTGGCTCCAACCCGGCTCAGCTACCTTCCAAGACCACCGAATACGACCGTTGGGGCAACACCGCCAAGACCACCGAGACTGCCAATTCCGTCACCCGCACCACCACCAAGACCTACGACGGCGCGGGCCGCATCCAGACCACCGCCGTCAGTGGCGGAGTCGGTACCGCCGTACCCGACACCACCACCACATACGACACCGGCAACGGTGACGTGGCCACGGTTAGCTCGAACGGGCAGACCGTCGTGCACACTTACGACCAGCTCGGACGGGAGGTCACCTACAACGACGGCGCGGGCAACACCGCCAGCACACAGTACGACGCGCTCGGCCGGCCGGTGAGGACCACCGATTCCGCCCCGTCCACCACCACCTACACCTACGACACCACCAAAGACCCGCGCGGCCTGGAGACCTCCCGCACCGA
Organism: Streptomyces sp. NPDC047000; assembly: GCF_040644295.1. Taxonomy (NCBI): domain Bacteria; kingdom Bacillati; phylum Actinomycetota; class Actinomycetes; order Kitasatosporales; family Streptomycetaceae; genus Streptomyces; species Streptomyces sp. NPDC047000. Next base: position 133,718 of record NZ_JBEYWE010000005.1, read on the forward strand.
CTCGGTCGCCGGCACCTTCGCCGCCGCCTACGGCGCAGACGGTGACCTCGCCACCGAGTCCCTGCCCGGCGGCTACACCCTGACTGTCACCCAGGACGAGACCGGCGCCGAGACATCCCGGGTCTACACAAAGGACAGCGACAATACGGTCGTCGCCTCCGACATGGTGGACCGCTCAGTGCAGGACCAGGTCGTCACAAACATCGACAGCAACGGCCAGACCCGGTCCCGCGCCTACACCTACGACGCCGCTGGCCGCCTCATTCGGGCTGACGACACCGACCCGAGCGGAGCCTGCACCCGCCGCGGCTACACGTTCGACGACAACGGCAACCGCACAGCGTTGACCACCTCGACCGGTAACATCGGCTCGGCCTGTACCTCGACCGGCGCGACCACCATGTCGTACTCCTACGACAGCGCCGACCGGCTGACTACCTCCGGCACGGTCTACGACGCCTTCGGCCGCACCACGGCAGAGGCCTCCGGCGCCACCATCGCTTACTACGCCAATGACCTCGTCCGCCAGCAGACCTCCGATACCAGCCGACAGACCTGGGCCCTGGACGCGGTCGGCCGCCTCGCAACCTGGACCACCGAGTCAAGCACCAATGGCACGTGGGCCCAGACCGCGTCCAAGACCAATCACTACGGCGCCGCCGACGACAGCCCAACTTGGACCGCCGAGGACTCCAGCGGCACGATCACCCGGGACGTGCATGGCATCGACGGCCAACTGGACGCAGTCACCGGTGCCTCCGGTTCAGCAACACTCCAGTTGAGCGACATCCACGGCGACGTGACTGTACAACTACCGCTGGACACCGCCCATTCGGCAGTCGCCCAATCCTACGACGAGTACGGCAACGCCGAAGGTGACACCGCCGCTGCCCGCTACGGCTGGCTCGGCACCGCCCAGCGTTCCGCGGACTCAGCTACCGGGGCCGTTCTGATGGGACAACGGCTGTACGACCCCACCGTGGGACGATTCCTGTCCGTAGATCCGGTCCTGGGCGGCAACGACGACGCCTACGTCTATCCGGCCGACCCGGTCAACCATCTGGACCTGGACGGAAGAGCAACGAAGAAGCCCGCATCGCTGAGCCACAAGGAGAAGGAAGCCCTCGACAACAAGGCGAACGGGCGCCCGTACGACCATAAGGCATTCAAGTCGGCGAAGAAGAAGCTCGAACAAGCCGAGAAGTATGCGGGCAGCCGCAACGCACGGAAGAACCGCTCACAGTCAGACAGCCTGCGGGTGGTGCTGAAGGATCTGGGGCTCTGGGTCTTCATCATCGCCCTCGTCGTCACCCTCGTCATTTTTTGGGAGGTTGACATCGTGGCCGCCGTTATCTGGGCTCTGGCGTAGCAGAGCCCAGAGCCGAGAGCGTTTGAGGGGTGGGCGGTCGACGAGCCGCCCACCCCGTGTACTGGCACAGGTAAAAAGAAATGGAAATCCGATGACTGAATTTTCCTGGTATGGCGTGCGATGCATTTTCCGGCATCTTTCCCTCGGCGTATACGAGGAGCGAGTCACTCTCTGGACCGCTCATTCGTTGGACGAGGCGATCGACCGCGCGGAGACTGAGGCATACGAGTATTGCGAAGTGCTCGGGGAAGTCGATTACGTGAACTTCGCAGAGGCGTTCCGTATCGGCGAGGTGCCCGGGGAGGGGGTCGAGGTCTTCTCTCTCATGCGGGAGAGTAAGTTGCCCCCGGGAGAATATGTACAGCGATTCTTTGCGACGGGAGATGAGCGGACCGGCTGACTGTTCAGCACCGCGTTCTCCGCTGCTAGTCGGGCGACCAACGCGTTCTCTGGCTGCGGCGGACCCGGCCGCCGCAGCCAGGGTGATCAGCGACAACAGGACCGAGCACAACAATCCCGCACACCGTCTCATGCCGCTCCCTAAGGGCTGTCCCGCAAAAGATCTTGGCTCCGAGTACGGAGCAACCTGAAGAGCTGGTGAGGTGCTCAGCCGGTGGTTCGTGAGGTGTTCAGGGACCGGGCGTAGTCGGCGAGTGCGCGGAAGTCGTTCTCCCGTAGGCCGATCCGTGGGTTGACGTGGTGGAGGAGGCCGGGACCTTGATGCTGGGCGGTCACGTAGGTCTGATCCAGCTCGCTCTGCTCGTCGTCCACCCAGGCGAAAGGACGGCCATTGGCGTAGTTCACCAGCGGGCCGGTTTTCCAGTGAACTCCATCAGGGCGTTCCTGGAGTAGGACGTCGCCGAAGTCGACGAAGGGAAGTTCCGGAAGGCCGAGCACTGGTGCGATCCACCGGTTGGCGTCGTCCATCCATGTGGTGGCCCAGCACAGTTCGAAGCCGAGCTGGGGCAGGATTCGTCCGTGCTCTGGGTTGAGCCAGACACGCAGGGGACGTCGTCGGGACGAGAGGCCCTTGTCGTCCTCATGGGAGTCGTTCCGGGGGACTCTGAGTGTGATGTAGCCGTGTGGACGCTTCTCCGGCTTGGCCGCGTAAGGGTTGAGCGGCCCGTCCACGTCGAGGAACAACAGTGGTCGGTTCACGGTTTCCCCCGGTCTTGCGCATTGTGGACTGCCCCGATCAGCGTAACTGTGGCATCGTCTCGGTATTGAGCCAGCCTGAGTGATGATCATGATGTGGCGAGTGTGATCACGGCATCGGAGCCGTCCTGGATAACCCCGTTCGCGGGGCTGAGCCCGCGCTGCTTCGGCAAACTGCTGACCACGCTGCGGCGCGATGGGGCAGATGTGGTCCACCGAGGTCGGCCGTGGAGCCTGCCGTTGGAGGACCGGGTGTTGCTGGTCACGGCCTACTGGCGAACCAATCTGACGTTGCGGCAGCTCGCTCCGCTGTTCGGCGTCTCGAAGTCGACGGCCGGCCGAGTCATCAACCACCTCGGTCCCCTGCTCGCACTCCAGATCCGCAAGCGGTTCGCCAAGGACGCCGTGCTCATCGTGGACGGCACCCTGGTGCCCACCCGCGACCACACGATCGCCGAGCGGTCGAAGAACTACCGGTACTCCACCAACCATCAGGTTGTCATCGACGCCGACACCCGCCTGGTCGTTGTGGTCGGCCGACCGCTCGCCGGGAACCGCAACGACTGCAAGGCATGGGAAGAGTCAGGCGCCAAGGATGCCGTCGGCAACACGGTCACGATCGCCGACGGCGGCTACCCGGGCACCGGACTGGTCATCCCGCATCGCCGCAAGCAGGGCCAGAGTGAACTTCCGGACTGGAAAGAGCAGCACAACAAGTCCCACAAGCAGGTCCGAGCCCGTGTCGAGCATGTCTTCGCCCGCATGAAGACCTGGAAGATCCTCCGCGACTGTCGCCTCAAAGGTGACGGCGTCCACCACGCCATGCTCGGCATCGCCAGGATGCACAACCTCGCTCTCACCGGATAGGTAAGCGGGCCGCACAGCGGCCCACCATGCCCGAGGCAACCTCAAGATCTTTGCGGGACAGCCCTTAGGCGCGCGCAAGTCATGGTCTTACACGACCGGCGACCGCTGGCCTAGGAGGCATAGTGCCGGGTGGTGACCCTCACATTCGAGTGGCGGAGGCGGTGCGCAGCGGCCATAACGCCACACCGGTCGGCGACCGAGGTGTCTTGCGAGGCGTGGAGGTCGTACGTGGTGACATCGGTCAGCCCGGCCGCCGCCACGACAGGGTCGAAGTACGCCGACTGAGGTCACGCAACGGGTCGGCCGGGTTGCCTTCAGGCGGATACCACCCCTCCCAGGAAGAAGACCATGGCCAGGGCGCCGGTGCTGGAGTCGGCGCCACGGGGGCCTTGGTCCACAGCCGGACGGTAGAGAAGGTCGACTCAATGGGGTTCACGGCGCACAGGTGGATCGATCCGGTGTTTCTCCGGGAAGCGCAACAGCCTCACGTCGATCGCGGGCCAGTTCAGCGACTCGGTGAACTTTGCCCACGCATCTGGAGCGAGGCGGACTACGGGGCCGTCGGGGGACTTGGAGTCGCGGACGGCGACCCTATGGGCGAGGTTGCGGGCCACCTCGACGCACTCACCGGCTGTGCTGCTGTAGCTGGACTTCACGAAGTCGAGACTCTGCATGGGTCAGATCTCCTGACGAATCGCGTCGATCAACAGAACCGAGTCGCGCTGGGCAAGGCTCAGTCGAGCCGTACGTTCGAAGAACTTGCTGTACGTGACGCTCTCCCCCGCGTTCTCCACCCAGACAGTAGACGCGATGGTGTCGGCATGGACCACGTCCACGGCTTCCGCCTCAGCGAACGAGATGATCGAGAACGAGCCCGGGATGCACGGGTGGCCGCCCGCGCGGAACGGCAGCACCTGAAGACGTACATGAGGCAGTTTGGCCACCTCCAAGAGGTGTTCGAGCTGCGCGCGCATGGTGTCGGCTCCGCCGACCAACTGCCGTAGTGCCGCCTCCCACACAAGCGCGTACACGTGAAGAGGGCGTTCCTCGTGGAGGCGGTTCTGACGACGCATGCGGATCTCGACCAGACGCTCGATGTCATCGGGGTCCTCCCACACCCCGGCGCCTTCGCTGACCGCCAGGGAGCGGGCGTACTCGGCGGTCTGGAAGAGGCCCGGGACCAGGGAGAGTTGCCACGTACGCACTCGGTTGGCGGCGTCTTCCAGCGCGAGGTATTCGGACAGTGTGCCGGGGTGGGGTGAGTGCTGCCACCATCCCCGCGCCCTGCGGCGTTCGCGGTCCAGCCTGGCCAGGTCCAGCAGTCGTGACGCCTCATGGTCGGCCACGTCGTAGAAGACACAGAGCGCCCGAATGTCCGGGTCACGCATGGGAACCCAGCCTTGTTCCATCTTCACGATCTTCGAGTTCGATGCGTTGATGGCATCGCCCGCCTGGCGTTGGGTCTTGCCCGCAGCGTCACGCAAGCGCAACAGCTCACCACCGAGCCTGCGACCCAGCACAGTTGACGTCCGATTACCCAAGGGTGAGGTACGAGTCACCGACCAAGTCTCCCTGTGAACCTGCTCCACGTCACTCGATAGAGACAATTGTCTCCGAGACGCTTGCACCCATCAGCTCCCCGCCCTTACTTTCGGCACCCAGGCACCTACTCAGCGCAACCGCCGGAGGTAACCGCATGCCCACTCACCCCCTCCTCCACGAGGACCAGCTCGACTACACCCCCACCACCCGCAGCGTCCCCCTCGCCCGGCAGCGCGTCGCCCGGCTCGCCGTCGAGTGGGGCTACCGGGCCCGCGCCGACGACATCGCCGTCGTCGCGTCCGAGGTGCTGACCAACGCGCTGCTGCACGGCAGCCTGCGGGACCGGCTCATCCGGGTGCGGCTGGCCGCCGACGCCGCGGGGCTGCGGATCGAGGTGAGTGATCCCCGTGGTGAGCGGCTGCCAGAGGCCCGGGACGCGTGTCACGGGGAGCAGTTCGGGCGGGGGCTGGCGATCGTCGGGGCGCTCGCCGACAAGTGGGGGGTGTGCCCGCGGGGCGGGGTCGGCAAGACGGTCTGGGCCGAGTGGGAACCCGTCCCGGCTTCCGGCGCGGGCGCCCCGCCGGCACTCAGCGAGACGTCAGGGTGACGGCACCGACGCACCCCGGGCAGCGCACACCGCGGAGCCGTGCGACCCCGGTGCGGCTGCCCGGCATCTCACGGCGGGCAGCCGCATCGCGGCCGTACGTGTGCGAAGGCCCGGATCGTCAGGCGGGGATGCCGTCGATCCGGGCCATGGCGTCGTCCGCGCCGTACGGCTGCAAGTAGGGCAGCCAGCGCGGGTCCCGGTGGCCGGTGCCGATGATGCGCCAGGCGAGGCCGGTGGGCGGGGCGGGTTTGTGGCGCAGGCGCCAGCCGAGTTCGACGAGGTGACGGTCGGCCTTGACATGGTTGCAGCGGCGGCACGAGGCCACCACGTTGTCCCAGACGTGCTTGCCCCCGCGGCTGCGCGGGATGACGTGGTCGACGCTGGTTGCGACGCCACCGCAGTACATGCACCGGCCCCCGTCGCGGGCGAACAGCGCCCGCCGGGTGAGAGGAACGGGCCCGCGGTAGGGAACCCGGACGAATCGCTTGAGCCGGACCACGCTGGGTGCGGGGACTGTGACGGTCGCGCTGTGCATATAGGCGCCGGATTCCTCGAGGCTGATGGCCTTGTTCTCCAGGACGAGGATGAGCGCGCGGCGGAGCGGTACGACGCCGAGTGGCTCGTACGACGCGTTGAGGACCAGGACATGCGGCACGGATGCCTCCTATTACGCCGGCGGCGCGTGGCTCGCGCCGGGACGATCTGCTGTCAGTTTCCCCTCATGCCTGGTGGACGCGCCACCATCTGCCGGTAACGGGCCGGGAGTGTTTTCGACCACACCCTCCTACGCCCTCCATACATCCCCAGGTCCGTGGCCTGTTCAAGCCCCCGTGCGCCGGGGGCGTGCTTCACACCGCGGTCGGGCGCACACACAATGCCCCGTTAGTGTGGTGGTCCTGCCCTTCCGGTGATCTTTTCGTGACCTTGCCCTTCGCGCCGGCGGGGCGGTGCAACGCCTGGAGGTGCCTTTTAGTGTCTTTGTCCGCCGTCCTCACGGCCGCCGGTTCGTCGCCGTCACCGTCGCCCTCTCCGACCCCTTCCGGGTCGGCGGCGCCGGTGGTGCCCACGCTCCAGGACGCCCAGGAGAGCGCGACCAACGCCGCGAGCTGGGTCGAGCAGAACTGGTCGACCTGGCTCGCGATCGGTCTCCGGGTGCTGCTCATCCTGGTGATCGCGGGCGTGCTGAGAACGGTGGTGCGGCGGTCGATCACCAAGCTGATCGACCGGATGAACCGCACGGCGCAGGCGGTCGACGGGACGACGCTGGGCGGGCTGCTGGTGAACGCCGAGCGGCGCCGCCAGCGTTCCCAGGCGATCGGCTCGGTGCTGAAGTCGGTCGCGTCGTTCCTGATCCTCGGCACGGCCGCGCTGATGGTGCTGGCCACCTTCGAGATCAACCTGGCCCCGCTGCTGGCCTCCGCCGGTGTCGCGGGCGTGGCCATCGGTTTCGGCGCCCGCAACCTCGTCACGGACTTCCTGTCCGGCGTGTTCATGATCCTGGAGGACCAGTACGGCGTCGGCGACCAGATCGACGCGGGCGTCGCCAGCGGTGAGGTCATCGAGGTCGGGCTGCGGGTGACCAAGCTGCGCGGGGCCGAGGGCGAGATCTGGTACGTCCGCAACGGCGAGGTCAAGCGCATCGGCAACCTGTCCCAGGGCTGGGCGACGGCGGGCGTGGATGTGACCGTGAAGGCATCGGAGGACCTGGACAAGGTCAGGCGGACCCTGAACGAGGTCGCCGAGCAGATGAGCAAGTCGGAGCCCTGGAACGAGCTGCTCTGGGGCCCGATCGAGGTCCTCGGTCTGGACAGCGTGCTGCTGGACTCGATGGTGGTGCACATCTCCGCCAAGACCATGCCGGGCAAGTCGGTGGCCGTCGAGCGTGAGCTGCGCTGGCGCGTGAAGCACGCCTTCTCGGCCGCCGACATCCCGATCGTGGGCGGCGCGACGGCCGTACCGGAGGAGGACCCGGCCGACCCCACGGCGTCCGTCGCGGCCCCGTCGGTCTACTCCAACGCCGACTCCCCGCAGGTCCAGGCGACGGCCCCGATAGGGCCGCAGCGCCCGCCGACGCGGTAGCGGACGAGCTCGCAGGAACAGGTCTCCCAAGAAGCGGCGTCCGGGCGGATTCGGACGCCGCTTCTCCGCGTATCCGGCCCAGTACCCGGCCAGTACCCGGCTCACGAACGGCAACCAGAACGGCTCTGCACACTCATTCGAGTGATCAGGCACCGTTCTCCGGCGCGGTGAGCGCGTCGCCGCCATTGTTCTGCCGGGGCACCCGACGCGGGCTTAGCCTGGCACCAGCATGACGAGGAGAACCGCGATGAGCGCCGAACCGATCATGGAGCCGGTCATGACGCAGGTGGACCCCATCGACCTGTTGAGCGCGATCGAAGAGGCATCCCCCGTGCCGATTCGACCCGAGTACGTCGAGGGGACGGTCATCGTGCCGCCGCAACCGGATGACAACCACAACGACGGCGCCTTCGAGCTCGGATACCAGTTCCGCGCGGCCGGATTCCGCCTCGTGGGCATGGGCAACGGCTACCGGGCCGCCAAGAAGGACGGCGGCACCATGTCGCTGATCGTCCCGGACTTCTACGTGCGCCGCCGCAGGGCCTCCGAACTCGACGAGTCGTACCGCAAGGTCCACAAGGGTTGGTACCCCGCCGACATGATCGCCCTGGTCGGCGAGGTCACCTCGTCCAACCACTGGACCGACACCGGCCCCAAGCTCCGCACATACGCCGCCGCGGGCATCCCGGTCTACGTCCTGATCAACCGCAGGACCAGGACGGCACACTGCTACTCCACCCCGATCCTCCCGGGCGAGGACCCCACCGAGGCGTACTACGACGACGAGACCAAGGTGGACCTGGGCGAGCCCCTCGAGCTGCCCCAGCCGTACCCCGTCCTGGACACGGCACCCTTTCTCCAGGATCTCTGACTCACCCCCGCCGGAACCGGGCAGCGGCGTCCTCACGTGACGACTCCGTCGCCCGGGGGGGCGGTTGCTCTTGACGGTGGCTCCAGCGAGGTCCTACCTTCCTCGCATCCGATAGGAAACTTTCCTAACAGTGTCCGCGGGGTGATCACATGTTGATCGTCGAGTGGACAGCCCTTCCGCGGCGCTGGAAGGGTGGGTCACCGGGAAGGGCAGGTGGCGTCACGTATGGCAGGAACCGCCGGTACGCCGGGCACCCCGCGTGTCCTGCGCGCCATGAACGACCGCGCCGCCCTGGATCTGCTCCTGGAGCACGGGCCCCTGTCCCGCACCCGGGTCGGGAAGCTCACCGGGCTGTCCAAGCCGACCGCGTCCCAGCTGCTGGCCCGCCTCGAGGCGGCGGGGCTCGTCGTCGTCACCGGCACGAGTGAGGGGCGGCCGGGGCCCGGCGCCCAGCTGTATTCGGTCAATCCGGCCGCCGCCTACGCCGCGGGGCTCGACGTCAACCCGGTGCGCATCCGTGCCGCCGTCGCCGACATCACCGGGCGCACGGTCGGGGAGTACCGGCTGGACACCCCTGGGCGGCGGGCCGGACAGAGCGTCGTACGGCAGGTCACCGACGCCCTCGACGGCGCCGTGAAGGCGGCGGGGCTGGCCCGCGCCGATCTGCGGCGGCTCGTCATCGGCACGCCCGGCGCCTTCGACCCGGGCACCGGGCGGCTGCGGTACGCCTCCCATCTGCCCGGCTGGCACTCCCCCGCGCTGCTCGGCGAACTGGCCGCCGCCCTGCCCCTGCCGGTGGAGTACGAGAACGACGTCAACCTCGTCGCCCTCGCCGAGCAGCGGCTCGGCGCCGCCCGCGGCCACGGCGACTTCGTGCTGCTGTGGAACCAGGAGGGTCTCGGCGCCGCCCTGGTCCTCGGCGGGCGGCTGCACCGCGGCTGGACCGGCGGCGCCGGTGAGGTCGGCTTCCTGCCGGTACCGGGCGCCCCGCTGGTGCGGCAGGTCACCAGGGCCAACAGCGGCGGCTACCAGGAACTCGCCGGGTCCCAGGCCCTCCCGGGGCTCGCCCGGGACCTCGGCGTCACCGGCGTCCCGGCGGGGCCGTACACCGACGTCGCCGCCGCCCTCGTCGCCTCGGCGGCCGACCGCGCCGACATCCTGGGCGGGACCGCCGCGGACCGCGCCGACGAGCCGCATCTGCGGTTCCTGCACACCTACGCGACCCGGCTGGCCACCGGTCTCGCCTCGCTGGTCTCCGTCCTCGACCCCGAACTCGTCGTCCTCAGCGGCACCTCCCTCACCGCCGGGGGCGAGGCGCTGCGCTCGCTCGTACAGGCCGAGCTGGAGGAGCTGGCCGCCTCCCGGCCCCGTCTCGTGGTGGGCGACGTCCGCGAGCATCCCGTGCTGCGCGGCGCGCTGGAACGCGCGCTCACCGTCACCCGCGACGAGGTCTTCGACACCTCCGCCGCCCGCTGACGCCCTCGTCCTCACCTTCCGACCCGCCCGGCATCCCCTCACCGTCCCGTCCCAGGGAGACCCAGTCATGCCCGACGCCCTGCCCGACGCCCTGTCCCACGTCATGCCCCGCGCGGCCCGTCCCGCCCGGAGGGCGGCTCTCGCCCTGTCCGTCTCGGCCGTGCTGCTCGCCGCCTCCGCCTGCACCGGTCAGTCCTCCTCCGGCGCCGACGACGACACCTCCAAGGAGACGACCATCACCTTCTGGCACGCCTGGAGCGCCCCCGGCGAGGTGAAGGCCGTGAAGACACTGGTCGCCGGATTCGAGAAGGCGCACCCCAACATTCATGTGAACGTCGTCGGCAACATGACCGACGACAAGATCAACCAGGCGCTGCGCGGCGGCGGCAGCAAGGCCCCGGACGTCATCTCCTCCTTCACCACCAACAACGTGGGCAAGTTCTGCTCCTCGGGCGCGCTGGTCGACCTGAACCCCTTCTTCGAGAAGGCGGGCATCGACCCGGGGACGACGTTCCCGAAGGCGATGAACGAGTACACCCAGTACGCCGGCGACCGCTGCACCGCCCCGCTGCTGGGCGACGCGTACGGTCTCTACTACAACAAGACCGCCTTCCGGAAGGCCGGTATCACCAGTCCGCCCCGCACCTGGTCCGAGTTCCTGGCCGACGCGAGGAAACTGACGGTCCGGCAGGGCGACGGCTACAAGCAGCTCGGGTTCATGCCGGACTACCACGGCTGGGAGACCACCACCGAGCACTACTTCGCCCAGTTCTCCCCGGCGTACTTCGACTCCGCCGGCAGGTCGAACCTCGCCGAGGACCCCGCGTTCAAGGCCGGTTTCACCCTCCAGAAGAAGCTCGTCGACGGGCTCGGCGGTTTCCAGCGGCTGGAGAAGTACCGGGCCACCCTCGGTGACGAGTGGGGCGACAAGCACCCCTTCCACACCGGCCAGGTCGCCATGCAGCTCGACGGCGAGTGGCGGCTCGGGATGGCGACGGCCGCCAAGCCGGGGTTCGAGATCGGCGTGGCCCCGCTGCCCGTCCCGGACGGCCAGGAGGACCAGTACGGCAAGGGGTACATCACCGGCACGATCACCGGTATCGCCGCCACCAGCCACCGGCAGAACGCTGCCTGGGAGTTCGTCAGGTACATCACCACGGACACCGACGCGGTGGTGAACTTCTCCAACGGCATCCACAACGTGCCGTCCACCCTCGCCGCCCTCAGGTCCCCGAAGCTGACGTACGATCCGCGCTTCAAGACGTTCCTGGACATCGCGGCGAACCCGGCGTCGACCACCACCCCCGCGTCCGTCAACGGCGGTGTCTACCTCGCCACGATCCAGAACTTCGGGTTCGACTACGAGAGCGGCAGGGCCAAGGACCTCGACAAGGGTCTGGCCGCCACCGCGCGGCAGATCGACACGGACATCGCCCAGGCGAAGCAGTGATGAGCGCCGTCACCGTCACACTCACGTCGAAGCGCCGCAGGGCGGCGCTCCGTACGGTCGCCTTCCTCTCGCCCGGGATCATCGGCTTCGCCGTGTTCTTCGCGTATCCGCTGGTCTCGACGGTCTACTTCTCCTTCATGCACTACGACGGTTTCCGCGCGCCGACGTGGAGCGGGACGAGGAACTGGACGTACGTCTTCGAGAACTACCCCTACTTCTGGCCCGCGTTGCGCAACACCCTGTGGCTGGTCCTGGTGATGGTCACGCTGCGGGTGCTGTTCGGGCTCGGCGTGGGGCTGCTCATCACGAAGATCAAGACGGGTACGGGTGTCTTCCGCACCCTCTTCTATCTGCCCTACCTGGCCCCGCCGGTCGCGGCCACCATGGCCTTCGCGTTCCTCCTCAACCCCGGTACGGGGCCGGTCGACTCGATCCTGGAGAAGTTCGGCGTCCCGGCCCCGGCGTGGTTCAACGACCCCGCCTGGTCCAAGCCCGCGCTCACCCTGCTCGCCCTGTGGGGCGTCGGCGACCTGATGGTCATCTTCATGGCCGCGCTGCTCGACGTGCCCAGGGAGCAGTACGAGGCGGCCGAGCTGGACGGGGCGTCCCCGTGGCAGCGGTTCCGCTACGTCACGCTGCCGAACATCTCGCCGATCGTGATGTTCGCGGTCGTCACCGGGGTCATCCAGACCATGCAGTACTACACCCAGCCCCTGATCGCCGGGAAGGTCGCCTCGGGCGTCATCCAGGGCGCCGGCGCCCAGTTCGAGCCCGGCTATCCGGAGAAGTCCACCCTCACCCTCCCTCAACTGGTCTACAACCTCGGCTTCCAGCGCTTCGACTACGGCTCCGCGTGCGTGGTGGCCCTCGTCCTGTTCGCCCTGTCGATGATGTTCACCGCGCTGCTGATGCGGCGCCGGGGCGGCCTCGTCCAGGCAGGTGACTGATGACGCAAGTCCTCGACAAACCGGTGCGGTTGAAGGCACCGGTCACCCCCGCCGAGCGCACGGCCCGGCGCCGGGCGCTGCTGGAGTGGATCGCCGTGCACTCCCTCGGGGTCGCCGCCGCCCTGTTCTTCACCCTGCCGTTCGTGTTCGTGTTCCTGACCTCGCTGATGAGCGACTCCCAGGCACTGAGCCGGGACCTGATCCCGCGCACCTGGGAGTGGGGCAACTACAGGACGGTGTTCGACACGCCGGGCTTCCTCACCTGGTGGCGCAACACGCTCGTCTACGCCGGTCTCGGCACCGTCCTCACCGTCGCATCGTCGATCCCGGTGGCGTACGCGCTCGCCAAGTTCCGCTTCCCGGGGCGCAGTACGGCGCTGATGCTGGTGATCTCCATGATGATGCTGCCCCCGCAGGTCGTCATCATCCCGATGTACCTCTTCTGGGCGAAGCAGCTGGACCTCTCCGGGACGCTGTGGCCGCTGATCATCCCGATGGCGTTCGGTGACGCGTTCTCCGTCTTCCTGCTGCGGCAGTTCCTGATGACGATCCCCGACGAGTACCTGGACGCGGCCAGGGTGGACGGCTGCGGCGACCTCAGGACGCTGCTCAGGGTCGTCCTGCCGATGGCGAGGCCGGGCATCGCCGCCGTCGCGCTCTTCCAGTTCTTCTACGCCTGGAACGACTACTTCGGCCCGCAGATCTACGCCTCGGAGAACCCGGGCGCCTGGACGCTGTCGTACGGGCTGGAGTCGTTCAAGGGCGCGCACCACACCGACTGGAACCTCACCATGGCCGCCACCGTTCTGGTCATGGCCCCCGTGATCCTCGTGTTCTTCTTCGCCCAGCGGGCGTTCGTCGAGGGTGTCACCCTCACCGGAGTGAAGGGTTGAATCGTTCATGAAACTCACCGTGGTCGGCGGCGGCTCGACCTACACCCCCGAACTCGTCGACGGCTTCGCGCGGCTGAGAGACACCCTGCCGGTCGAGGAGCTGGTCCTCGTCGACCCGGACGCCGGACGGCTGGAACTGGTCGGCGGGCTGGCCCGGCGCATCCTCGCGCGGCAGGGGCACCCGGGCCGGGTCGTCACCACCGCCGACCTCGACGCCGGGATCGACGGCGCGGACGCGGTGCTGCTCCAGCTGCGCGTCGGCGGGCAGGCGGCCCGGCAGCAGGACGAGACATGGCCGCTGGAGTGCGGCTGCGTGGGCCAGGAGACCACCGGCGCGGGCGGCCTCGCCAAGGCGCTGCGCACGGTGCCGGTCGTCCTCGACATCGCCGAACGGGTGCGCCGCGCCAACCCGGACGCCTGGATCATCGACTTCACCAACCCGGTCGGCATCGTCACCCGCGCCCTGCTCCAGGCGGGACACCGGGCGGTGGGACTGTGCAACGTGGCGATCGGCCTCCAGCGCAAGTTCGCCGCGTTGCTCGGCGTGGCACCGCACGACGTGCACCTCGATCACCTCGGCCTCAACCACCTCACCTGGGAGACAGGTGTACGACTCGGCGGTCCCGAGGGCGACGACGTGCTGCCCCGTCTGCTGGCCGCGCACGGCGACACCATCGCCGCCGACCTGCGGCTGCCCCGCCCGCTCCTCGACCGGCTCGGCGTGGTCCCGTCGTACTACCTGCGCTACTACTACGCCCACGACGAGGTCGTGGACGAACTGCGCACCAAGCCGTCCCGCGCCGCCGAAGTCGCTTCCATGGAGCGGCAGTTGCTCGACATGTACGCCGACCCGGCGCTCGACGAGAAGCCCGCGCTGCTCGCGAAACGCGGCGGCGCCTACTACTCCGAGGCCGCCGTCGACCTCGCGGCCGCGCTGCTCGGCGGGGGCGGCAGCACCTACCAGGTCGTCAACACGTACAACCGCGGCACCCTGCCCTTCCTCCCCGACGACGCGGTGATCGAGGTCCAGGCGGCCGTCGGCGCCAAGGGGGCGGTGCCGCTGCCGGTGGGCGAGGTGGACCCGCTGTACGCGGGCCTGACGGCGAACGTGACCGCGTACGAGGACCTGGCCCTCGACGCCGCCCTGCGCGGCGGACGCGACCGGGTGTTCCGGGCGCTGCTCACCCACCCCCTCGTCGGCCAGTACGCCTGTGCCGACGCCCTCACCGACCGGCTGATCGCGCACAACCGGGAGCACCTCGCGTGGGCCTGACCTCGGGCGTCCCCGCCGCCGGGGCGGACGGCACCGCGGCCGTCCTCGCCGTCGACGCGGGCAACAGCAAGACCGACGTGGCCGTCGTGGCGGGCGACGGGCGGGTCCTCGCCACGGCCCGCGGCGGCGGGTTCCGGCCCCCGGCGGTGGGCGTGGAGACGGCGGTGGACACGCTCGCGGAGGCCGTCGCACGGGCCTGCCGCACCGCGGGCGTCCATGCCGTCGAGCAGGTCTCGGCCTGCCTCGCCAACGCCGATCTGCCCGTGGAGGAGGAGCAGTTGGCGGCGGCGCTGACGGCACGCGGCTGGGGGGCGCGGGTGGAGGTCCGCAACGACACCTTCGCGATCCTGCGGGCCGGGGTCGACGAGCCGCGCGGCGTCGCCGTGGTGTGCGGGGCGGGCATCAACTGCGTCGGCATGCGCCCCGACGGCCGCACCGCCCGCTTCCCGGCGCTCGGCCGGATCTCCGGTGACTGGGGCGGCGGCTGGGGACTCGCGGAGGAGGCGCTGTGGTTCGCGGCGCGCGCGGAGGACGGCCGCGGCGAGCCCACCGCCCTCTCCCGCACCCTCCCGGCGCACTTCGGGCTCGGCTCCATGTACGCGCTCATCGAGGCCCTGCACCTGGGCCGCGTCCCGGCAGGACGCCGGCACGAGCTGACACCGGTGCTGTTCACCACGGCGTCCGCCGGCGACCCGGTGGCCCGCGCGGTCGTCGACCGGCTGGCGGAGGAGGTGGTGACCATGGCGGCGGTGGCACTGACCCGCCTGGACCTCCTGGACGAGGAGACCCCGGTGGTGCTGGGCGGCGGCGTCCTCGCCGCGGGGCACGCGCAGCTGGACGGCCGCGTACGGGAACTCCTCGCCGTCCGCGCCCCGAAGGCCACGGCACGGGTGGTGACGGCCCCTCCGGTCCTGGGCGCGGCCCTGCTGGGGCTGGACGGCGTGAGGGCGGGACCGGAGGCCCTGGACCGGGTACGGGCGCACTTCACCACGGCGGCCGAGGCGGCGGCAACCGGTGAGCGGGCGCGCACGCGGTGAACCGGTGCGGGCGCGCACGCGGTGCTTCCGGACACGGCCCGCGGGACCGGTCGGCCGACAGGACCGGTCGGAAAGGGGCGCGGGGAACCGCGCGACCCGCCGCGGCGCACCCGCGCCCGGCCCGGACGGTCCGGACGGCCCGGACGGCCCGGGTGGGCGGCGGCAGCCCCGATCGCCGCCCGGCCGCCCCTGATCTCGCCGTCCACGCACGTCATCGGGGGCTCGGGGGAACCGATCCCCTCTCCCCGTCGTATTCATCAGCAGGGGTGGTGAAAGACTCCGTACCGGCCCGGAGGGCGAGGCGCACCGGCCCATAGGGCAAACCCCGGTGCCATTGTCAGCGGCGGCAGCGATACTAGCGGCGACGGATGACCATGGGGGAGGTCAGCAGTGACACAGACGCCGAAGGGCACCACGGCGCCGCCGGGTTCGGGAGCACCCGCGACGCCGCTCGCACCACCACGGGGGCACCCCGTGCCCACCGCACCGCGCACGCCTCCCCCGCCGGGGGGCACCACGCGCCGTACGGCGTTCATGGAGGGCCTCGACCAGCTGCGCGCGGCGGCGGTGACCGAGCCGGGCAGGCTGCGCGTCATCGGCGCCGTACTGGCCCTGGTGGTCGTCGCGTTCGGCGCGGTCGCCGCCTGGCAGACCGACAGCAGGCAGAGCGCGGCGGACGACGTGCTGCACAGCAGTCAGCCGCTCAGCTCCGACGCGGCCGACATCTACCGCTCGCTCGCCGACGCCGACACCATGGCCGCCAGCGGCTACCTGGCCGGGCTCCAGGAGACCCCGGAGACCCGCGACCGGTACGAGAAGGACGTGCGCACCGCCGCCGCCAAACTGGTCACGGCCGCCGCCAACACCGACCCCGGCTCCCCCTCGGCGCGTACCATCGCCCAGCTCAACGAGCTGCTGCCGCGCTACAAGGGCCTGGTGGAGTCGGCCCGCGCCAACAACCGCCAGGGTTTCCCGGTCGGCGGCGCCTATCTGCGGCTGGCCAACGACACCCTGCAGAACCGGATGCTGCCCAAGGCCCAGGACCTCTACCAGCGGGAGAACCAGCGGCTGCGCGCCGACTACGACGACGCGACCCCGTACCCGTGGGCCGCGATGGCGCTCGGCGTCGTCGCGCTCGGCGCGCTCGGCTGGGCCCAGCGGCGCACCTTCCTGCGCACCAACCGGGTCCTCAACCACGGCCTGGTGACCGCCAGCGGAGCCACCCTGGTGGTGCTGCTGTGGATGGTCGTCGGGCACACCGTGGCGCGCGCCGGTCTGAACGACTCCTACGACCACGGGGTCCGCTCGCTGAACGTGCTGCACGACGCGCAGATAGCCTCCCTCAAGGCGCGCAGCGACGAGAACCTCGTCCTGGTCAGCCGCGGCGCCGAGACGAAGAAGCTGGCGGACGGCTCGCTCGTCGACGCCTACAACTGGGGCTACGACCAGGAGATCGCGCGGCTCGCGAAGACGCTCGGCCAGGCCGACGCGCTCGCCGACGACACGGCGGGCCGTGATCCGGTGAAGGTCGCGAACACGTCGATGAAGGCGTGGAAGGACCGGCACGAACAGGCGAGCGCGCTGAACGACAAGGGCGAGTACCAGCAGGCCAGGGACCGGGTGATCGGCGCGTCGCAGAAGACCTCGACGAGCGTGTGCTTCGACAACGTCGACACGTCCCTGGCGAAGGCGCTGACGCACGAGACACAGGAGTTCAGGTCGGCGGCGGGCGACGGCCTGGACGCGATGAGCGGTCTCGTCGCGGGCGCGGCGGTGCTCGCCGCGCTGGCCGCGGCCGGTGCCGTGCTGGGCGTCGGCCGCAGGCTGTCGGAGTACCGGTGAAAGGGGACGTGGACGTGACGACACGGGCGCGCGCATTCCCGAAGCGGCTCCGGGCCGGTCTGCGGGGCTGGGGCGGAGTGGGGGCGATGGCGGCGGTCTGCGTCCTCGCGCTCGCCTTCGTCCTGCTGCTGCCGCTGACCCAGTCGCACGGCGACGGCGCGCCGGGGCCGGCCGGCCGGGGAACGGCACGGGGCACCCAGACCAGGGCCGGGCAGTGCGACGACGCCACCGCGCAGGACCAGAGCCTGGCCCCGTCCGGCGCCGGCGGACAGACGGTCGCCGCCATCGAGGAGCGCGGCTATCTGCGGGTGGGCGTGGACCAGAACAGCTACCGCTGGGGCTATCTCAACCCCAACAACCCCTCCGGCAAACTGGAGGGGTTCGACATCGACCTGGCGTACGCCATCGCGAAGGACATCTTCGGCGGCGCGGACTACCAGCAGAAGATCCACTTCCAGGCGATCCCCACCGACCAGCGGGTCCCGGCGATCCAGAACGACCAGGTCGACATGGTGGTGCGCACCATGACCATCACCTGCGACCGGCTCGAGGACGTCCGGTTCTCCGCGCCGTACTTCAGGACCGGCCAGCAGGTGCTCGCCCCGCGGAACTCGGCGATCACCGGGTACGACGGGACGCTCGCCGGCCAGCGGGTGTGCACGGCGGCCACCTCCACGGCGTACGACAAGATCACCGCGGACCGGCAGGCGGGGAGGATACCGTCGAGCACGAAGATCGTCACGGTGCCCAACCAGCTGGACTGCCTGGTGCGGCTGCAGCTCGGCGAGGCGGACGCGGTGGTGACCGACGGTGCGCTCGCCGCCAGCCAGGCCGCGCAGGACCCGACGGTCGAGCTGAAGGGCACCAGCTTCACCAGCGAGTACTACGGCGTGGCGATGAAACTGACCGCCGGTGATCTGGTACGCCGGGTCAACCGGACACTGGAGGAGTACCGCAGCAGCGGCGGTTGGAAGGACTCGTACGACAAGTGGCTGTCCCCGACGCTGGGTGAGGACTCCGACTCGGCGAACCCGCCCGAGGCGCACTACCGGTGACGTGACGACGGCGGGACGGCCACGGCCACGGCAGCGCACACGGGCCACCACGGACCCACCACACGGACCGGCACACTGAACAGCACACTGAACAGCACGCGGACGAGCACACTGACCAGCGACGAGACCGGCAGCGAGACCAGTAGCGAGAGGTGATCGATGGGCGTCACGGGACCCCCTGGGCCGGTACTGGACCGGGACGAGGTGGACCGTGCGCTGGCGCGGCTCGGCGCGGAGCACGAGGCGATCGAGACCTCCCTCCTCGCCCTCCAGGACCACGCGGGCCGCAGACTCCTCGAGGGCGCCGGGCTGACCGGCGTCACCAAGGAGCGGTGGGCGGCCACCGAGGCGTCGATCACCCTGCTGTGGGCGTACTTCGACGCCTACGCGGGCGCCCTGCGCACCGCGCGGGAGATCCGCGCCCGGCGCCGCTGGTCCAGCCGGGAGGACCTGGCGGAGCTGACCGAACTGCTGCGCGGCGAGTGCGTCACGGTCGCGGGCTCCACCGTGGCCGCGGCCGGCGCGACCGGCCCGGACGGCACTCCGGGCCGGCTCAGCGAGCGGTACTCGCTGGCCGCGCTGGTCGACCGGATGAACGACCTGTACGCGACGTCGCTGGACGTGGTCGTCAGCGCCGACGCGGTGTGGTCCGCGCTGCCCGCCCGGATAGATTTACTGGCCGCCGAACTCCAGCGCACCCGCCGCCTGGCGCACTCGGTCGGTGTCCGTCCCGGCGAGCACCCTGCGGGCGACGACCTGGAACGCATCACGCGCACCCTGACCGGGCTGCGCGAGCAGGTGGTCAGCGACCCGCTGGCGTTCTGGACGCCCGCACCGGGCAGTTCGGCGCCCGGCGGCGGCAGACCGGACACCACGGTGTACGACCGTGAGGCGCGCGCCCTGGAGGAGGTGCGCCGGGAGATCGACGCCGTGCTCACGGTCCGTCAGGACGCCGAGCAGCGGCTCGTGAAGCTGCGCGATCTGCTCAGCCGCGCGGACCGCACCCTGGCGGAGGCGCGCGCCGCGCGCGGCGAGGTGCTGGCGAAGATCGCCGCGACCGAGGTGCCGGTGGTCGGCGGACCGCCGACCGTGCTCCAGGAGCAGCTGTCGACGGCCGCCGAGTACCGCAGACAGGCCCAGTGGCACCGGTTGTCCCCGCTGCTGGAGGCGCTGGAGCAGCGGGCGGAGGACGAACTGCTGCGCGCCCGCGAGTCGCTGACGGCGGTCACCGCGCCGCTGGCGGTGCGCGCCGAGCTGCGCGGCCGGCTCGACGCGTACCGGGCGAAGGTGGCCCGGCACGGTCTGGCGGAGGATCCGCTGCTGACGGAGCGGTACGACGTGGCGCGCCGCATGCTGTGGAGCGCGCCCTGCGACCTGCGGGTGGCCGAGCAGGCGGTGCTGCGTTACCAGCGGACGGCGGCCGAACTGCTCGGCGGCGGCCCGGGGGTGCCCGGACAGGCCGGGCCCGAGGACCACAGGGGGGAGTCGGGATGAGCCGGTCGGGACAGAGCTGCCAGCGGCCGGGGTGCGAGGGCGCCTACGAGGACGTGGGCGGCGGTGAGCTGTACTGCGACACCTGCGGACTCGCCCCGGTCGTCTCGGCGAAGGCCGCGGCCGCGGGCGGGGGTGCGGGTGCGGAAGGTGCCGGGGGTACGGGAGGCACCGGCCCCGAAGGCACCGGCGGCACCGGCAGTGCGCGCTCCGCGCGATCGGCCCGTACGTCGTCGCAGTCGTCCAGGTCACGGCGCTCGGTGTCGGGGCGGCTGTCGCGTTCGCTGTCCGGCAGCTCCAGCGGGCGTTCGGTGTCGGTGCGCAGCTCGGGCACCTCCACCGGCGGCGGTTCGCGCAGCCGGCTCGGGGCGGGCCTGGTGGAGGTGCCGGAGGTGCCGCGGCCCGACCCGCGCGCGATGGTGCTGGACGACCCGGAGGTGCCCGAGCGCAAGCGGTTCTGCTCGCGCTCCGACTGCGGTGCGCCGGTGGGCCGTTCGCGCGGTGACCGGCCGGGCCGTACGGAGGGCTTCTGCACCGAGTGCGGCAACCCGTACTCGTTCGTGCCGAAGCTGCGCGGCGGTGACGTGGTGCACGGCCAGTACGAGGTGGCGGGCTGTCTGGCGCACGGCGGTCTGGGCTGGATCTACCTCGCCGTGGACCGGGCCGTGGCGGACCGCTGGGTGGTGCTCAAGGGTCTGCTGGACACCGGCGACCAGGACGCGATGGCGGCGGCGATCTCCGAGCGGCGCTTCCTCGCGGAGATCGAGCACGCCAACATCGTGCGGATCTACAACTTCGTCGAGCACCTCGACCAGCGCACCGGCTCCCTCGACGGCTACATCGTCATGGAGTACGTCGGCGGCAAGTCGCTGAAGGAGATCGCCAACTCCCGCCGCGCCGAGGACGGCAGACGCGATCCGCTGCCGGTGGAGCAGGCCTGCGCCTACGGCATCGAGGCCCTCGAAGCCCTCGGTCATCTGCACAGCCGGAATCTGCTGTACTGCGACTTCAAGGTCGACAACGCCATCCAGACCGAGGACCAGCTGAAGCTGATCGACATGGGCGCCGTGCGCCGCATGGACGACGACGAGTCGGCGATCTACGGCACGGTCGGCTACCAGGCGCCCGAGGTCTCCGAGGTGGGCCCCTCGGTGGCGTCCGACCTGTACACGGTGGGCCGTACGCTCGCGGTGCTGACGTTCGACTTCCACGGCTACACGAACATGTTCGTGGACTCCCTGCCCGACCCGGACACCATCGAGGTGTTCCGCCGCTACGAGTCGTTCTACCGGCTCCTGGTGCGCTCCACCGACCCGGATCCGGCGCGCCGGTTCGCCTCCGCGCAGGAGATGGCCGAGCAGCTGACGGGCGTGCTGCGGGAGGTCGTGTCGTTGCAGACGGGCCGCGCGCGGCCGTCGCTCTCCACGCTGTTCGGGCCCGAGATGCGGGTCACGGACACCGAGCTGTTCCCGAAGCTGGACGGCGATGTGTCGGTGCTCGGATCGCGGGCGGCCCGGACGGCGGTGCGGGGGGCGTGGGTACGGAAATCCTCCCGGGTGGCGCTGAACGGCGGGCAGCACGGCCCGGCCCCGCTGCCGGGGGCGCGGCCGGGCGCGGGTGCGCAGCCGGGGGCGCTGTCCGGCTCGCCCGAGGGCCTCGTCAGGCCGGTCGCCACCAGGGCGGCCGGCCTCGCCCTGCCCGTCCCGCGGGTCGATCCGGCCGACCCCAACGCCGGTTTCCTGGCCGGCCTGCTGGCCCCCGGGCCCGCCGAGCTGATCGCCGTCCTCGCCGCCGCTCCGGCGCCGTCGGTGGAGACCCGGCTGCGGCAGATCCGTGCCTGGCTGGAGAACGGTGACACCGAGGCGGCGCTGACGGCCCTGGGCACGCTGGAGGACGAACGGCCCGACGACTGGCGGGTGGTGTGGTACCGGGGCGTGGCGGCGCTGGTCACCGGTGACTTCGAGGGCGCGGCGCTGTCCTTCGACGCGATCTACGACGCCTTCCCCGGGGAGACGGCGCCCAAGCTGGCGCTCGGCCTGTGCGCGGAGGTGCTCGGCCAGCTGGACAACGCCGCCGAGTACTACCGCCTGGTGTGGTCGACCGACCCGAGCTTCGTGAGCGCCGCGTTCGGCCTGGCCCGGGTCCAGTTGGCCGGGGGCGACCGGCGAAGTGCCGTGGGGACGCTGGAGTCGGTGCCGGAGTCGTCGATCCACTACACGGCGGCGCGGGTGGCGGCCGTACGCGCGAGACTGCGCCGGCGCGGCGCCACGGCGGCCGACACACCGTTCCTGGCGGACCTGACGGCGGCCTCGGCGCAGGTGGAGGCGCTGGACGCCTACGGTCTGGACCCGGCGCGCCGGGAGCAGTTGTCGGCGGAGGTCCTCGGCAGCGCGCTCGACTGGGTACTCTCCGGTAGCCGGGGTTCCGTGCCCCCGGGGGTGGACGGGCGCGTGCTGCTCGGCAGTGAACTGGACGAACGGGGCCTCAGGTTCGGCCTGGAGCGCTCGTACCGCACGCTGGCCCGGCTGGCCACGGGCGGCGAGGAGAGGATCGACCTGGTGGAACGTGCCAACCGTTACCGCCCCCGGACGTGGGTGTGACGATGTCCCAGATGCCCCAGCTGTCCGCCTGCCCGAGCTGCGAGGAGCCCCTCGAGTCGGGCGACCGCTTCTGCGGTGCGTGCGGATTCGACCTGTCGGCCGCCGCCGCGCCGCCGCCACCGGCCTCGGACGACACCCTGATGCTCGGTCTGGGAGGCGTCACGGGCGCGGGAGGCGCCGGGGACGCGGAAGGCTCGGGAGACACGAGGGGCGCGAGGGGCACGAGAGACGGGGCGGACACCGCCGGACCCGCCGCCGCGCCACCCGCACCCGGCCCGGCCCCCGGCCCCGGCCCGGCTCCCGCGCACGCGCCCGCCCCGGAGGTCCCGCCGCCGCCCCAGGCACCCCCCGTGCCTCCGGTCCCGCCGGTGCCTCCGGTACCGCCCGCCCCGTCGGCGCCTCCCGCCTCCGTCGCGGCGCACGGCGTGCGGTTCGACCGTCTCCCGGAGCCGGAGGAGTACCCGCTCCAGGCACCGGACCCGCGCGTGGCCGCCGACGCCCCGGCCACCGGCCCGCAGGGCCCCGCGCAGGCCGCCGGCGAGGAGCCCAAGGTGTGCGTGGCGTGCCGCGCGGGCCGGGTCGACGGGGACGGCTACTGCGAGAACTGCGGACACGCCCAGCCGCGCGAACGTGACCACATGGAGCAGGAGTCGGGCCCGGTCGCCGCGGTCAGCGACCGCGGGCTGCGCCACCACCGCAACGAGGACGCGTTCGCCGTCGCCACCGCCGTACTGCCGGACGGCACCCCCGCGCTGTGCGCGGTCGTCTGCGACGGCGTGTCCTCGGCGACCCGTCCCGACGAGGCGTCGCTGGCCGCCGCCCGGACGGCCAACGAAGCCCTGCTGGCGGCCCTGCCGCGCGGCACGCACCCGCAGCAGGCGATGCACGAGGCGATCGTCGCCGCCGCCCGGGCGGTCGACGCGCTCGCCGAGGAGCCCGCCGGGGCCCGTGAGCACTCCCCGCACCAGAACGCCCCGGCCTGCACCATCGTCGGCTCGGTCGTCACGTCCGGGCTGCTGGTGGTGGGCTGGGTCGGTGACAGCCGTGCCTACTGGGTGCCGGTCGACCGCGCCTCGCCCCCGGCCCGGCTCACCGAGGACGACTCGTGGGCCGCGCAGATGGTCGCCGCCGGCCTGATGAACGAGGCGGAGGCCTACGCCGACGAGCGCGCCCACGCCATCACCGGCTGGCTCGGCGCCGACGCGTACGAACTGGAGCCGCACACCGCTTCCTTCAAGCCGGACCGGCCGGGTGTGGTGGTGGTGTGCAGCGACGGGTTGTGGAACTACGCCGAGACGGCACAGGAGATGGCCGAGGCCGTCACTCCGGACGCCGCCGTACGGCCGCTGCACTGTGCGCAGGTGCTGGTGGGTCACGCCCTCGACGGCGGGGGCCACGACAACGTAACAGTGGCCGTGCTGCCGTTCCCGGCCCCGCCCCAGGGGGCAGGATCCGCCTGAGGCGGGCC
This sequence comes from Streptomyces sp. NPDC047000, assembly GCF_040644295.1. Lineage (NCBI taxonomy): Bacteria > Bacillati > Actinomycetota > Actinomycetes > Kitasatosporales > Streptomycetaceae > Streptomyces > Streptomyces sp. NPDC047000. Next base: position 157,740 of record NZ_JBEYWE010000005.1, read on the forward strand.
GCCGTCGCACCCGGCGGGCCGCTCCCGGGACCCCGGGAGCGGCCGTACCGGCCGTCCGGCCGCACCGGGCGTCACGGTCGTCGCGGCTCCACCGGTCGTCGCGGTCGTCCCGGCCGTACCGGTGGTGCCGGCAGCGTCGGGGCCCCGGCGGCCTCACCGCCTCGCGGCGGACCGGAGGGGACCGGCCCGCACCCAGTCGTCACCCGCGGAACCCGGGTCCGCGGGCTCATAGGGGGATCAGGACAGGCATGGCCAATTTCTCGAAGTCGAACGTGCCGACGTTCTCGATGGACGTCTACCAGAACGAGTACCTGCCGGAGGGCGGCCGCGAGGTCAACGCGATCGTCACGGTGACCGCCACCGGCGGCGGCACGATCGGCGCCGCCGTCACCGCCCCGCACCTCTACGGGCCGGGCCAGGGCCCGTCGGCGGCGGTGGCCGTCATGGTCGACTGCTCCGGGTCGATGGACTACCCGTCGACCAAGATGCGCAACGCGCGCGACGCCACGGCGGCGGCGATCGACACCCTGCGCGACGGCGTGCACTTCGCGGTGATCGCCGGGACGCACGTCGCCAAGGAGGTGTACCCCGGCGGCGGCCGGCTCGCCGTGGCCGGCCCCACCACCCGGGAGCAGGCCAAGCACGCGCTGCGCGGGCTCGGCGCGGGCGGCGGCACCGCCATCGGCACCTGGCTGCGCCTCGCCGACCGGCTGCTGTCCTCCGCCGACGTCGCCATCCGGCACGGCATCCTGCTCACCGACGGCCGTAACGAGCACGAGTCCCCCGAGGACCTCAAGGCCGCCCTCGCGGAGTGCGCGGGCCGTTTCACCTGCGACGCACGCGGAGTGGGCACCGACTGGGAAGTGAAAGAAGTCACAGGGATCGCCGCCGCGCTGCTCGGCACCGCCGACATCGTCGCCGATCCCTCCGCCCTCTCCGCCGACTTCACACGGATGATGGAGACGGCGATGGGCAAGGAGGTCGCCGATGTCGCCCTGCGGGTGTGGACGCCGGTCGGCACGGCGATCCGGTTCGTCAAGCAGGTCGCGCCCACCGTCGCGGACCTGACGGACCGCCGTACCGAGGCGGGGCCGCGCGCCGGGGACTATCCGACGGGCTCCTGGGGCGACGAGTCCCGCGACTACCACCTGTGCGTGGAGGTCCCCGCGGCCGGCCTCGGCCAGGAGATGCTCGCCGCGCGCGTCTCCCTGGTCGTCCCGCAGCCGGAGGGCGCCGCCGGGAGCGGAGCGGGAGGGGGCGTCCTCAACCTGGGCGCGCAGGGTCTCGTACGGGCCGTGTGGACGGACGACATGACCGCCTCCACCGCCATGAACGCCCAGGTCGCCCACTACACCGGGCAGGCCGAACTGGCCAAGGTCATCCAGCAGGGCCTGGATCTGCGCAAAGCGGGCGATTTCGACGGTGCGACCGCCAAACTCGGACGGGCCGTGCAACTCGCCAGTGTCTCCGGGAACGCCGATACTGCGAAACTGCTTTCGAAGGTGGTCGACGTGGTCGACGCCACGACAGGTACTGTGCGACTGAAAGCGAAGGTCGAGGAGGCCGACGAGATGACTCTCGAGACCCGGTCCACAAAGACTGTTCGTGTAAAGAAGTGACCAGTACTTCCTGAAGGAGAGGGGGAAGAGCCGACATGCCGACCTGCCCGAACGGACACCAGTCGGGTTCCGACGACTGGTGCGAGGTCTGCGGTCACCGCATGGCCGGGGCTGTGCCTCCGCCTCCCCCGCCGCCCCCGGCCGGGGGCTACGGCTTCCCGCCGCCGGCCGGCGGCCTGCCCCGGCGGCCCATGGGGAACCCGCACCTGTCCGGCCCGGAGCACGAGCCGGAGCTCTGCCCGCAGTGCCGCACACCCCGCGAGGGCGGTGCGCCGTTCTGCGAGGAGTGCCGGTGGAACTTCCTGACCAACACGGCGACCTCGTACACCCCGGCCGCGCCGCCGCGCTCCCAGCCGCCCGGCCCGCCCTCCCGCTTCCCCCAGCCGCCCGGCCCGCAGGGCTTCGGCGGCGGTGACCCGTACGAGTACCAGGGCTCACGCCCGTCGCAGATCAACCGGCCCGCGGAGCCGATCCCGCCGTTCGGCGGCGACCCGTCGGGACCGTCGGCGTTCGGCGGCCCGCCGACCCGCGGCGGCGGCCCGGGCGGCCCCGGTCAGCCCGGCGGTGGGCCCGGCGGCCCCGGCGGCCAGGGCCGTGGTCCCGGCGGGCCCGGCTACGGTGCCGACGGCCCCGGCTACGGTGCCGACGGACCTGGTTACGGCCCCGGCGGACCCGGTGGCCCCGGCGGACGGCCTGGGGGCCCCGGAGTGCCTGCGGGTCCCGGCGGTCCCGGTGGACACGGTGGGCCTGGTGGCCCCGGCGGTCCCGGCGGGCCGTCGAACTTCGGTCCGGCGGGCACGGGCGGCCCGTCCGGCTTCGGCCCCGACCCGTCGCGTCCGTCCCCGCAGTCTCCCGGCCAGGGCCCCGGCGGCCGCGGCCCCGGTGCGGGTCACGGACCCGGCGGCACCGCGGGCGCCGGCATGGGCCAGGGCATGGGGATGGGCGCCGGCATGGGTGCCGGTCCCGCGCAGGCGTTCCACGGCGGTCCTCCCGGATCCTCGGCTCCCCCCGGACCGCCCGCTCCCCCGATGTTCCCGCAGGAGACCGGCGGCCGGTCCCCGCAGCAGGGCGGCCCGGCCTTCGGCGGTGCCGAGGACGACTGGGTGATCCCGCCGCCCTCCGGCGGCCCCGGTCACGGCGGCCCGGGCCGTGGAGGTCCCGGCGGCGGCTACGGCTACCCGCCGGTCGGCGCCCCGCAGGCCCCGCCCGGCCAGGGCTACCCGCAGGCCCCGCAGCGCCCGCTGACCTGGACGGCGACGATCGGCCCGGACCGCGACTACTTCATGGCGATGATGCAGCGCTCCGGCCCCGAGGCCACGGGCCTGAACCTGCCCGCGTACTCCCCCGAGCAGCAGCGCACGCTCACCGGCAACCAGGTCACCATCGGCCGCCGCCGGCACTCCACCGGCGACACCCCCGACATCGACCTGTCGGTGCCGCCGGAGGACCCGGGGGTCTCGCATCAGCACGCGGTGCTGGTCCAGCAGCCGGACGGCAGTTGGGCGGTCGTCGATCAGAACTCGACGAACGGCACGACGGTCAACGGCGGCGAGGAGCCGATCCAGCCGTTCGTGCCGGTCCCGCTCCAGGACGGCGACCGCGTCCACGTGGGCGCCTGGACGACGATCACGGTCCGCCGGGGCTGAGAACGGCCCGGCGGACGGGGCACACCGGGACGCACCGGGGCTCGGCTCAGCCCGGCAGGGGCCAGGAATACGGTCCCGCCGGGTCGTCCAGCCACGCCCACGCGCGCTCCCCGCTGACGGTCATGCCGTAGCGGGCCCGCCCGGGCCGGCCCTCCCGCTCCCACAGCACGTACGCCTCCTGCGGGCCGAGACGGCCGCGGGTGAGGGCCAGCAGGAACCGGAACAGGTCGTCCTGCCGGGCCGCGGCCGGTACGCCGCCCAGCGGCACCGGTTCCGGTACGGGGCCGGTGCAGCCGCGCAGCGGCACGAAGTAGGCCGGGGTGGCGAGGAAGCGCCCTTCGGCGCGAGCGGCGCCGGCCACGTCCAGGGCGACGACGCCGGTGGCGAACGGCATCAGGATCCGGCCGCCGGGACGGCACTGGGCGAGCCAGGCGCGCGGCACCGTGCTCAGCTCACAGGTGGCGACGATCCGGTCGTAGGGGGCGCGTTCGGGCACCCCGCGGGCACCGTCACCGGTGAGGACGGCCGGCCGGTACCCGGCGGCGGCCAGATGACGGCGGGCCGCCTCGGTGATCTCCGGTTCCAGGTCGACGGTGGTGACGAGGGCGTCGTCACCGAGCCGGTGGGCGAGCAGCGCCGCGTGGTAGCCGGTGCCCGTGCCGATCTCCAGGACCCGGTCGCCGTCCGCCACCTCCAGCGCGGTCAGCATCAGCGCCATCAGGGAGGGCTGGCTGCTGGAGGAGACCAGTTCGCCGTCGCGCAGCCGGGTCGCGAGCGGGACGTCCTCGTAGGCGCCGAGCAGCCAGCGCTCGCGGGCGGCCGGGTCCGGGCTCTCGCCCCACCGCCGCTCGTAGCCCCTGGGGCGGGCGACGAAGTAGTACGGCACGAAGAGATGCCGGGGCACCGCCGCGAACGAGGCCCGCCACACCGGGTCGGCGTCCCAGGCGCCGGTCGCGTCGATCTCCCGCACCAGCGCGTCCCGCGCCTCGGCGGCGAGGCTCCCGGTCTCCGCGTCCCGCGCGTGCCCGTCCATGGGTCCACTATCGCGCCGTTCCCGGCCCGCCCGTCGCGCCCGGGGCCTTGAATTCCCGGCCGGGGGGTCTGAGACGATGGACGGGTGAACGAGATCCGGCGTGGCACGCTGCAGGAGCAGACCTTCTACGAACAGGTCGGCGGGGAGGAGACCTTCCGCCGGCTGGTGCACCGCTTCTACCAGGGGGTGGCCGAGGACCCGCTGCTGCGGCCCATGTACCCCGAGGAGGACCTGGGGCCGGCCGAGGAGCGGCTGCGCCTGTTCCTGATCCAGTACTGGGGCGGCCCGACGACGTACAGCGACAACCGGGGCCACCCGCGCCTCAGGATGCGCCATGTCCCGTTCACCGTGGACCGCGCGGCGCACGACGCCTGGCTGCGGCACATGCGGGTCGCCGTGGACGACCTCGGCCTGTCCGAGGAGCACCGCGAGACGCTGTGGAAGTACCTGACGTACGCGGCGGCGACGATGATCAACACGGCGGAGTAGCCACCGCGCCGGCGGCACACCGGCCGACGCGCTCAGCGCACGCTGACGTCCAGCACCCCGAGGCCCGCCGGACCGCTCACCGGCCGTACGGCGACCGAGCCGTACGGCGTGCGCAGCCTGAGCCAGGGCCCGGAGACGAGCAGGACGGTGTCCTCGCCCGCCGCGGGGCGAGCCGGGGGGCGCAGGAAGCCCAGTGACTGGGCCGCGTGCAGGGCGCGCAGCGGCAGCCTGGTCCCGCCGACGTCACGGGACCAGATCTCCCGCCCGATCCGGTCGAGCGCGCCGCGGGTCCGCTCCTCGGGCGCCAGGCCGGCCGTACGGGAGCGGAACTCGGCGACGCAGGCCGCCACCAGGGCGCGCAGGCCGTCGGAGCCGGGCAGGCCGGGCTCGGCCCGCCGCCAGCCGCCGCGCGGCGGGAGGACACCCGCCCACGGCGGCCCGGTGACGGCGGACGGGACCACGGCGGTGGCCGCGTCCTCGTCCAGGGACTCCAGGAGTTCCCCCGCGGACACGGTCACGTCGAGGGTGACGTCGAGCCCGTCCTCGTACGGCTTGGCGAGCCGGGCGGTGCGGACGGCGAGCACCTCGAAGGACGGCGGCCGTCCGAACACGGCGAGCGTGGTGCCGGCGGCCTGGAGGCGGACGGCGGCGGCACGGTCGTAGTGGAGCAGCCGGGAGAGGAAGGCGGCGAGATCGGCCGCCTCCCCGTCGTCGGCGAGCTGGAGGACCGTCATGCGGCGACGGCCTTCTCCTCGGTGCCGTCGGGACCCGGGTCCCCGTCGCCGTCCTCGTCCCGGTACTCCGCGAGGAACTCCCGTTCCTCCGCGGTGAGTCGGCGCGGCCGCTGCGCCTCGAAGTCGAACGGCACGATGACGGTGGACGCGCGGACGTAGACCAGGTCGTCGTCCTTCACCTCGTAGCCGAGGGTGAAGGACGCGGCCCGGATCTCACCGACCCACAGCTCGATGTCCACCGGGTGGTGCCGGTGGACGAGCTGGTGCTTGTAGTCGATCTCGTGACGCGCCACCACGGACCCCTGCTTGAACTGCTTGTCCGGGCGGAAGAGGAAGTCGATGCGGGCCTCCTCCAGGTAGCGCAGGAAGACGGCGTTGTTGACGTGCCCGTACGCGTCCATGTCCGCCCAGCGCAGCGGGCAGCGGTAGATGTGGCGCATCTGCTTCGATCAGCCCCGGGTCAGCTTCTTGTAGGTGGCACGGTGCGGACGTGCGGCGTCCGGGCCCAGCCGCTCGACCTTGTTCTTCTCGTACGACTCGAAGTTGCCCTCGAACCAGAACCACTTGGAGTCGCCCTCGTAGGCGAGGATGTGCGTGGCGACGCGGTCGAGGAACCACCGGTCGTGGGAGACGACGACGGCGCAGCCGGGGAACTCCAGCAGCGCGTTCTCCAGGCTGGACAGGGTCTCGACGTCGAGGTCGTTGGTCGGCTCGTCGAGGAGCAGCAGGTTGCCGCCCTGCTTGAGGGTGAGCGCGAGGTTGAGGCGGTTGCGCTCACCGCCGGAGAGCACCCCGGCCGGCTTCTGCTGGTCCGGCCCCTTGAACCCGAACGCGGAGACGTACGCCCGGCTCGGCATCTCGACCTGGCCCACGTTGATGTAGTCCAGCTCGTCGCTGACCACGGCCCACAGGGTCTTCTTCGGGTCGATGTTCTCGCGGCTCTGGTCGACGTACGAGATCTTGACGGTCTCGCCGACCTTGATGGAACCGGAGTCCGGCGTCTCGAACCCCTGGATCATCTTGAACAGGGTGGTCTTGCCCGCGCCGTTGGGCCCGATGACCCCGACGATGCCGTTGCGCGGCAGGGTGAAGCTGAGGTCCTCGATGAGGACCTTGTCCCCGAAGCCCTTGTTGAGGTTGTTGACCTCGACGACGATGCTGCCCAGCCGCGGGCCCGGCGGGATCTGGATCTCCTCGAAGTCCAGCTTCCGCATCTTGTCGGCCTCGGCGGCCATCTCCTCGTAGCGGGCCAGACGCGCCTTGGACTTGGCCTGCCGCCCCTTGGCGTTGGACCGCACCCACTCGAGCTCTTCCCTGAGCCGCTTCTGCCGCTTGGCGTCCTTCGCGCCCTCGACCTTGAGGCGGGTGGCCTTGGTCTCCAGGTACTTGGAGTAGTTGCCCTCGTAGCCGTGCAGCCGGCCGCGGTCGACCTCGCAGATCCACCCGGCGACGTTGTCGAGGAAGTACCGGTCGTGGGTGACGGCGACGACGGTGCCGTCGTACTTGGCGAGGTGCTGCTCCAGCCAGTTCACCGACTCGGCGTCGAGGTGGTTGGTGGGCTCGTCGAGCAGCAGCAGGTCGGGCGCCTCCAGCAGCAGCTTGCACAGCGCGACCCGGCGGCGCTCACCACCGGAGAGAGTGGTGACGGCCCAGTCGCCGGGCGGGCAGCCGAGGGCGTCCATGGCCTGCTCGAGCTGGGCGTCGAGGTCCCAGGCGTTCGCGTGGTCGAGGTCCTCCTGGAGCTTGCCCATCTCGTCGAGCAGCGCGTCGGAGTAGTCGGTCGCCATGAGCTCGGCGATCTCGTTGAACCGGTCGAGCTTGCCCTTGATCCCGGCGACGCCCTCCTGGACGTTCTCCAGGACCGTCTTGTCCTCGGTCAGCGGGGGCTCCTGCAGCAGGATGCCGACGCTGTACCCGGGCGACAGATAGGCGTCACCGTTCGACGGCTGCTCGAGCCCCGCCATGATCTTCAGAACGGTCGACTTACCGGCCCCGTTCGGACCGACGACGCCGATCTTCGCCCCCGGGAGGAAGCTCAGGGTGACGTCGTCGAGGATCACCTTGTCGCCGTGCGCTTTGCGCGCCTTGCGCATGGTGTAAATGAACTCAGCCAAGAGAAACCGTCCGGCAGCTTGAAATCTGGCAGTGGGCAGATACACCCCATCTTGCCTGACGTCCAGGGCTGGGTGGTAACCCGTATGGCCAGGGGCGTCTGACCCGGGGTTTCCGGCGACGGGGGCCGCGGCTCACCCGCAGGGCCGTGGGCTACGTGTAGCCGCCGCGGCGGGGCAGGCCGTGTTCGTCGCGGAGCATCTCCTCCGTGGTGACCGGCACCCGACGCTGCTCGTGGAGGGCGGTGGAGGTCTCGTTGCCGGTGACGGTCGCCGCCTCCTCGTCACCGATGTTCCGGATGTTGATGCCGTGCATGTTGTGCTGCGTGTGGATCAGCTCGTGCCCGTGGACGAGGAAGGCGGGCGAGACCGCCTCGCCCTCCTGCGCGCCCTCGCTGTCCCGCAGGCCGTGCGGCACGGCGACGACGCTGCTGCTGCCCCTGCCGGGGGCGTCGGGGGCGGACGCGAGCCCTTCGAGCGTGTCGACGGCCGCCTCCGCGCCGACCATGCTGTTGCCGCCCATGAACTCGATCTGGTCGGGATGGAAGGGCACCACGCCCACCATGGGCGCGCCGGCGCCCGCGACCCCGGCGGTCAGACCGCCGACCAGGTCGCGCCCGTGCCGCCGGGAGAGCAGCCGGGCGTGGTGGGACAGCATCTGGTCCTCGAAGCCCGGCAGCGGCGCGGGCGTACGGTCCTCGCCGAACGGCCGCGGGGTCGGCGAGGTCCTGATGCCCTGCCCGCCGACCACCCGCGACCAGGTGTGCGACAGCTGCGCCAGGCCCTCGGTGTCCTGGGGACCGATGTCGGCGCCGACGGGACGCAGGCCGAACCGGCGCAGGATGCCCACGTACTGGATATGCCGCTGCTGGATCTCGTCGAGCAGGGCTTTCAGCGCGGTGGTGCGCGGGTTGGTGGTCCGGCCGGACGGGCCGTCGGCGCGGAACTGCCCGTAGACCATGTGCTCGGCGGTGTCGAGCGACATGCCGAGGTCGTCGCAGTGCTTCTGCTGGCTGTCCCTCCCCCGCATCCGGAACGCGAACCCCTGGGCCGTGGCGATCAGGGACCGGGCGGTCCCCAGCATCTCCTGCACCGCGTCGACGACGGGCTGGATCTCCGGGTCGGCCGTCCTGGTCCGCTGCACCGTCGCGACGGGGTCCCGGTGCCGCTGGACCGTCCGGGCCACCGCGTCGTTGCCGGCGGTCCGCTGGAGGTCCCGGACGCCCGCAGGGCTCAGATCCGGCACGGGCGGCCGGACGGCCGCCGCTCCGGACCGCCGCCGCCCCGGCCTGGATTCCTCGACCGCCCCAGGCCGTGTCTGCGCGCGCACGCCACTTCTCCTTCATGTCCGCCAAGGCATAAAAGAGCAATCGTCCACCCCTGACGACTCACGGGGGAAGGATCAAGGGGGCATGACCGGGGGCAGAAAGCAGAGGTCCACGGGGCACGCGTCCGGGTCCGCGTCGAGGTCAGTCGTCCCGTGCCGCGTCCGGCGCGCCGGCTCTGGGCGTCAGGACCACGACCGCCGTCTCGGACGGTCGGCGCAGCGCGTAGGCGTCCAGGTTCTTGTCGAGCTCACTCCACCGGGTCCACAGCCGCGACCGTTCGTCGCCCGTCGCGGCACGGCCGCGGACCGGCCGCCGCCCGTCGCGGAGATCGACCTCGGCGTCCGGGTGCGCCTGCAGGTTGAGCCACCAGGCGGGCTCCGCCTCGCCCCACCCGTTCATCGCGAGCGAGACCAGGTTCGGACCGTCCTCGAAGTACCCGATGATGACGCTGCGCGGCCGGCCCGAGCGGCGTCCGGTGGTGGTCAGCCGCAGGGCGCCCCAGTTGTCGCCACGCGGCCGCCACAACACGGCCCGTGCTCCGAGGATCCGGTACAGGCCACGGTGCACCGACCAGAACAGGCGAATGAACCAGCGCGGCGGAAGCCATGGTGATTTCGTTCGTTGCCCATCCGACATAGCGACCTCCCCCTACCCGACAGGCTCAGGTCACACCCACGACGTTAGCCGCGGCAGGCGGCGGCCGGTAGGGCCTGCCGGTCCGCCGGCGGAGTCGAGTGACGGCCTCTGCGGCGCCTCAGGGCCGGACGCCGCCGGTCTCTGCGGCGCGTTCGGCGCACTCACCACCGGTGGCCGGCCCGACGCGGAGTGCGCGGCCGAACGGGTCACAAGTCCCGCTGTCGGCAACGGTGTCCGCCACGTCTGCCGCCACGGCTACCGCAGATAGTCAGCGGCCTCCGCGCCCAGTACGTTCAGGAGAGCCAGAGCCTCGGCACCCGGGGATCCCGGCGGCGCGCTGTAGAGCACGAGGTGCTGATCTCGGTCCGCGACCGTGAGCGTGTCGCAGTCGACGGTGATCTCCCCGACGACCGGGTGGCGGAAGGTCTTGGTGAGCGTCGGCGCGGACTGCACGTCATGCCGCTCCCAGAGCCGGGCGAAATCGGGACTGCCGTCGCGAAGCTCGCCGACGAGTCCGGTCACCGCGGGATCCGCCGGGTAGCGGGCGAGGGCGGCGCGCAGTTCCATGACCACCCGGTGCCGGAACTCGGTGGCGTCCACGATCCCGTACAGCGTCGTACCGGCGCGTTCCGACCCGAGGAATGCCCGGCGCGCGAGGTTGCGGTCCTGCGGCGCGAGCCCGGCGAAGTCTTCCATGAGCGCGGCCGCGAGGTCGTTCCACGCCAGTACCTCGAACACCGCGGACACGACGAAGGCGGCCGTCTGCGGCAGCCGTCCGAGAAGCGTGAGGACGCTCGGGCGGACGTCGCGCGGGTGCAGCCGGGTACGGGTCGGCGCGGTACCGGCGAGGACGTGAAGGTGGTCGGACTCGGAGTCGGTGAGCCGCAGAGCGTCGGCGATCCCGGCGAGGACCTCGCCCGACGGCCGCGGTGCCCTGCCCTGCTCCAGCCGGATGTAGTACTCCGTGGAGATGTGCGCGAGGACCGCGACCTCCTCACGACGAAGACCGGGTGTCCGGCGTCGCGGCCCGGAGGGCATGCCGACGTCCTCCGGCCGGAGCCGCTCACGACGGCTGCGCAGGAACGCCCCGAGCTGCTGCTTGTCCATGTCCCCAAGTCTGCGCGCACTCTGGTGCCAGATCCTGGTACCGGTTGTGCCTGTATCCGGCCCGGTGGCCGTCCCGACACTGCTGCCATGACAAACACCATGGACAGCGCGCCCATCGGGCTGCTCACCGGCAAGGTCGTGTTCATCACCGGCGCCAGCCGCGGCATCGGGGCGGCGGCGGCCCGGCTCTTCGCCGCCGAGGGCGCCGCCGTCGTGCTCGCCGCCCGCAGCGCCGACGCCCTGGACCACGTCGTCACCGAGATCCGCGCGGGCGGCGGCGTCGCCGACGCGGTCGTCCTCGACCTCGCCGACCGCTCGAGCATTCACGACGCGGTCGGCCGTGTCGCGGAACTGCACGGACGGCTGGACGGCGCCTTCAACAACGGCGCCGCGATCCAGCCGCCCGGCCCTCTCGACACCACGGGCGACGAGGAGATCGAGGAGCAGTTCACCGTGAACTTCCGCTCGCACTGGACCGCCATGACCGCCGAGGCCGCCCTCATGCGGCGCAACGGTGGCGGGGCAATCGTCAACACCTCGAGCATCGGCAGCCGCCGCGCGAACCCCGCCCTCCCCGCGTACGGCGCCATGAAACGGGCTCTCAACAGCATCACCGAAACCGCGGCCGTGACCTGGGGCCGTGAGGGCATCCGAGTGAACGGCATCACCCCCGGCGGCACCGCCACGGAGATGATCGACGCGTGGGAGGCGGTGTCCCCGGGCATCATCGAGCGCAACAACGCGGCGACCCCGCTCGGTCGCATGGCCGAGCCCCGCGAGGTGGCGGAAGCGGCCGCGTGGCTGCTCAGCGACCGTGCCTCCATGGTGACCGGAGCGATCCTGCCGGTCGACGGCGGCGCCGGCGCCTGACCTCACGCCGTACCCTTCCGGGCCGTCGCAACGGCAGGTTCCCCTGTCAGACCTCCACCGAGGCGGACGCGGCGGTCCGTGAAGTGCGGCGTCGGCATCCGGGCCGGTGCCGCCGCGCCGGTCGGTGCGCGAGGATGCACCCGGCTCGGCCTCAGGGCCGGACGCCGCCGGTCTTCATCGCCGCGACGAAGGCCGACCAACCGCCGGCCGAGAAGACCAGCGCGGGACCGTGGGGGGCCTTGGAGTCCCGGACGGGAACGCCGTCCGCCGGGTGGCAGTCGAGTACCTCGACGCAACTTCCGGCTTCTGGGCCGCTGTACGAGGACCTGCGCCAGCCTTCCGACGCGGAACTCTTCAGAATGGTCTGCTCAGTCACGGTGTCCGAGGTCCTCTGCTATCGCCCGCATCATGCCCAACGATTCCTTGAGTGACAGTGCGTCCGTCAGTGCGAGAGCGTAGACGCCTTGAAGACGTGTGACCACGGCCGGGGAGTCGTGCACCTTGCCGACCTGAACGCCCTCCGAATAGGCCACCGGAGGCTGGTCCTCGAACCACATCAAGGTGAGCAGGCTCTGGAGGAGCTGATAGGCGCCTACTCCGTAGGGCATCACGTGCACTCGGACGCGTCCACTCTCCACGAGCCGGATCAGGTGCACGATCTGGTCGGCCATGATCTCCCGGCTGCCCACGACGCGCCGCAGCACGGCTTCGTCGAGCAGGGCCCACACGATGGGGCTGACCGGGTTGTCGAGAATCCTGGCTCGCTCAAGGCGTGCGACAACAAGTCTGTCGCATTCCTCTTCACCCGCAGGTGGGAAGGACGTACTCAGAACCGCACGTGCGTACCTCTCCGTCTGAAGGATGCCCGGGACGAACGACGGCGCGAACTCGTAGATGACCGTGGCCTGCTGTTCGAGCAGCCGGGCCGCCTCGAAGTACTCCGCGACCGCCGCGCCCTCGTCCGGCAGGAAACTGGTCAGCACATCGCCGGTGTCCAGGGCCTTGTCCAGGCGTCGCGCGTCGTCCTTGGACGGGATACGGCGGCCCGCCTCGATGTGCGAGATGTGCGAACGCGTCATGAACGCCTGGTCCGCCAGTTCCTGCTGGGTCAGGCCGGCCGCCTCGCGCTGAGCCTTCAACCAGTCCCCATAGATGTTACCCAACGTCAACTCCTCTGCGACGGAAGCGCTGTCACCTGCCACCCCCTGGCGAGACTAACCGGACCCGTCTCACTCTGTAAGCGATTCACTACACAGAGATGTCATCGGAGTTCGACACCGTGCTGCCCTCCCCCACCACCGGTCCCGTCCACACCCCCGCTCCCGCGCACCACTTCAGAGTCCAGCTCAGCTCCACCCTCCGGGGCGCCCGGCTCGCCCGGCTCCTCGTGGAGCAGCAGCTCGAAGAGTGGGGCCTCCCCCGCACCGTCCCCGTCACGCGTGCCGTCGTCGCCGTCACCGCCGAGCTCAGCGCGAACGCCGTCACCCACGGCCGCACCCCCGGACGGGACTTCGAGGTATGCCTCACCCTCACCGAGGCGCACGTCCGCGTCGAGGCCAGCGACACCCGCCCGGACCGCCTGCCCCCGCTCCCCGACGCCACCACCCCCGCCGTATCGCCGCCGCCCGACACGGCGACGACCGGCCGCGGCCTCCTCCTCGTCGACGCCTTCGCCACCCACTGGGGTTGCGAGCGGCGCAGCACATTCGTCAAGACCGTCTGGGCCGAGGTCTCCCGGTGAGGGAGTGCCTGATCAAGAGCCTGGCTCGCATCCGGAACATTCTGGCGGGGCCTCTTCGGATTCAGTGATCACCCGCTTTCGGAGCGGGTCGCGCTGATCGTCAGTCACGACGGCGACGGCGACGAGGACTGAGGGAGTGGCCATGTCCAAGAAGGCTGCGCAGGGCCGGTGACTTCCCTGTGCAGGGCCTCACCGAGGTCAGTCGTTCGCGCGGGCTTCCTTCCTGCGGGACAGGACGAGGGCCGCGCCGCCGAGGACGACGAAGCCGATGGCCACGCCGGCGATCAGGGGGGTCATGGTCGAGCCGCCGGTGTCGGCGAGGTCGGTGCCGGTGGTGGTGTCCTTGGTGATGCCCGCCGAGACGGGGCTCGGCCCGCTGAGGGTCTGGACCGAGTCGCCGGCCGTGCTGCTCTGCGTCTTGCAGTCGAGGACGCCTGTGAAGCGCTCCGAGGTGCCGTTCGGCCCGCTGATCGTGAAGTCGTAGGACTGGTCTTCCTGGAGCGGGACCGTGACCGTCCGGGTCGTGGCCGCCGGGATGGTGTACGTGACGCCCATCAGCCCGAAGGTGAACGCCTCGTCACCCTGGTTGGCGGCCGCGATGGCCAGGGCGCTGTGCGCGCAGTCCCTGCGCGCCGACAGGGCCGGTACCGCGCCCTTCGCCGCCCATGTGGCGCTCGCGGTCGCGGAGACCGTGGACTCGCTGGAGCCCGCGAGGATCTGCGTCTGGCTGCGGTTCTCGGAGGTGAAGGCGCGGCCCACGGGGACGGTGGTGGACGCCTGCACCGTCACCTCCAGTGAACCGTCGGCGGCGTCTTCCGGCACCTCGAAGTAGATCTTGCCGCCGTTGGCCGCCGAGGTGATCGGCTCGCCGTCCTCGCCGACGATCCGCGCCCCGCTCGTCCCCTCGTTCGCTGCCGGGATGACCGTCACGCTCGCGGCGTCGGTGTGCACGGTCACCGGGCCGAGCAGTCCGCCGGGGTGCCCGGATATCGCGGGCGGGTCGAGCGTCAGCGACGCCTTCGGCTCCGCCAGGTCGCGGGCGTGCTTCTCCAGCCAGTCCGCCAGTTTCTCGGCCTGCGGGTCCGCCGCGTCGACGTCCGCGCCGTCCGAGTAGCGCCAGATCGCCACCTGGGTGCCGGCCGCCGCGTCCTGCTCGCTGAGCCCGCCCGCCCCGGCCTTCTCGGCGAGCGCCGCGAGGTCGTTGACCTGCGGGTAGGAGTTCTCCAGGATCCAGCGGATCCGGCCCGCGTTCTTGTTGGCGCCCAGCGAGGTGCCGCTCCAGGAGGTCTCCTGGTACTTGGCGTCCCGCTGGGTCGGGTTGTCCAGGTCGACGCAGTACGTCTGCAGGGTGCCGCCGCCGTCCACCGACATCTCGAACAGTCCCGCCGACACCTGCTGGTCGCCGCCGGTGCCGTGGATCACCGCGGTGCCGTACGTCTTGAGGCCGCCGATCGTGGCGGTCGCCCCGCCCTGGGTCCGGGGTGTCTCGTCCGTGGCTGCCGCGGCGGTGCCGGCGGCGGCCAGGGCCCCTGCGACGACGAGTCCGGAGACCATGAGGCGCGACAACGCAGCAAGCACAGGATTCCCTTTCGAGCAGGATCCACCGGCACGGGAGGACAAGGCCTCACCAGCAGGATCAGCAGCCCCGAGAACGTACTTCGGCATCCTATGGACACCGGCGCACCGCCTTTCCCAGTCCTGTGATCCGATAACCGATCCGATCCGGAATCGTTATCGCCATGGTCGTCAACGGGCTCCGGCGGAGGCCGGTCGAGCGTGACTTGTCGACAAAACCATGGATTGCGGCGGGCGTTCGGCCTGGTCGGCCCGGTCGACGCCCGATGCGGGCGTTCCGCCGTCCGGTCCGGGGAGGGCGGGACCGTCGTGCGGTCCGCCTCCACGGTTCACAGCGCGGCTGCCGACAAGTCACAGGTCGCTCAGAGGTGTTCCGCCAGTGCCGACGTCACGTCACGTCGCCGCAACTGGAACCGGGGCCGGGACCGGAGCCCGGTGCGGTTCCGGGTCCGAGCGGTTCGGCTGCGCGAGCTTCCCTGGGGTACCGGGCTTCCCTGTGTTCCCCGGGTTCGCGGGCGGGGTCTCCCAGTCGGGTTCCGGTGCCGTACCCGCCGCACCCGCCGTGCCCGGCGCCGTACCCGCCGCCGGGGCGGAGCCGTTCTCGGGGCGGCCGCCGCGTCGGAACGCCGAGGTGCCGCGGGCCAGATCGTGGCCGATGGCCACCGCGTCGATGTCGGCCGACGCCCAGCCCTGCTGTCCCTCCCGCGTCTCCGAGCGCACCTTCAGCCGACCCTGCACGATGACGGGGTCGCCGACCGACAGCGACGCCGCCGCGTTGGCGGCGAGCTGGCGGTTGGCCCACACCGTGAAGAAGTTGGTGTGCCCGTCGGTCCACGTGCTCTTCTCGCGGTCCCAGTAGCGCGCGGTCACCGCGAGCCGGAACCGTGCCGACGGCCCCGCCGCCAGGTCCCGGTACACCGGCCGGGTGGCCACGTTCCCCACCGTGCACACGATCGTCTCGTTCATCCCGGACTCCTCCCCCGCCCCGGCTCCTGTGCCGGGCGGACAGCGGATACGCGTACGGGCCCGTCCCGTACGGCTGTGTCTCGTCCGCCGCACCGGCCGCGTACGTCCTGTTCGCGTACACCGCCGGCGTCGACGCAGGACCAGACTGCCTCCGCCGGGCCGGGCCCGCTGAGCCCTGTGGACGACCGCCCGCCCTGTGGAAAACCCGGTCACCCGTACGAGGGAACCGCACCCGGACGCGGGCGGTCCGCGTCACCGCGCGCCGCCTCCCGCCCCGGCCGTCACCCCGCCCCGCGCCACCTTCCCGTACCGCTCCCGTACCTCCCGGTACCGCAGCAGTTCCGCCGCCACCGGGTCGAGCACCCGGGCCCTGCCGCAGCCGGCTGCCGCCTCCCGCAGCCGACGCTCCGCCTCGTGGCCGTAGCGCCGGGCGGGCCCGCGCGCCGCCATCCGGCAGCCCCACTCGACGAAGGGGCCGCCGACGATCCCGGCCAGCATCAGCAGCACCGGCACGGTCAGGTTCGGTGCCGTCACCCCGGCGATCTGCCCCACCAGCCACAGACCGCCCAGGATCTGAACGAGCGTCATGGCCGCCTGGGTGACGACGGCCGCCGGCCACCAGCCCGGCCGGGGCGGCCGCCCCTCCGGCAGTCCGGCCCGCGTCGCCAGCTCGTCCAGCGCCTCCGGCAGCCCCTGCGACCCGCGTACGGCCGCCTCGCGCACCGCCTGCGCCCAGGGCGCGGGCAGCCCCGCCGACGCGCTCTCGGCCACCGTACGCACCGCCTGCTCGACCCGCTGCCGGGCGGTGGTCTCCTCGTCTGCCTGCGTGCGCAGGGACAGCCGTCCGGTCTGCCGTTCGCCCCCGTCCTGGTACCAGCGCCACAGGCGCAGCCACGGCGTGCCGCACGCGCGGTTGGCGTTGCGCAGCCAGGCCCGCTCGGCCGCCTCGCCCGCCGCACCGGCGCCCACCGCGTGGGCGAGCCGGCGGGCGAACTCCTCGCGCGCCTCCTCGCTGAGCCCGGCACGCCGACCGGTGGTGTAGACGGGTCGCAGCCGGGCGGCGGCGGCGTCCACGTCGGCCGAGACCCGGCGGGCGGCGGCTCCCCGTTCGGCCACGAACCGGCTGAGCGATTCGCGCAGATCGCTGATCCCGTCGCCGGTGAGCGCGGACACCGCGAGCACGGTGGCCCCCGGCTCGCCGTGCTCCCCGAGGGCGATCCCGTCCTCGTCCAGCAGCCGCCGCAGATCGTCGAGGACCTGGTCGGCGGCATCGCCGGGCAGCCGGTCGATCTGGTTGAGGACGACGAACATGACCTCCGCGTGCCCGGCGAGCGGCCGCAGATAGCGCTCGTGCAGGACGGCATCAGCGTACTTCTCCGGATCGACGACCCAGATGACGGCGTCGACCAGCGCCAGGACCCGGTCCACCTGTTCACGGTGGCGCACGGCCGCCGAGTCGTGGTCGGGCAGGTCGATCAGCACCAGCCCGCGCAGCTGTTCCTCGGCCTCCGGGCTCTGCACGGGCCGCCTGCGCATCCGGCTGGGGATGCCGAGCCGTTCGACGAGGGGCTGGGCGCCGTCGCTCCAGGAGCACGCGACGGGTGCGGCGGTGGTGGGCCGCCGTACGCCGGTCTCCGAGATGGCGACCCCGGCGAGGGTGTTGAACAGCTGGGACTTGCCGCTGCCGGTGGCGCCGGCGATGGCGACGACCGTGTGCTGTCCGGAGAGCCTCCGGCGGACGGCAGCCTCGTCGAGCACCCGGCACGCCTCGGCGAGGGTCCTGCTGTCGAGCCGGGTGCGGGAGAGCCCCACGAGTTCGCGCAGCGCGTCGAGGCGGGAACGCAGGAGGCCGTCGTAGACGAGGGGGGCGGCGGGCTTCGGTACGGACAGCGGCCTGAGGTCCGGCCTCATCTCCGGCCTGGCCTCGGGCCTGGACTCGGGCCTGGACTCCGTTCCGAGTCCGGTTCCGGACTCCGCTCCGGATGCTGCACCGACTGCTGCACCGGCCGCGGCTTTCGCTCCGGATCCCGCTCCCCCTCCGGATCCCGCTCCCCCTCCGGATCCCGTTCCGGCCTCGGTGGCGGCGGGTGCCCGCCGCGCGGGGGTGTCCACCGCCCGGCGGGCGATCAGACCGTCGTCCCAGGGGGCGGACGGGACAGCGGGGTCGGGGGCGGGCCTTTCGGCGCCGGAGGAACCGGCGGCGGCCGGGGCGCCGGCATCACCGGTGGTGTGGGGGGTGTCGGCGGTGGCTCTGGTACTCGCCTCGGTGTTGCCGGGGCCGTCAGAGCTGTCGAGGCTACCGGGCCTGTCGGGGCTGTCGGGGCGGTTGTTGCTGGTGTGTCCTGAGTGCTGGGAGTGATCAAAGTTGTCGATGTGATCCATGTGGCTCTCGTCAGCGACGGCGGTCACCGCTCACCTCTCCTTCTGCAGTACGGACAGCGCGGCGATGAGTTCGGCCTGGGGTTCGGCATGTACCTCGAGTGAGTCCAGCGGGGCGAGCCTGCGTTCGCGTTCGGTGTGCAGCACCTGGTCCACGTACCGGGTGAGCAGCCGCCCTCCGCGGTCCCGCAGCCGCAGCGCACCGTGGGCGCCGAGGCGCTCGGCGAGGCTCTCACCGGCGGAACGGGCCCGACGGCCGCCGAGCAGGGCGGTGGCGACGAGGGCGGCGGCCAGTTCGGGGTCGGGCGCGGTGGCGCGGTCGAGGGCGCGCACCTCGTCCTCGGCGTACTCCTCGAGCTCGCGCCGCCAGCGCCGTACGGCCATCCCGATGCGGTGCTCGGCGCCGTCCGGGCCGGGGCCCTCGCCGTGCAGCCCGGGCGCGTCGGAGGCCGGTTCGCGCCGCCAGGCGTCCTCGACGCGTTCCTCGGCGGCGGTGACGGCACACAGCAGGAGGGCGCCGAGGCTCTCGGTGAGGGCGTCGAGGAGTTCGCCGGGGGCGCAGTCGAGCGGGAAGGCGCGCCAGCGTTTGAGGGCGTCGCCGGCGAGGACCGCCCCGGACTGGAGCCGGCCGCGTACCCGGTGGTGCTCGCTGTCGTACGCCGTGTCGACGGCGGAGGTGAGGCGGAGGGCGGCGGCGTACTGGGCGGCGGCGGAGGAGGCCAGTTCGGGCATGCGGGCCTTGAGGGAATCGAGGACACCGCGTGCCGTACGACCGAGGGTGTGCTGCCGGGCTCCGGGGTCCTGGGCACGCTGGACCAGCCAGGTCCGCAGCGGTGCGACGGCGCTCGCGGGCAGCAGTCCGCCGCCCCAGGCGGACTCGGGCAGCTCGGGCACGGTGAAGCGGGGTACGTCGCCGAGGCCGGCCTTGGTGAGGAGGGCGCCGTAATGCCGGGAGACGTCGGAGACCACCTGGTGGGGCACGCGGTCGAGAACGGTGACGAGGGTGGCGTCGTACTCCTTGGCGGTGCGCAGGAGATGCCAGGGGACGGCGTCGGCGTAGCGGGCGGCGGTCGTGACCATGACCCAGATGTCGGCGGCGCAGATCAGCTCGGCGGCGAGGACGCGATTGTCGGCGACGAGGGAATCGACGTCGGGGGCGTCGAGGAGGGCGAGGCCGGGCGGGAGCGTGTCGACGGTCTCGATGCGCAGGACGCGCGCGGGGTCGTCACCGGGCAGCAGCAACTCGTCCACGGAGTCGCGCCGCGGGCCGCCGTGTCCGGTCCACTCCCCGGGCTCCTGATGGGGCATCCATACGCGTGTGAGTCCCGGCAGGACCCGCATCCCGCTGAACCAGTGGTGATCCTCCGGATGGCAGACGAGCACGGGGGTGCGTGTCGTCGGCCGCAGGACGCCCGCCTCGCTGACCTGCCGCCCCACGAGGGAGTTGACGAGGGTCGACTTGCCGGCGCCGGTGGAGCCGCCCACGACGGCAAGCAGGGGTGCTTCGGGCTCTCTCAGACGGGGCACCAGGTAGTCGTCGAGCTGCGCGAGCAGTTCGTCGCGGTTGGCGCGCGCGCGTGGCGCCCCCGCCAGGGGCAGCGGGAAGCGGGCTGCCTCCACGCGGTCACGCAGGGCGGAGAGCGCGTCGAGCAACTGGGGCCGTACGTCCAAGGTCACCACACGTGAAGAATGCCCAATTTTAGGGGAATTCTGAAGCATATGGCCACGTCTGCGCGCCGAGCGGACACAAGGGACAGAAGGGGCGACTGGGGCATGGGCACAGTCCAGGCATAACGAGTGCACAACACCCGGCCCTTGGGGCGCCAAACGTGATGCACGATTCGTACCTGCCTGCGATTATCAGGACCGCTTCACCGAACCTCCACATCGAGCCACGGAGGCGAAGCAACAGGGACGAGGACGCTGGAGCCCTATCCTTGTCCCCGGCGACGTCACGGATCAGCCCCCACCCGGGCAGCACCAAGACCGAGGCCACCACCGGCCCCCGTAGCTCAGTGGATAGAGCAGGCGCCTTCTAAGCGCTTGGCCGCAGGTTCGAGTCCTGCCGGGGGCGCCATACCTGAACAGCAAAAACGCCCCGGAAGGACCAACCCTTCCAGGGCGTTTCGCGTCTCTGACGGCAACGCTGACGGCAACGGCCAGGATCAACCGCCCCGACCGCTCACCGGTGCCGCAGCGCCGGGCACGGGAGAGCCGCGTCAATCGTCGTCCAGCAGTGTCCCCAGCCGGTCCAGCGCGGCACGCTTCTCGGTCATCTCGGCGTGCGCGTAGATGTTCATGGTCACGTCCAGGGCGCTGTGCCCGACGATGTCCCGGACGATGTGGGGCGGGATGCCGAGTCCGAGCAGCAGCGTGACGCAGGTGTGCCGCAGGTCATGGAAACGGACCTCCAGCCCCAGCCGCTCGCGGATCGGGTAGAAGTGCCGGTTCAGGTTCCGCGGTTCGATGGCCGTACCAAGCCTCGTGGTGAAGACCAGCCCCGTTTCCCGCCACCGCTCCCCCGCCGCCGCACGCTCGGCGTTCTGCCCGGCCCGGTGCCGGCGCAACGCGTCGACACAGACCCGGGGCAGCGGCACGGGCCGCTCCGACCGGCGTGTCTTCGGCGCGGTGAGGACCAGGGCCCCGTCAACCCGCTGAAGCGCCGTACGGATCTCGAGTGAACCGCCCTCCAGGTCGAGGTCGGCCCAGTGAAGACCCAGCAGTTCACCGCGCCGCAGTCCGAGGTACAGGGCGAGGACGTACGCGGCGGCCAACCGGTCGTCCCGCACCTCGGCGAGCAGCTTCTTGGCCTCAGCGACCGACAGCCCCCGGCCGACGCGGTACCGCGGCGTCTGGACCTGCACCAGCTTGGCGACGTTGCGCTGGATCATCTCCTCCCGGACGGCGTGTTGCAGCGCGTTGCGGAGCACGGCGTGGAGGTACTGCACCATGCGCGGCGACAGGTGCTTGTCGCAGCACCGCTTGGGGTTCAGCGCGCAGCAGCGACGCTTGGCCGGGGGACGCGCCGCGTCCTGGCCCTGGGCGCAGCACTGGCACGCCTGCCGCGCCCAGTCGAGGAAGAGCCGCACGTCCTTGGCCGACAACCGCGCCAGCTTCTTCTTTCCGAGCCGGGGGACGATGTACGCGTTCACGCACTTGCTGTAGCTGTAGACCGTCGAGGCCCGCACCTTGTGCCGGACGACGTGGTCGAGCCAGTACGCCAAGTACGACCCCAGGCTCTCGACCGTGTCGGCTGCCGGGATGCCCTGGTCGCTCTTGGCCAGCATCTCGGTGAGCTTCTTCCTGGCTTCCTCCCAGGTCTTCCCGTAGACCCGGCGGCGCTTCTGTGTGCCGTCGGGCATCAGCACGTAGCCCGCACCCTCGTACCGGCCGTCCTTGCGGCGGTAGATGGTGCCCTCTCCGTTCGGGTTGCGCTTCGCCGCCATCAGGCCGCCGCCTCCAGTTCGTTACTGATGAAGTCGCGGACGGCCCATGCGGGGATGCGGCGGCACCGGCCGATGGTGATCGAGGGGAGACGGCGGGACCGGATCAGGTCGTAGACCGTGGAGCGGCCGAGGCGAAGCCTTGCCATCACTTCCGGAACGGTCAGCAGCGTGTCGTCGGGCATGTGTCGGCCTCTCCTTCCTGAGGGGTGTTCGGTGCGGTGCCATGGGCGATGAGGTGTTCGGCAGCCGTCCAGCCGGTCCCGGCGAAGCGCCAGTGCGAGAGGACGAGCACGGTGTCCGGGTCGGGCAGCGGGTGTCCCGCTTCGGCCGCGCGTTCGCGGGCCAACGCCTCGTTGTGGTCGGCGCGTTCCTGGCGGAGGGCGCCGAGGGTGACGGAGTAGGCGCGGGACTTGGTGGAGAAGTGGCCGCGGAAGCCCAACATGTGGGACCACCTGCGCAAACGCAGGTCTTCGAGTTCGGGGAGCGCGCCGAGGTGCCAGCAGGTGAGGATCATGCGGCGGGCGTGGTCGGTGACGCCGGAGCCGATCAGGTCGGTGATCGGGTTGCGGATGGGTCGGTCGAGGGTGCCGGCGGTCTCGGCGCCCTTGGTGGCGTACTTGGCGATGTAGGCGGCCACGGCGCGGCTGGAGAGCTCCGAGGTGCCCGCGAAGTCGGCCGAGCGGATCGGGCGGACGTCGAGCTGTGTGCCGAAGCGGAAGGCATACGCGCGCCCATCGAGGACGGGGCCGGGGGCCTCAGCGAGGCGGGCCGCCGAGCGGATCGCGTCGGTGAGGAGTTCGGTGGTGGCCCAGACGGGCGGGGTGTCCTCGGCGCCGTCCAGGCCGTCGAGGCGGATGACGGCGTGGAAGTGGACGGCGCCGCGCCGCTGGTACTCGGCGACCTTGGCATAGGAGACCTTGAGGCAGTCGCGCAGTTCGGAGCGGCCGATGCCCGCGCGAGAGGCGAGCTGTTGGCGCAGGTAGGTGGTGAAGCGGCCCCAGAGGGCCCCGGCGTGCGCGTTCCACAGGACGGCCGCGCGGTAGTCATACCGGTCCGGGTCGAGGGGTGTACCCAGGGCGGGGTCGTCGTCCGGGTGGGTGTGTCCGCAGCGGCACCGGCCCTTGTCGGGGCGGTTGTGGACGGGGCCGAAGGAGGGCGCGGTGAAGGTCGCGAAGACGCGGGGATGCTGGGCTACGGCCGGTCCGATGCCCTTGCCGCCGCTCAGGCCAGCGGTGATGAGGTGGAAGGTGTCCTTGCGGTAGGTCTCGGCGCAGGCGGCGCACCGGGTGGCGCGGCGATTGTTGCAACGGATGAGGAGCTGTCCGGCCGGAAGGTCGGTAGCCGTCACTTCGCGGACGATCTCGCCGGTGGTGGCATGGACGTCGAGGCGGTGGCCCTCCATCCGTACCGGTTGCTCGCAGCCGCCGAGGCGCTGGATCTGGCGGGCGTAGGCGCTGAGGTCGCCGTGCCGGGCGAGGGCGGTCAGGTGGCGGATGGCTCCGAGGGGAGCCGGGGAGTGCATGTGCGGTTTCCTCCTTGCGAGGAGCGGGAGTTGGCGGTGAGGGCCCGGCCCGCCCATCCGACTGTCGAGGGGACTAGACAGCATGGGCAGGGTGAGCCGGGCGAAGCCGTGGAGTCAGCGGCGGCCGAGGAGGACGGAGCGGATGACGACGGCGCACACGGCGACCGAGGCGGCGGTAACGGCGACGGCGAGGAGCATGGAGACCAGGACGGCTCCGACGACCATGACCACGGCGGTCCCGCCGCCGACGAGGGCGAGCGCGGTGCCCGGGGTGAGCTGCACGGCCGGGCGGGACGACGGCACCGGGGTGACAGGGGCCGGCGGTGGAACCGGGACAACCGAGGTGAAGGGGGCAGACTCGACGACGGCGGGCGGGGCGACCGGGCCGGTCGGCTGGGGCATGGTCGGGATCTTGGGCCGGAGCATGGACGGGTCTCCTTCCTGGGTTACTTGACGACGGTGTTGATGACGGGGGCCAGCAGGCTGTCGGCGAGGAGGTAGCCGCCGAGGAGGAGTACGGCGATGAGCCACCAGGGCGGGCGGATGAGCTTGACGCCCAGGACGCCGATGCAGAGCAGGGCGAGCCAGAGGGGAACGTCCATGGCGGTGGTCTCCTGTCAGGCCGGGCAGCGGTGGGTACGGGCGGCGAGTTCGGCGGCGGCGCGGCTGTCGTACTCGGCGGAGAAGTCGCAGCGGGGCGCGGTGCAGGCGGCCAGGTGCCGGTTGCGGCCGCGGTCGAGGTAGGAGGCGACGTTCACGGGGCCGATGCGGCGGACGTTGCGGAAGCGTCGGTGCATGGTGGTGCTCCTCTCACAGGTGGGCGGCGACGGAGGCGGTCATGGACGGGGGCAGGCCGAGCCGGGCGCGTACGGCGTCGGGGTCGGCGGGGCGGCCGGTGGTCGAGCGGTGTTCGTCGGCCAGGGCGCGGACGCGGTCGACGAGGGCGGGCGGCAGGGCCACGGCGGGGGCGGGTGCCGGGGCGGCGGCAATCTCGGGTACGAGTTCGGTGACGAGAGCCGGTGCCGGCAGAGCGTCCGTGTCGGGTGCGTCGGCGTCGGCCGGGTGCGGCTCTGTGCTGGTGTCGGTCGTCGGCGGAACCGGGACGGCCGAGGTGTCCGGGTCGTGGGGTGTGTGGGCGAGGAGCGTGCCGCCGAAGAAGGCGACGGCGGGCCAGCCCGCAACCACAACACGCAGCGAGGCGGGGACGTGGTCGAGGTCGAGTAGTCCGGCGGTGGCGATGTTGGCGCCGAGGGATGCTGCCAGGGCCACCAGGAACCACAGCCGCGGTCCCCCGGCCGCCTGGCCTGCTGTCTGTGTCTGGCGCATCCGGCGCCAGGCGGCGACCAGCAGCAGGTCGACGCTGACGGGGTAGGCCCACGCCTTCCAGCCGCCCTGTCCGGCCGCCGCGGCGAGGTCGTGCAGGTGGGAGAAGGACAGGGCACCCGCGATGACGGCCTGGACGATCACGGCGTCCACGCGGACCAGGTGGGCACGCATCGGTTCGCAGTCCCCTTCCCGGCGGTCAGTTGGCGGGCTTGAGGGCGTCGGCACGCTGGCGGGCGAGGCGGGCCACCTCGGCGGCGTCGGCATCACCGGGCGTGTGGGTGGCGATGCGCTCCAGCAGGTCCGCCTTGCGGTCCATGAGCGCGGCGTACTCGGCGGGGGTGCGGTTGCGGCGGTATGCGGCCAGGTCGGCGACGAGCGCGCTCACCTCGGCGACGGTGGGGCGGGACATGGGGTGTCCTTCCGGTTTCAGGCATGGAGGGGGTAGGGACGTGGCGCGAGACGGTCACACCGGCCGTAGGAAGAGGGGGTGCGGCTACTCGGTCACCGGGCGGGCGGTGGGCACGGCAGCGGCAGGAGTGGACGGCCCGGCCGATTCGACTGCGACGACGGGCCGGAAGGCGTCGAGGCGGGGCAGTTCCGGCACGAGGGCGGCGGTGTCGCGGCAGACGGCCGCCGCTTCGTCGAGGGTGAGGTGGGGCGAGCGGACGCGGGACCAGCCGCCGGAGGAGTCCCCGACGATCGCGACGCCGGGCCGCTGGGCCGGGATGGAAGTGGCGGCCAACGCCGCCTCAGGGGCGATGTCGGCGAGCGCCATGTTCGCCGAGGACTCGTCGTTGACGCGGTGGCAGATACGGCCGGTGAGTTGGGCGCGGAGCATGGTGGCGCCCTTGCCGAGTTCGGAGCCGAAGCGCTGCCCGCACACCTCCAGGTAGATGCCGGCGGCGCGGCCGAGTTGGGCGAGGCGGATGAGTTTGGTGACCATGGCGTCCCGTCGTTTCTCGTCGTCCTTGCCCGCGGCGAGGAAGAGTTCGGCCACTTCGTCGACGACGACCACGACCGGCACCGGCCGCACCGTTTCCGGCAGCCCCCACACGTCGGAGGTGAGGACGGCGCCGGGACCGGTCGCGCCGCTGAGGCCGATGAGGCGGAAGCGGGCTTCCATCTCGTCCAGCAGGACGTCGAGGAGTTCGTTCGCGCGGTCCGGAGTGTCGGCGAGCGCTGACAGCCGGGCGGCGAACGGCGCGAGTTCGACGCCCCATTTGCAGTCGATGCCGACGAGGACGACCGGTTGCCGGGCCAGGCCGCAGAGCAGGTTGCGCAGGTAGACGGACTTGCCGGACTGGGTGGCGCCCAGGATCAGTTCGTGCGGCACGGTGCGGAAGTCCCGTACGTGCCATTGGCCGTCTTCCCGCAGCGCCAGCGGCAGGCAGAGCGGACCGGCCGCCAGCCGCCGCCGGGCGGGCCGCACGTCGGCGAGGACGTCCCAGCCGACCAGCCGCAGTTCGAGTGTCCCCGGTTTGGTGGGGCGGACGTGCACGGCATGGGCGCCCCAGGCGTGGCGCAGCCGGTCGGCCGAGGCGTTGAAGTCCTCCGGTGCCTGCCCGGCCGCCATGCGCAGCCGCATCACGAGCCCGGACCCGGTCGGCAGCGGGAACGACCGGCGTGGCGGTACGGGGGCCGCCTGGCGTCCCATCATCCGGGCGGTGGCCCGGCGGACGGCCGAGGCCGGGACCGTCAGGCCGCAGGCGTCCATCGTCGCCCGGTAGGAGGCGAGCACCCGCAGCGCGACGACCGGATACCCGACCAGCCACCAGAACAGGACCGGCGTACGACGCCGCAGCACCAGCAGCGCGACCCCGACCAGCAGGACGGGCAGCAGCACCCGCAGGATGTCGGTCATGGCGCTCAGCCCTGCACCGCGGCCGGGGCGTTGACCATGACGGCGTCGGCCCGGTAGGCGATGCCGTGCCGGGCGCGCCCGCCGAACTCGCTCTCCCAGGGCCGGGCCACCAGCCCGGGCAGGATGACCGGCGCGCCCATCGTCAGGCCGTCACCGATGCCCTGTTCGGGAACGGTGACCTTGATCATGTCCGAGCCGCCGGCCGCGATGAACACCAGCTCCAGCGTCATGAGCCGCTGGTTGGTCACCGGGTCGACGGCGACCTCTCCGGTCTGCCGGTCCCTCACCTTGACCTCGGGCAGCTTCGTCACGAGGAGCGTCGCGGCCGAAGTGTCCACGGGGATCACACGCATTGTCTGTACCTCACAGGGTCGTCGGCGCCCTCACTGATCGGCGCCGTTCGGTCTGGATACCCCCCTAGACAGCACAAGGAGGGGGCCACCCCAACTGTCTAGGGGGGTTGACGACAAAGGTAGCCGACGACCCATCAACTGTCTAGGGGGGTATACGAACGTGTCCCCGGGATGGCGAGTGAGGGCGCTACGGCAGCAGCCAGTGAAGGACGGTCGCGTCATCGCGGGCCTTGCCGCGCGGCCAGCGCCGACCTTCGGGGTCCCCGGCCTCCGCTTCACGCACGCGGCGGATCAGCCCATCCGGCCCCGACGAGCCGAGGACAGCCAACACCTCTGACCACTCGGCGAGTTCGAAACGGTCGACGAGTCGTGTAGCGCCGTCGCTCAGCAGCGTCACGGACGCCAGCGAGCCCAGCGGCACCGACCCCGTCAGGGCGTGTTCGGCGGCCCGCGGGTCGGGGCCGGAGATCCAGAAGCCGCCCGGCCGGTTGCGGAGCCCGGTCAGGGCGTCCTGATAGTCGGCGAGCGCGGCGGAGTGTTCCGGCGTGCCGGTGGGCAGCGCGTCGACCGGCCCGCGCAGCCGTTTACCGACGTCGTCCAGGCGCCGGTCGGTGACGACGGCCGTACTCCCGTCCCGGTCGGCCAGGAGCAGGGACGAGTCACCGAGGACGAGATATTCCAGAGCTTCCCCAGTAGCTCGGGCGGCGAGGACCGTGCTGGTCGGACTGGACCGGTAGGACAGGTCGCAACTTTCCTCGTGCAGGGACCGGACGAGGCCCATCGCGTCGGCCAGGCAGTCCGTGAGCGGCCGGGCGGAATGCGCCGTGATGCTTGCCAGCAGCAGGCTGCCCAAGCTCGCGGAGAACCAGGCGACGCCATGTGTGCATCCGGTCTCGGCCCCGCCGACGCCCGCCCCGTCGAGGAGCACGGCCGCACCGGGTGCGACGGCGGCGAAGTCCTCGTTCGGCCTACCGAAGGTGGCAGGCAGTGTGGCGAGGGCGATCCTCACGCTGTCGCGTCCTCGTCGTGCCGGTAGAGGGGGCAGAGCAGTTCGGCGGACTGCGGTTCGCTGGTCTCCGGGTCGTACTCGACCCCCACCAGGGTGGAGAAGCGGTGGTCACCGACCTGTCCCCAGAGGGTGTTGAGGTCGGAGGCGAGGAGCTGCACGACGCCGAGGGAGCCTTGCGTGTGAATGCCGGCGATGGCGAGCAAGGAGCCCTTGCCGTCCGGGCGTGAGAGCCTGCCGAGGTATCCGACGTCGTAGGTACGCGCCGGATCGCTGTCCTGTCCCGATCGGTGGACGGTGCCGGTCCGGCGGTCCGCCACCGTCCAGGGCCCGTCTTCCGCGCGTTCCCAGTGCAGTACCGGGTCTTGCGCGTAGGTGTCCCACATCTCCTGAGACATCCGCGGGCCGCAGACGACGACCAGGCCGTCCCGGTTGAGGTCGATCTCACCGCTGACCGGCACGTGTTCCGAGGTGACGTCGAGCCCGTACGAGCGCGCCAGGTCCTCCAGGCGCTTGCCGGAACTGACGTCGTCCACGGCGACGACCGTCCGCCCGCGTTCGTCGTCACGCCGCAGCGGGGTCGCCACGGTGACGGCACCTCGGCCGAGAAAGGCGCCTTCCGGTGCCGGGCCGGTGTGCCGGATCTGGTGAATGCGCCCGCGGCTCAGGCCGGCCTTTGCCGCGATCTGCGCGTACGACAGCCCTTGCGCGTGCAGGTCCTGCACCACGCGTCGGCGGAGGCGGGCCAGCTCGGTCACCTCTTGCTGCGCGTCGGCCAACCGGGTCGTGACCTCGCGCAGGAGCAGGTACGGATCACCGATCGCCATGATCCGTTGCAGCTCGTCCGACATGACCTCACCTCCTAGCAGTAACCAGGAGTCTAGGGCCCTAGACGGAATGGGCGGGAGACGGCGGCCGGTACGAACGCTGATTACGTAGAACCGGCTCAGCCGCCGGGGTATACCCCGAGGGCTCACCCGCCACCGCCCACGAGGCGTACGCCGGGCACGACCGCGCGCAGGGGGATCACGCGTTCTCCCGCACCAGGTCGGCCCAGACGGAACGGCCGCCGGGCAGATTCTTCACGCCCCAGTCCTTCGCACAGGCCGCGATGAGCAGCAGCCCGCGGCCGCTCTCCTCCTGACCGGTCACGTCGCACAGGTGAGGAACACGCGCGCCGCCCTGGTCAACCACCTCGATGCGCACCAGCTCGTTGCGGAAGCGGACGACCACGAGGAACCAGCCGTCGGCCGAACCGCTCAGCGAGTGCCGCACGGCATTGGTCGCCAGCTCGCTCACGACCAGGACGGCGTCTTCCACCGGGCCCCGCTCGGAGAGCAGGGCGGAGACGAAGTGACGGGCATGGGCCACCTCTTCGGAGAGGCCGGGAAAGGCCCGGCACCAGTCGGACGACATGGGGAACTCCTATCGATGTCTAGGGGGCTAGACAGACAGCGGCAGACTATTCCCAGGCGACAGCAACAGGCCAGGCATCATGAGGAATTATTCCTCTAATGGGTGACGGTGTCTCCCAGGTCGCGGAACTCCTTCATCACCCGCAACAGCAGTTCCCGCACCTCACCACCGAAGACCGCAGCCCGCTCGAAGCGCTCGAACGTCTCCTCGTAGGCGGCCAGTTCAGCGGCATCGACCGACACCCGCTCACCGTTGAACGTCTCCACCACGACGGCCCGCCGGTCGCACAAGGTGAACCCGTGCCGCGGCAGCACCGGCACCGGCCGACGCCAGGGGATGACCCCGAGCCGCACCGTGCTCAGACTCTCCACGGCCAGCAGCCGGTCGAGCTGGGCGAGCATCAGTTCCGGGGTTCCCGGCCAGGTCCGCAACACGGCTTCCGTCAGCACGAACACCGACTCCCGCCCCGGCTCATACAGCACACTCTGCCGCTCCACACGGCCAGCGACAGCACGACCGACCACCTCAGGCGTCGAGTTCGGCTCACTGGCAAAGACGTGCCGGGCATACTCCGCACTCTGCAGCATGGCCGGCAGAACCACACACTGGAACGACCGCACCAGCCGAGCAGACCGAACCTCTTCATCAACGGCCGTAGCGAACGCAGTTCCGCTGCCTGCCGGCTGGTCAGAATCCACGGCAGTCAGTACAGCGGCCAGGAGGTCACGCACCTCACGAACGGTCGGCTCGCCGAGCCCGAGGGCACGCGTAAGCCGGTCGAGTACCTCAGCACTCGGAACCATGCGCCCGGTCTCCACCTTGGACACCGTCGGCTGCCCCACTCCAGCCCGCTGCGCCAGCACGGCACCCGTCAGGCCGGCCTCTGTACGAAGCACGCGAAGGCGCCCACCAAGCACCCCCATCCGCTCCCGCCGCTCACTCCCCATGCCCAGGGTTCTACAGCAGCACGACCATGATTCAAATTTTCTCTACTGGTTCAAGGCGGCTCGCTCCGCTCACCGCGCGCGGCCCGGCCCCCGGCCGGGCCTGCGCTCCTGCCTCCGTCCCGCTCCAGCCCGGCCAGCGCCCGTGCCACGCGCACAGCAATCAGCCGCCTGATCTGAGAGGAAGAGTACGTCGCGGCTGGGGCGGTCGGCTCTGTGATTCCAGCCAACCCCTTTGGCATAAACCTTGGAGACCACGGCCCCAACCTCGTACTTTACCGGCAGGTCCACCGACTACCCAGTGCGCCGCAAGTTTACGGGGCCACAATCACTCACAACAAAGCAACTCAAGGAAAAAAATCGCTCTATCGACCTCACGCGTTAGCAGCCACACCTCCGCCCTGACTCGGAACTCCTGCTGCGACATGCGAGGCCTGCTGTGCGAGCTTCTTATAGCCAGTTTCGGTGATACTCCTCCAACAGAGGTAGAACCCGGTAGCACATAGCCCGCCGAGCACGATCACCGCAATAAAAAGACTTAGCCGATCCTGCACCGGGAAGCGCCAAATAAGCAACGAAGCGGCAAAGGTCAGCAACAGGCAGTCTAGAAGCCATCCTCGACAAATCCGCATACGCGACCGCGCATAGTCTGACATTGCCACCAAGTGGGGAAACTCGAGAATAGCCTTGCGGGCTTCATCATAAGACGAGTTGGTCGAAAAGTAACGCCGCCGCAGCCGTCGTCTCGGGGATGTGAGCAAATGGTCCGCAGCGCGATCAAAAATAATTCCTAAAGCGTATGCAGCGGACAGCCCCACGGCTGAAGCGGGCGCAGAAGAAAGAACCGTAGCAATTCTTCGCATGTTGGCATAACCAGCAACAGCAGCTACACAGCCGAAAACCCCGGCGAGCGCACCAACGCCAATTACGAGGACTTCGACGAACATGGCTGTAGCTGCGACAACACCTGATGCTTCAGGCTTATTAAGCTGACTCACAAAGACACTCCCCAGGCATCCGCCATGTCATTGAGCATCGACTCCGGAAGTTCATCGACCCAACGGCCCTGCAGGAGCATTTTCGAGCTAGACAGGCGTTCAAAAATTATTAAACTCTCCGGCTGGCTTGCGAGAATGTAACGCCCGTGACGCAAGAAGTGGTCGCTTTCGGGGCCATAGTCCCTATAAGCCCGTTTCAGGTCTTCTCTCCGCTCTTCAATAAATTTCGCGAGCCGTTCCGGGTAAGCGGCGGGATCAGGGATAGCTTTCACCAGTACATCGACTACCTCTTCGGAGAGGTCTCGTCGAGGCCTGTGCTCTGTAAACATGTGGAAGAGATGTTCGGCCTCATCTAAGAGGCGGTTACTCTGGGCAACATCGGGGTAGTGCGCCATGGCTTCGACCCCCCGTCGGACCTCAAGATCGTATAGCTCGATCAGAGCAATCAAACGGTACAGCGAGCGTCTGACATTGGATGGTACGGCTGACGCCTCAGCCTTGTACATGAGCTTGTGCGACATCCTGGCCCACAAGTCCACGGCCTCGGTCCGAATCTGGATCTCACACTCGTATGGCTTGCCATCGTCGCTCACCTGGTCGCCTGACGCGATCACCTGAACGTGCAGGCGCGGGTACTGAAGACGATCTTCCGCGCCAGCGATGAGGCGGTTGTCCTCCGGTTCGCCAACTACGTTGAGTGACTCTCGCACCAAGTCGAGCATGGGATCTAGCAGGCCCTCATGCTGCACCACCACCCGCACACCAGCTTTGTCCGTAACCTGCGCCCAGGGATCAGCGTATTTTTTGTGCTGCACCTTGGTTACGAAGCTTCCTATGTCTTTAGCCCGACACGAAACCTCGCAGTTGATCTTTTTTCGTGCAGCTCGTCGCCGCAGGTGAGCCGCTGTCAGTTTAGCTGCAATTTCGATCCGCGGACGTTCGCGACGGTACCGAGCAAAGACTTCGTCGTTCATGTTGTCTCGCCCAGAGCACGTGCGTCCCCATCGGTAACGCCCTGGCCGGCAGTTTCATCGGTGCTCGTTCGCCGCGACCGACGCCGTCCCCCTGGGGGTGCATACGCGGTTGCAGTCGTCACGGCACCGGTGACAGTAACGCTGGTGATGCCATCACCTTGGTCCTCGAGGACAATGACGTCATTATCGCCCATCGCGTCACCCACTGGAGCTACAATAAATGCGCCACTAGCAAAACCAACGCGCATATTCCTCATGCGGCCTTCAAGGTGTTCCGTGTCTTTATCAAAAGTGCGACAAGGAACCTCGGAAGCTTGCAAATGCTCAATAAATGCGTCCCTATGCACAATGTCCAGATGCTGTTGCGCAAATGTGACCGGATTGAGAAAGCGCGTAGGGCTTTGCAGTTCGGCCAATGCGGCTATGACGTAGTTAATACGGATGTCGGGATCCGTGACATAAGAGTTAATCCACTCGATTGCAGCGTCATGGAAGCGTCGAGTTACTTCGCGCGGCTCATTTTTCTGCTGGCAGCCCAAAAATCGCTCAAGGAAGAAGACCGCCATTTTTCCGGCCAACTGACGGTCTGCCGCCCAACCTTCAATCCTGTCTTCGCTGATTCCATTCTCAGAGAAGAGCGCCACCTTATGGATCTTCGATCTTTCCGTAAGCAGGAGATCTGCGA
Organism: Streptomyces sp. NPDC047000; assembly: GCF_040644295.1. Classification (NCBI taxonomy): domain Bacteria; kingdom Bacillati; phylum Actinomycetota; class Actinomycetes; order Kitasatosporales; family Streptomycetaceae; genus Streptomyces; species Streptomyces sp. NPDC047000. Next base: position 190,505 of record NZ_JBEYWE010000005.1, read on the forward strand.
GATACTTCACGTCGAAGGTGCGCAATCCGTTAACGATTGTTTCAGTCGCCTGCATCCCAGTTTCTTGCTCAAGCTTGACAATTAGTAGAGCTTTTTGATCACTTAATCGAGCATCTGCCACGAAAAGCAATCCGGCAGAGTTTACGCCCGACTGACTGCTCCGTAGAAGGTGAACCAGGTCTATGGAAACGTCGACAAGGTTAGTCTCTCCGGTCAAAAAGGCGTAGACGTAGTCGGGAAGCGATGATTTCGAGTCTGGATTCTCGACTATCTCTCTCCCGCTAAGGGCAAGAACCCCTCTCAGACGCGCTTGAAGCGCGGTACGCACGTCGTGGTTCAAGTTGCATGGAGCTTGACTCAGGGGAATCGATTCGTTGGGATCAGTCCGTCTACGCTGCGGCACAACGTGCACGATCACCTGGTCAATGACGAGGTCGCCGAAGTCTTTCCGCAACGCTTCCCACCCGCAGTTCGTTCTTCAGCCTACTGGCTGGCAGTCGACATTCCCCGGCGCGCCGTGTCGCTGCGACACAGGCTCATAGGCGGTAGTGCCAACGGCACGCGTACACGTATGGTGACACACCGCGACAAGGATGGGGAGGCCGCGGGACGGGTATTCGCCAAGACTGAGAGCCTTAGCAACCAGCCCGATCGTCCGGGCCTACGCCGTAGCGCACAAATCGAACAGGCTATCGATTCTTGTCGTCATCCAGCGTCACCCTTCTAGGGCCAGAGGGGAACCGTGTCCGCCATCCTTGAGGAACGCGACGATTTGCTGAATGCGCTTTACCGCATCGTCGAGGGCGGCTACGGAAAAGTCTCGCCTTGAATGTACGACGTCATTCCTCATGGAGCGGAGAAGGTCAATTTCCTCCGCGATTCCAAGCGGCAATTCTAGAATCCTGAGCAGGTGATTCACGGGTGCATTTGGACGCTGAGAGACGCCAGCGCGCTTGGCCAAGTCCTTGAGGGTTCCTTCAAGATCCACCCAATTGCGCATGAATTGCATCATAGCGCTCGCCTCACGCTCAGGACCGGAGATCTCTACTTTCCCCGACTGAGAAGCATTGCGAATATCTTCGTAAATGGCGTAACGTGACGGATCCTCTGCGAGTAATGCATCCACCACTTGCTCCGCCAAGGGTCGTTCCTCGACTGCACCATGCAGGGATTCTAGGTACTTCTCCAGTTCCTCAGGATTCGTCTTATTCAGTCGTCTAAGCAGCGCGAAAAGATCATCGACTTTTCCCAGTCCCGAGTCACCGACAGGCTCCGTAAGGGACTCGCGGGCATGCCGCAGTAGATGTGCGGCAAGCTCATAGTGGTTCAAAAACTTGGCGCCATTACGCGCCACGCGAGCTTCGCCAGCTTCCTGAAGAAGTCTCAGAGAGATTTCACCGGCGATCACTAGCCCGTTCAACTGGTCGAGGATGGCATGCTCCTCCCCGGACAGATCGCCCGCCATCTGCTTGTAGGCAAGGTCGTGTTGCACCTCCGACCAAGCATGCATAAGCACTGACGCCACTTGGATTTCCACTCGCGCCTTCAGGTACCGCTTGTCCGCGTCACCGATGAATTTTTCTTTAGGTTGTACGCGATAGTGCACCGCTGAATAACCAGAAAATCTTCGGTTTGGGGTAGCTTTGTCGGCGCTAGGGAAATTCCGCTTGGTGTCCCATTGATCGAAAAGGCGCACGATCGCCTTGTCGACTTGCTCCTGCTCCTTCGGGAAGTAGAGGGCAACCCTAACACCCGCCAGATCGACAATATCCTCAAAGATGTGATCTACGGATTCGTATTTTTTCTCAGCATCCCGCTGAATGCATTTATCTTTGAGTCGTTCAACGTCTTTGGCTCGGTGACTTACAATGCAACGAATGCCGGATGAACGGAGGTCACTTTCGAGGATTTGCGCAACTAGAACCGCCGCCTTGCTGTAGAAATCGTACTCTTTCGTGTACCGGTCGATGAATTGTTCGATGTAGTTCATTTATCCTCGCCCGTCTCACCATGTGATCTCGAGCCAGAATGCCGTAAGGGGGTTTTGCTGCGCAACTGAATCTCGGAAGCCGACCCATGATTGAGACCATAGCCGCAGCCCTGGCAACACGATCCGCAGATGATCAACGTTCGGCTCCAGCTCGTCATTCCGCACCACTACGTCACCAGATGGGACGGGGAACGCCGGGGAACCGCGGTGAAGGCAACCCTGTTCGGCAGGGTTAGAGCCAAGTCAGTCCAGGTGAGTGATCACAACTGGTCCCAAATGCTCGCAGCTTCCCAAGCTGAGGGCTCAGGCGCCGTTGTCACGGGCCAGCCGTCGTACCTTGCTGTGGTCGACGGCACCGGCAGCGTGGCTGAGGCCAGTGGGGGTGTAGCGAGGCACACGCGTGCGTGATCGGCCGGCGCACCCCCCGTCGTGGCTGACTGTCGTCGGCTGAGGCTCAGACAAGCCACCTCGAAGGCCGTCCCGAGCCGTAGACGGTGGCGGCAGTGACGGCAGTGCTGACGGCAACGACGGCGGACGGCGGTGGCCGTCAGCGGTCGGTCACGGTGACGGCGCCAGCCGAGCGGAGGGCGCCGCAGGGCGGTGCCCGCATCTTCTAAGCGCTTGGCCGCAGGTTCGAGTCCTGCCGGGGGCGCCCACCACCCCTCACCTGTGGAAACGCGTGAGGGGTTCTTCGATGTGCGGACGCACAGCGCCGCGAGGGCAACCGCCTTGACCGTCCACGATCGTCAATGCCCGCCATCAGGATCACGGCTCGAGCCGACGGATGCCCGACTACCGCTCCTCGTCCAGCACCTGGGCAGCCGCACGGGGGTCCATGAGGTTGGACCACGCCTGTTCGGCCGGGAGCAGGTCTCGCTCAGGAAGGGCATATTCCGGATACCAGCCCTCAGCCTCGCAGCCAGGGACGTTGCGCAGGATCAGCACGGTCAGGTTCGGCGGTACGGAGCCGGTGATCCGGACGGCGAGGTAGGTCTCGTGACCGTCGTCCGCACGCACTTGGAGGCCAAGGGTGAAGGTGTCGAACTCGCGCGTGTGCTCACGGCCGTCACGCAGCGTGGCGTGTGCCAGGTCCAGCAGAGTCGCCCGCAGGCGGCGCACGAAGCGGACACCGGCCTCGGCGCGGTACCGGACGTGGTCCTCGCGCGCGGGCAGGAGGTGAGCAGTGTGCGTCGCGGTCTTCAGTCCGTCGGGATGTTCCGCGTTGTAGCGAGCCCGGACGGCGCGGCCGTCGGCCTCCAGGGCTGCGTAGAAGTCATCGCCCGAGCCGTCCTCACGCCGACCCGCCGCGACCAGCCACGGCAGATCGGCGTCCAGCCATACCGCGCCGCGCCATCGCTGCACCTTGACCTTGAACAGCACCTGGTCGTCCACGGACCGGATGCGTTCGTGCTTGCCGTCCTCGTCCGCGAACTGCTCGGACGCCTTGGCCAGCACCGGGTGGTCGATCTCGTCCAGCGGCACCGTGACCGGCGGCACCGCGAGGAGCAGATCCTCGCGTAAACAGCGCAGCGTCGGGCGGGCCGGACGCAGCGGGCCGGGTCCGCTCATTCCTCGATTCCCCCCACCGCGTCGATCTCTTCCGCAGTCAGCCCGGTCAGCAGCATCACATCTGATTTCAGCGAGCCGTCAAGCACACTGAGCGCCTCCACCATGCCGGCCCGTAGATCCTCCCGGCGCTGCTCCAGATACACCCGGACAGCCTCGGCCACCAGGTCTTTCTTCGTCAGCCCCAGGAAATGAGCGCCTTGACTGATCAATTTGTCCGTCGCCGGGTCCACCTTCAGCGGGGACTGGCGTACCGACTTCGCCGCCGTCGTCATCGTCAACACCTCCGCGGCCATAGTACCTAAATACCTCACAGTGCAGTTGTTCCGGTGCCACCACTGCCGGACGTCCTGGCTCCGGCCGACGGCACGCGTCTCGACGATTTCGTTCGTGGGCAACCTGCGAACACGAGGGAGTTGTTGCCGGGCAAGCGCGGTTCAGCGGGCTCGCCGGAGGGGCTGCACGGGAGCGATGGGGGCGCTGACGTGGAGTGGGGTGGCCCCCTCCGGCCACAGACCGGCGTAGCGGAGGGTGGCGGAGGGTGGTGGAGAAGGCGTCGCCGCCGGAAGTTCCCGGCCTCCGTCCTGGCGTCGACGCGCCGGACCGGTCTGCGCGGTTCCCTGCGAGGAGCCGATGGATGCCGCCCGGATTCCCACACCTCGGGCGCAACCGGCGGTCTTCAGGGAACGGTGATCGTCCGGACCGTGCGGTTCGTCAGGTGCGGTCGTGGAGGGTGACCTGGTAGCCGTCGGGGTCGGCGAAGGTGAATGTCCGGCCGAAGGGGCCGTCGACCGGTGCGGAGACGATGGTGTGGCCGTCGGCGACGAGAGCGTCGTGGATGGCCTGGACATCGGTGGCGTGGAGCCAGATCGCGGCACCGATGCCGGGCTGGGCGACGGATGCGAGATCGGTGCCGGGAACGATGTCGCGGAGTGCGAACGCGATCGGCCTGGTATCGAAGACGACGGCGTGCGGCGGTCCGGCCGGCGAGCGGACGAGGCCGAGGTACCGCTCGTAGAACGCCTGCGAGGCGTCGAGGTCGCGCGCCTGGAGCGAGATGAAGTCGGGGCCGGTGACGGGCATGATGATGCTCCTTCCCTGTGTGTCAGATTCCTGACACGGAGCAAGGTATGTCAGAATGCTGACATGAGTCAAAAGGGCGTCGGCGTCGACCTGGACAAGTCACTGGGCTACCTGCTGAAGGAGGCTTCGAGTGCCCTGCGCGCAGCCATGGAGGAGGTGCTGCGGCCGCTCGGGATGAGCGTGACCCACTACTCCTGCCTCGAACTGCTGGCTCAACGGCCGGGCCTGTCGAACTCCGAACTCGCGCGCGGCGCGTTCGTGACACGGCAGTCGATGAACGTGCTGCTCCAGGCGCTGGAACGAGACGGCTACGTGACCAGGCCCGCGGAGGCGCCCGTCGGGAAGGCGCTCCCCGCGCGGCTCACGGCCCGCGGCCGGCGGAGCCTGGAGAAGGCGACCGTGGCGGTCCGGTCCGTCGAGGTCAGGATGCTGGCCGGGATGACCGGGGACGAGCAGGCGGACGCGTTCCGGATCCTGCGGAGCATGATCCGTTCCCTGAACGACGGCGAGGGCGACGCATAGCCCGTTCCCCGGGTCCGTCTCCGCCGGGTACCGCGGCCACGTCCCGGGCCAGGGCTTCGTACTCACGTCGGCCGCCCTGCCCTTGAACTCCGTCGCCGGTCACCCTGAGAGCGGTTGGCATCTCACGCAGATGAATTCTTGCTCAGATGCTGCCTGCCTTCCGACCTCTCCAGGGGTGCGGCGGCTTCGGGTGGCCGTACGGCCGGGACGCGTTCCAGGACGCCGCCCGCGAAGACGTCGTACAGGGGGAGGGTCTCCAGGTGGACGTAGCCGATGTGGCAGTCGCAGTGGGTGAGGGGGCAGGGGCGGGGGCGCAGGGAGGCCCGGTAGGAGCCGTCGTAGAGGTTGCCCAGGGGTGCGGGCACGAAGTGGCAGCGGCGGACCGTGCCCTCGCCGTCCACCGAGATCACCGACTCGCCGGTGCGGCAGGGCAGGCCGGCGCTGCGGTGCGGGTGACGGCTGTAGGGGAACAGGGGATCCAGGGCCGTCCAGTCGGCGGCCTCCGGGTCCGTGTAGGTGTGGCCCTCGGCGGCGTTGACCCACAGGTAGACGTGGGAGGGCAGGTCCTCGCGGAGGCGGCGCGCCGGTGCCAGGTGCTCGGGGAGGCCCACGATGCCGACGCTGTGCCGGACGCCCCGGGCGGCCAGGTCACGGGTCTTGGCGAGGAAGCGGTCGTAGGGCGTCTGGCCGGGGTGGAAGGTGCACCACAGGGCGAGGGTGTCCGGGTCGGCGTCGGCGAGCCAGTCCGTGCGGCAGTTCAGGTTCGTCTGGATCGCCACGCGGCGGATGTGCGGCCGATGGCTCAGCTCGGTGAGGGTGCGGCGGTACCAGGAGCGGACCAGGCCCTCGCCCCAGGGGGTGAAGAGGAGGGAGAGGTGACCGTCGCGGTACGCCGTGGCCCAGGTGGCGAAACGGGTCAGGGCCGCGCGGTCCGCCGTCAGCCGGGCGCGGTTGTCCCGGCGCTTGGCGAAGGGGCAGTACGGGCAGTCGTAGTCGCACGACGCCAGCGGGCCGCGGTAGAGGATCGTCAGGTCCATCGGGGCCGCGCCCTCCGTCACTTCGTCTCGTAGGTGGCCATGTGCTCCCGTACGGCCGCCGAGAACAGCTCCGGCCCCAGGGCGTCCGAGTGCGCCAGGCCCTCCGGGGAGAGGCGGAGGATGCCGGGGGCCACGGAGTCGTCCAGCCAGCCGCGGGCGGCGAAGCGGTCGAACTCGGCGGCGAAGTCCTCGGTGGCCGATGTGCCGAAGCGGGCGCGGTAGTCCTCGGCCGGCAGGCCCTCCGCCTGGAGCAGGGACTGCAGGAGGTGGCGGCGTCTGGCCTCCTCCGCGTCCATGTGCCGGCCGAAGTCGGCGTGGCGGAAGCCGTCGGTGCCGCGGGCCGTGTAGTCGTCGACGATGCGGCGTATCTGCCGCATGTCCACGGCGTAGTCGAAGGAGTAGTGCAGCTCGGAGGTGTACGAGCGGGCGCCGCAGCCGAGGCCGACCATGCCGTCGGTCTGGCAGGCGTAGTCCCCGGCGCCGGTGTCGGGGGCGTCGGTGCGGCGGAACATGCGCATCGACACCTGCTCGTAGCCGTGGGCGAGGAGGTGGTCACGGCCCCGGCGGTACAGGCGCAGACGCCGCTCGTCCCAGTCGGCGTCGCTCTCCGGGTGCGCCGTCGCGGCGCCCGCGTGGTGGCGGCCGAGGCCGGTCAGGGGGCGGACGTAGAGGGGGTAGAGGTACAGCTCCTCCGGGCGCCAGGCGAGGGCCGCGTCGAGGGAGCGGCGCCAGGATTCCTCGGTCTGGCCGTCGATGCCGTAGATGAGGTCGATGTTCAGGACCGGGATGCCCGCGTCGCGGATCCTGCCGAGCGCCGCCTCGACGTCCTGCCTGCGCTGCGGGCGTACGGCGGAACGGGCCTCCGCGTCGACGAAGCTCTGCACGCCCAGGCTCAGCCGTGTCGTGCCGCGCGCCGCCAGTACGGCCAGCCGGTCGGCGGTCGCGGTGGCGGGCGACGCCTCGACGGACAGCGGTATCGCCGTCAGGTCGGCGCCGAGACGGTGCTCGGCGAGATCGCACAGCCGCTCCAGTTCGGCGGCCGTCAGGAACGTCGGGGTGCCGCCGCCGAAGGCCGCGTTGGCGAACCCCGCCCCGTCGCCCAGCGCCTCGCGCACCGCCGTCGCCTGGCGCTCCAGCGCGTCCAGATAGGCGGTGGTCAGGCCGTCGGGGGCGCCGATGCGGGTGAACAGGTTGCAGAAGCCGCAGCGGACCTCGCAGAAGGGGATGTGGAAGTAGAGGGAGAGGGCGTCCTTGGGCTCGTCCGCCCAGAGGGTGCGCAGGGCGGCGTCCGCGGGGGGCAGGGGGCGGTAGGCGGTCTTGTGGGGGTAGGCGTAGACGTAGTTCTGGTAGGGGCGGACGGCGGGCTCACTCCGATGCGGGTGGTCGGCGGACGCGCCGGTGGTGCCGGTGGGCGCGGGGGTGGTGCCGGTGGGGGCGGGGGTGGTGCCGGTGGTCATCGGTCCTCGTCGAGAAAGAAGTGGGCGTACGGCACGGTCCAGACGACGTCGTGGCCGATGCGGTGGCCGGTGTAGCCGTCCTCGCCGTACGCGGTGCCGTGGTCGGAGCAGACGACGGCGAAGCACGGGCGGCGGCTGCGCGCGGCGGCGAAGAGCCGTCCGATGTGCCGGTCCACGTACTCCAGGGCCGCGGCGTGGGACGCCCGGGTGTCGCCCGACTCACGGGTGGCGCCGGGAAGGTGGAACCAGTTGGGCTGGTGCAGCGCCGAGACGTTCACGAAGAGGAACAGCCGCTGCTCGTGCGGGAGTCCGGCGACGACCTTCTCGGCGCGGGCCACCTGCGCCTCGAAGGACGTGGGGGACGGCACCCCGAACTCCGGCTCCCAGTGGCTCTCCTGGAACAGCCCCGGCAGGACCGAGCCCAGCGGTCCCCGCTTGTTGAAGAAGCCGACGCCGCCGATGCACACCGTGCGGTAGCCGACGGCGGCGAGGCCCGACACCAGGTCGGGGGTGTCGTGGACGAAGGTGTCCGGTGCGGTGGACTCGCTGCCCTCGAAGCGGGCGGCGAACAGGCGCGGGTGCGGTCCGGGCGCGGCCGGGGTGGGCAGGAAACCGGCGAACATCGCCTGGTGGGAGGCGTAGGTGAAGCTGCCGGGCGCGTGCCGGCGTTCCCAGACACCGCCGGGCAGGTGCCGGGCGAGGTTCGGGATGCGGCCGTTGGCGGCCAGTTCCCGGGCCACGTCGTGGCGGAGGGTGTCGAGGGTGACCATGAGGAGGTCGTGGGTGCCCACGACCTGGTTCATGTCGACGGGCGGTGTCGTCATGACGGCACTCCTTGTACTGCGGTACCGGGGCCTGCCGTGTCGGCGCCTGCCGGTGCGGTGCCGGCGCCTGCCGGTGCGGAAGTCCGCGTCGCCGCGGCGGCGACCTGCGCGGCGTACGTGTCCAGGCCCTCGGCGCCGCTGCCCGGCAGGCCGGTCAGCCGGGGCAGCAGGTCGCCGAAGGCGTTGACCTCGCCGACGGTGAAACGGCGCCAGCCGGTGTACGGCAGCACGTCCACGCCGACGCACAGCGTGCCCGGGAAGCACGCGGCGGCCCGTTCCGCGATCTCCAGCGCCTCCTCGAGACGGCCGCCCGCCGCACGGATCGCCTCGCGGGCCGCGCCGAGGTCGCCGCGGGTGCCGCCGAGGTGCAGGTTGGTCATGGGGTGACGGCTGGTCCGCAGGACGGCGTGGGTGGCGCGGCCGGCGATCACGACCACCCGCAGGTCGGCCGCGCGGCCGTCCTGCGAGGCCTTGGGCACCCACTGCTCGACGTGCAGGCCGTCCGGGGCGAGGGCGTCGATCAGGGCGGCGGCCTCGGGTTCCGTGTCGTACCGCCGTACCCGCAGGGAGTTGTGGAGGCGGCCGTCGGGAGCCGTCTCGACGGAGGTCGTCGCACGGACCCGGCCGGGGCCCGCCGCCGAGAGCGCGACGACGCCGGAGGCCGACGAACCGTGCGCGAGTTTCACGAACGCCCGCGTGACGCGCGCCTGCGTCAGCCGCTCCCTCAGCTCCTCCCAGCCGCCGACCGGGCCACCGTCCCGGCCCGTGACGGCCGCCGGCACCGGGACCCCGGCGGCGGCGAGCCGGGCGTGGCAGCGCCGCTTGTCGAACAGCGCCGCGACGTCGTCCGCGTCGGCGGACACCACCGCGCCCGCCCGCCGGGCGGCGTCCGTCACCTCCCGTACGGCCGCCGTGAAACGCCGGTGCCACAGGGCCGTGCCCTCCACCCGGGTCGGGTCGTCGATGTCCCGGAGCAGCCGGTCCACCTCGGGGTTCTCCCCCGGGGAGTCGAGCCGTACGTACTCCCTGGGCCGGAACGCGAACCGTCCGCGCAGCACGTCGTGCCACGCCACGACCCTCGGCCGGGCGTGTCCCGCAGCCCGGACGGCGTCGGCGAACATCGTCGTACGGCGGTTCTCCGGATTGCCGACGACGGCGAACGCGGGGCCGGAGTTCATGACCGCCGCCTCCTCGTCGTCATTCCGCGACCGCGGTGAAGCGGTGGACGACGCCGTCGTCCTCCCACGAATCGCCCTGCTCGGACAGGTCGACCTCGACGCCGGACGGGGCCAGCGCCGACCGGAACCGCTCGGCCACCGGCTCCGTGACGAAGTTGTGGCGGAGGTCCAGCCGGGTCAGATGGGTGAGCGGCTGGCCGTCGAGCAGCGCCATGAGTCCCTCGTCGGAGAGCACGCCGAGAGACAGGTCCAGCGTGCCGAGCTGGGCGACTACCGGCGCGGAGGCGACCGCGGCGGCGATCTCGTCCTGGATCTCGCTGTTGCGCAGGCCGAGGTGACGCAGCGCCGGGAACCGTCCGCCGGAGAGGATCGGGGCAAGGTCGGCGACCGTGGCGTCACCTCCGTAGTTCTCCACGCCGAGCCATATCTCGAGGCTCTCCAGCGCGGGCAGTTCACTCGCGGCGATGCCGCGCACCACCTCGCCGGGCAGGCCGCCTGCCTCGATGCGCAGGCTGCGCAGGTGCTGGTGCCGGACGGCGGGGAAACGCAGCCCGGTGCCGCCGCGGATCCCGAACTCCTCCAGCCGGGGGAAGGCGTCGAGGACCGGGGTGACGTCGGACTGCTCGATCCAGGAGATCTCCGCCTCCTCCATCTCGATGTCCCCGACGAAGACGGCGCGCAGGCTCGTCAGCCGGTCCCGGGCGTCGACCAGCCGCTGCACCACGACACCGGAGTCGGCTTCGTACGGCTCGTCCCAGAGTCCGATGACGAGGGCGCGGACAGCCGTGAGGTCGACCGAAGCGGTGAAGCGGTCCCACAGCTCGGGGTACGTCCCTTCCATACCGCCGTCACCGCTTCCGTAGGGATCGGTGGCCAGCCGCCAGGCCACCGCGCCCGCCTCCGGCAGGTCCTTCTCCACGCCGGGCGGGGGGAAGTCGAAGGCCGGGAGGCCGTGCAGTTCCTTCAGATGCCGGACGTTGGACATGCTGGGGGCCTCCTGCGGCGGACGGGATCAGGTCATGGTGCGCTGCCTGTGAGATTTCTACCAAGCCGCACTGACATCACGGGCCCGGTGTCCGGCTTTCCGGGACCGGCGGGATCGGCGGGATCGGCGGGACCGCCAGGGGCTCTCGGGACTCTCGTCCGAGGGCCCGTTGTCAGACCCACCCCGTAGCGTCGTCGGTGTGGACATGGACCGCTTCGGCGCAGTGCGCCGACGGCGAGAGGAGACACGTATGTACCGGCAGGGGGACGTCCTGATCGTGCCCGTCGCGGAGGCCGACGTGCCGCCGGGCGCGGACCGGCTGCCGCGGCAGCCCCGGGACGCCCGGGGGAGGCTCGTCCTGGCCCTCGGTGAGGTCACCGGGCACGCCCACGCGGTGGTGGGGCCGGGCACCCTGGTCCGGGAGACGGGCTTGTTCGGTGCCGCGTACCTCCATCTCCCCGACGGCGGACGGGTGGTGCACGAGGAGCACGCGGCGATACCGCTGCCGAAGGGCTGGTACCGGGTGGTGCGGCAGCGGGAGTACACGCCGGGCGCGGTACGGATCGTGGCGGACTGAGGAAGACGGGGCCGGGGAGGGCGGGGACGCGGATGAGGAAGACGGGGAGCGGAACGATGACGACGTCGGCGGAGACCGGGGAGCACGCGGCGAAGGTGCCGGACGTGACGGCGGTGTGGCGGGCGGTCGCCGCGGCGACCGGTCCGGCGGACCGCGCGGCGGCGGAGGAGGGCGTGCGGCTGGCCTACCGCCTGGCGGGGCTGGCCGAGCCGCAGCACATCGTGTGGGCGGGCTCGCCCCTCGAGGGAGCGGTGCTGGCCGCACGTCTGACGGCCGAGGGCACGACGGGCCCCGGCGTCCTCGACGAGGTGCGCACCCGGCCGTGGGCCGAGGCCCGCAAGCGGGTCTCCGGTCGGCTGGGCCCGGCGGCCTGGGCCGCGCACTGGGCCATGACGGGCGCTCAGCTGTGGGACACCACGTCCCTGCTGACCGGCCGCATCCGCACGGGCGTGGCCGAGTCCCCGGGCGCGCCGGGCACGGAGCTCGCGACCCGGATCGTCCTGGCGGACGCGGCACCGGGCCAGCACGACGCGCCGTGGCTGGCGGCCTTCGACGGCCAGGAGGGCGCGGAGGGGCTGGCCGGGATCGCCGCGGTCGCGCGGACCGCGGGCTGGTGGTGGCCGTACGAGAGGACGGCGATCGTCTCGGAACGCCCGCTGGAGCTGCACCGCGACGAGGCGGGCCGGCTCGACCGCGCGGACGGTCCGGCACTGGCCTACCCGGACGGTTTCGCGCTGTACGCCTGGCACGGCATGCCGGTCCCCGCCGAGTTCCTGAACGGTCTGGCCGGCCTGACCCCGCGGCGCATCCGCGAGGAGGAGAACGCGGAGCTGCGCCGCGTGATGCTGGAGCACTACGGCTACGACCGCTACCTCGCGGACTCCGGTGCGGAGCCCTTGCAGCGGGACGAGGCCGGGGTGCTGTGGCGGATCACGCTGGAGGGCGACGAGCCGCTGGTGATGGTCGAGGTGGTCAACTCCACCCCGGAACCGGACGGCACGCACCGCACCTACTGGCTCCGCGTCCCGCCCCGCACCGGCACCGCCCGCGAGGGCGTCGCCTGGACCTTCGGCCTGACCGAGGAGGAGTACGTGCCGCAGCGGCAGACGTGAGGTGTCCTTCCGCGCGGCACGGCCGTCACGCCGGCCCTGGCCCTGGCCCTGGCCCTGGCCTTCGATGGTGCGGCGCACGCCCGGCTCCCGCTCGCCGGGTGCGGGTGAGCGGTCCGGGCAGATTCTTTGTTCGGTGAGGATGATCCGGGTGTGTGCCGTGACCCGGTTCGCTCCGGCGCGTTGAACGGGGAGTGCGACGGCGCGTCCTGCCGTCGCAGTTTCCGAGTGCAGAAGGAGAACGTGATGTCTCGCATCGCGAAGGCAGCCGTCGTCGTCGCCGGCACCGGTGCCGTGGTGTTCGGTGGGGCCGGTCTGGCCCTGGCGGACGCGGGTGCCCATGGTGCGGCCGTCGGCTCGCCCGGTGTCCTGTCCGGCAACCTGGTCCAGGTTCCCCTCCACGTGCCGGTCAACGTCTGCGGGAACACCATCGACGTCGTCGGGCTGCTGAACCCGGCGTTCGGCAACACCTGCGCCAACGTCAGCGGTCAGCACCACCACGACGGCGGCTACGGCCACTGAGACACCTGATGTGTGGCAGGAGCCCCGGCACCTCGAGCGCCGGGGCTCCTGCCGTCTCCGGGTCCGTCACGCGTAGCGGTAGACGCGGCTCACGTCCTCCAGGGCCGCCGGTGTCACATCCCACGGGGGCAGTTTCTGGTCGCGGGCGACGACCCGGTCGTGCTGCTCGTCCGACGGGCCCGGAGCGCGGGCCGGGAGATAGCGGGCGCCCGGGTGGCGGCGCTGCCAGCGGTACCACTGCAGGTCCACGAACGCGTGGTGCAGCCAGAACACCGGGTCGTTGACCGACGCGCCGCCCAGCATCGCGCCGCCGACCCAGCGGTGCACGCGGTTGTGGTTGAGCCAGGACGCGCTGCCGCCGCCGGTGCCCCAGCCCTCCAGCTTGTTGCGGAAGCCCTTCGTCACCGTGGAGTCCCAGGGCCACACGTCGTAGACGGAGTCGGCGAGCGCGCGGTCCAGTTCCGCCTTCGTCGGCAGCGCGATCGGGGCCCCGGCGCGGCCCAGGTCCCGGGTGAGGGCCTTGCCGTCGGTCACGCCCTCCTTGATGGTCCAGTGCCCGGCCGCGTAGGCGAACGGTCCCGTCGTCACCCGGTGGTCGGAACGCCGTCCGTTGCCGCCGAGGAGGTCGTCCGTCCAGGGCGCCGACGCCGTCGAGCGGTCCCGCGTCCAGTCCCAGTACGGCATCGTCACCGACGCGTCGATCCGGCGCAGCGCCCGCTCCAGGTCCAGCAGGAACTGGCGGTGCCAGGGCAGGAAGGAGGGGGTCATATGGGCCGTGCGCAGGCCGTCCTCGCCGTCGGACGTGTAGTACTCGAGGTGCATCCGCACGAACTCGTCGTACTCGCCGCGCCGTTTGAGTTCCAGCATCGCGTCGACGAAGCGCCGCCGCTCGGTGCGGGTGAGGGTGCTGACGTCCTTACGCGTGTACGCCACGGTCACCACCCAGGGGCCGGTGCGCCTGCGCCTGTGCCTGCGGGTTCAGGTGCGTGTGGTGGCCGCCGGTCCTGGGGCCGGCGTCGTCCATGGGGCCGGGCGCGAGGTCGCGCAGCCGCTCCCGGGGGCCCATCTCGTCGACGGCGGCACGGGCCGCGGCGAGGGGCGTGGGGTAGGAACGGTAGTGGTCGATCATGCTCAGCCAACTGCCGTCCGCCCGGCGCATCAGGTGCAGCGGGCGGCCGTCCACGGTGACCTGCCACTCCTCGGCCACCGTCTCGGCGGTGCGGCCCGCCGGTGTCCGGACGCCTTTGATGCGGCGGCCCCGGTACGTCTCCGCGAAGGCGAGGTCGTCGGCCGCGGTGGTGGTTCCGGGCCGCGTCCCGGGCCGGGGCCGGGCTCCGGTTCCGTCTCCGGTCCCGGTTCCGGCCTGGGGGGAACGTGATGCCGTCATCAGAGGGGTGAGCAGCAGGGCCGCGGCGGTGGCGAGCAGACCTCTCGCCAGGTCTCTGCGACGTGGGGGGTGGTCCGGGCCGGATCGGTGGGCGGCCATCGTGCGCTCCTGGGTCGTGGGTCGGAACCGTTCGGTGTCCGTACCCGTAACCGTCGTGAGCGTCCTCCGGTTACCGTCCGGCGGCCGTTCCGGTGATCTTCGGACGGTCTGAGGGCCGCCGTCCGGCGGTCCGTCAGGCGCGCAGGCTGCGGGCCGTCAGGACGACGTGGGCGGCGGCGGTGAGGGTCTCGTCCGCTCCGGCGAAGGCGGCCAGCGCCTCGGGGTCGACCGGGCGGCCGGGGACGCCCTCCGGCCAGGGGCGGGTGGTGAACACCAGGTAGGCGTAGCCCCGCCGGGCCGCCGCCGCGCACCACTCCGGGGGCGCGTCGCACTGGGCGGTGAGCGTGGGCATGGTCACCACGGCCCGGCCCGCCTCGACCAGCAGGCCGACCGGCAGGCTGGGCCGGGCCACGCCGTCGACGAGGTCACCGCCCACGGGCAGTCCGTTGCGCGTGAGGAACTGCTCCACCGCGGCGGACGTCACCTCGGGGCCGCCTGCCGCGTCGCCGAGGGAGTAGGCGAGGAGGTACGGCATGTCACTGCCGTCGGGTGCCTCGCAGCTCCAGGCCATCATGACGAGCGTGCCCAGGTCGGCCGGGTGGAAGGGGCGCGTTTCGCTTGAGGTTGAGGTCACCGCGCGACCTTATCCACGGGGCGGGCGGCGGCCGGGGGCTCTCTCACCCGTACGGCTTACAGTCCGGCGGGCATCCACCCGGACGAGTGATACGCCCCGGCAAGCGTACCGGTCAGACCCGTACCCCGCCTGTCCTCGCACCCGTCGCACCCGTCGCACCCGTCGTGCGGCAGCCGTCAGCTCTGCAGCGGCAGGCCGCCCAGCAGCGACTTGTGCTGGTTCAGCGTGGTGGTCGCGTCCTTGACCGTGCTGAGCACGGAGTCCTTGCTCTCGGTGTCGAGCATGTTGGACTGGTGCCGCAGGGGCGACACGTCGTTGAGGTCGACGGGGCCCTTGGTGAGCCTGTTCACCCCTCCGGTGAGGCTGGTGGGGGTGAGGTCGCCGGCGCTCTGGGCGAACGCGGGCGCGGCGGTGCCCGCGAGGGCCAGGGATCCGGCGACGACGGCGGCGGCCTTGAGGGGCTTCAGGGGCTTCATCGTGTTCCTTCCGAACTGACAGGGCCTTGGACGGTCCGACCCGAACCGGAATGCGACGGCGGTGGACGGACGTCGTCCGAGAACGACGGCCAGCCGTCCTCCCGTGGGCAACACGGGAGTACGGCCGGCCGACTGGAGATGACGCGACGTCAGCTGTTGACGCAGGTGTTGCCGAACGCGGGGTTCAGCAGCCCGATGACGTCGATCGTGTTGCCGCAGACGTTGACCGGCAGGTGGATGGGAACCTGCAGGACGTTGCCCGACAGCACACCCGGCGAGTGGGCGGCGACCGCCTGGGCACCGGCGTCGGCGGCGGCGATGCCCGCGGCACCGGCGACGGCCGCAGCGGCCGCGGTGGTCAGGACCAGGCCCTTCGCGATACGCGACATGGAGAAATGCTCCTTGGTGTTGACTCAAACATCCGGACGGAGGTGCCCGGCGTCATGTCAACGCGCGGCCCCCACGGGGGGTTTTGCCGCCGAACGGGTGATGCGGGACAGCGGATTTTCATACCGGAGTGAGCTGCGCGGGTGTCGTGCGCGCCCCCTTCGTGCCGTGCGCGCCCCGGCGGGGCGTCCCGTGGGGGCGCACTGCGGTGGTCACGGACGCCCCTCCGTCACGCCCCCGCCTCTGTTCGAACCGCTCGTACATGCACCACGCGGTGTGACCAGGGGGCCTTCCGGCTCGTTTGCCAGGCCGGACACGGCGTGAACCGGCGCGCCGCCGTCACCGACCGAGTCGGTGGTGCGGCGTGTCCCGGCCCGCCGCGCTCCCGAGCGCCCCCGTAGCGAGGAAACCGCGCATGCACCCGTCGTCAGCGACCGTCCCCCGGCCGAGGATTCTTCACATCACCCAGCCGGTGGACGGCGGGGTCGCCCGTGTCGTGACCGATCTGGCGCGGGCCCAGCTCGCGGGCGGGCTGTCCGTCACCGTCGCCTGTCCCGAGGGGGAGCTGGCCGCGCGGCTGCGCTCCCTGGGCGCACAGGTACGGCCCTGGCCGGCGGCGCGCGCGCCGGGCCCGGCGCTGCCGCGCGAGACACGCCGGCTCGCCCGGGTGGTGGACGAGGTGCGGCCCGACCTGGTGCACGCACACAGCGCCAAGGCCGGTCTCGCCGGACGGCTCGCCGTGCGCGGGCGGATCCCCACCGTGTTCCAGCCGCACGCCTGGTCGTTCGAGGCGGTCGGCGGCCTCACCGCCGCGCTCGCCCGCGGCTGGGAACGCCGTGGAGCGCGCTGGACGGCGCGGACGGTGTGCGTCAGCGGCGCGGAACGGGCGAGGGGCGAACGGGCCGGGATCGGCGGGCGGTGGCTGGTCGTGCCCAACGGCGTCGACCCCGGGCGTTTCCGTCCCGCGGACCCCGGCACCGTACGCGCCGCGCTCCTCCCCGGCGGCGGTCCGCGCGGCCCCCTGGTGGTCTGCGTGGGACGGCTGTGCCAGCAGAAGGGGCAGGACGTCCTGCTGCGGGCCTGGGACACGATCGTACGGCGGGTGCCCGCGGCGCGGCTCGTGCTGGTCGGCGACGGCCCGGACCTCGACGCACTGCGCCGGTCGGCGCCGGGGGCCGGGTCCGTGCTGTTCACCGGGGCCGTCACCGACACCGCGCCCTGGTACCAGGCGGCCGATCTCGTCGTCCTGCCGTCCCGCTGGGAGGGCATGGCGCTCGCCCCGCTGGAGGCGATGGCCTGCGAGCGGCCCGTGGTGATCACCGACGTCGACGGCGCCCGCGAGAGCCTGCCGTCCGCGCTCGCCGCCCGGTGCCTGGTACCGGCCGGGGATCCCGGCGCGCTGGCCCGCACCGTCACCGGACTGCTCCTCGACCCGCCCCTGCGGGCCGCGTTCGGAGCGGAGGGCCGCCGGCACGTCCTGGCCGGGCACGACGTACGGCACACCACGGCGGCGGTCACGGAGCTGTACGGCGAACTGCTCCACGAGCGCCACCGCACGCATGACCGCACGCACCCCCGCGAGCACCACCGCACGCACCACCGCACGCACCACCTCACCGGGGACCTCGCACACCGCGAGCCCACCGACCACAGGGAGTCCACCCACTCGTGACTGCGGAAAGCACCCTCCCCTCGCCCGCCGGGCAGCCACGGGACCTCGGACTCCCACCCGCCGTACCACCGGTTGTGCCCGTACCGTCCGCGGTCGGGCCGCGCGCCCGGGAGCTCTGGTTCCCGGCGCTGCGGCGCCCGGTCCGGAGCGTGCCGTCGGCGCCGCTGCTGGCCGCCGACACGGTGGCCGCCCTGGCGGGCGCACTGGTGCTGACGGGAGTCCGGTCCGGGCCGCTGCCCGCCGCGTCGCTGTCGGCCGTCTTACTGGTCGCCGGGACGCTGCCGACGCGCCCCCGGCCGGCGCGGGCGCTGCCCGGCGTACTCGACGACCTGCCCGCGCTGTGCGGGCGCACCGCCGTGCTGTGGCTGGCGCTCGCGGCCCTCCTCGCCGCATACGACCCGCAACTCGCCCTCCCGGCACGGACCTTGCTGCTCGGGTGGGCGCTGCACACCGCGACGGCCGGAGCGGGACGCGCGGTGGTGCACGGGGTCCGGCGTGCCGTACTGCTGCGCCGCCCCGGCACGGCCCTGGTGATCGGACCGGCGGCGGCCGCACAGCGGGTGGCGGCGGCCGTGCTGCGCCAACCCCGTTACGGCGTACGGCCGGTGGGTGTCGTGGCCGAGCGGCCGGGCGGCGGCACGGGGGCCGGTGGGCTGCCCGTGCTGACGACCGGCACCGAGGTCCAGCGCGCGCTGATCCAGAACGGGGTGGACACCGTGCTGACCGTCGGCCCGGCCGTGCGCACCGAACGCGGTGCGCTGCTGAGGGCGTTGGCCGAGTCGGGCTGCACGGTGTGGGAACTCGACGCGGACGGTACGGCGGGCGGCGGCCCGTCGTCGCGCGGGATGACCCCCGCGGTCCGCGGTACCCGTGACCAGTTCGCCGGCTTCCCCTGCCGTCTGCTGGCACCGGCCGCCGGGGCGCGGCGACCGGGCGGGGCCCGCGGTACGGGTGGTGCGGGCGGGGTCGGCAAGCGGGTGCTCGACGTGGTGGTGTCGGGGACGCTGTTGCTGCTGCTCGGCCCGGTGCTGCTGGTCTGCGCGACGGTGCTGCGGTGCACGGACGGCCCCGGGGTCGTGTTCCGGCAGGAACGGGTCGGCAAGGACGGGCGCCCCTTCACGCTGCTGAAGTTCCGTACCCACCGCCCGGCCGACGCGCACGAGTCGGCCACCCGCTGGAGCGTCGCGGGCGAGTACCGGATGAGCCCCTTCTGCCGCTTCCTGCGCCGGACCTCGCTGGACGAGCTGCTCCAGCTCTGGAACGTCTTCCGCGGCGAGATGAGCCTCGTCGGCCCGCGCCCCGAACGCCCCTACTTCGTCGCCCGGTTCAGCCAGGCTCACCCCGGCTACGCGGACCGTCACCGGATGCCCACCGGTATCACCGGGCTCGCCCAGATCCACGGGCTGCGCGGCGACACGTCGATCGAGGACCGGGCGCGGTTCGACAACGCATACATCGACAACTGGTCGCTGTGGCAGGACATCTGCATCCTCCTGCGCACGGCCGCGGCGCTGGTGCGGTCGGCGGGGAGCTGAGCGATGAGTCATGTGCTGGTCACGGGCCGGGGACCGGAACTGCTGCGCCGCGCCACCGGGTCCGCTCCCCTGCTGCCGGTCCTCGGCGTCGTCGCCGTGCTCGCCCTGCCCCTGGGCCACGGCCCCGGCGGCGGGAGCGGGGCCGGACCGGCCGACGCGGTGTCCGCGCTGGCGGTGCTGTACTGCGCGGTCCGGCTGCTGCGGACACGGCGGCGTCCCCTGTCGCGTACGGCCGCGGTGGTCCTGGGGCTGCCGGTGGCCGGTCTCGCGCTCGCCGCGCTGCACGCCTCGTCGCCGGGCACCGCGCTCGCCGGGCTCGGACGGTATCTCCAGGTCTTCGTCCTCGTCCCGGCCGCCGTGGTGCTGCTGATCCGTCACCGGGCCGACTTCCGGATGCTGGCCAGGGCGCTGGTGGCGCTCGCGCTGTGGCAGGGCGCCGTCGGCATCGACCAGTACGCCACCGGCACCGGCGCCTCCTACCAGGGGCAGTACATCCGCGCGGTGGGCACCTTCGGCCCGCAGGACGTGATGGGCATGGCCACCGCGGTCAGCTTCGGGCTGCTGTGCGCGGTGGGGCTGGCACTGGGGGGTGCGGGGCGCGCGGAACGGACGGTCGCCACCGGCTGCGCGGTCGTACTGCTCGTCCCCCTCGCCCTGTCCTTCAGCCGGGGCGCCTGGATCGCCACCGCCGTGGGATGCCTGGCGCAACTGGCGCTGGCGGGGCTGCGGCGGGCGGTGAAGGTGGTCGCGGTGGTGGTGGCGGCCGGGGTGGTGCTGGTGGGCGGGGCCGGGGTCGGCACCGAGCGGCTGCAGGAACGGCTGGGCAGCATCGGGCAGGTCGCGGACGCACCCGACCAGTCCGTCGTGGACCGGTACTCCCTGTGGGCGGCGGCGGCCGGGATGTGGCGCGAACACCCGCTGACCGGCGTGGGCCTGAAGGACTTTCCGGAGTACCGGGACGGGTACGCCCCGCTGGCCCTGTCGTCCGGCAGCGACACGGAGGGGGCGGGCGCCGCGTTCCGCAGACAGCCGCTGCTGTCCCCGCACAACATGTATCTGCTGGTGCTCGGTGAGCAGGGACTGATCGGACTGCTGGCGCTGGCGGGCAGCTGGCTGGCGCTGCTGGTGTGCGCGCTGCGCGGGCTGCACCGGGCGCGGGCGGCCGGCGCGTCCGGCGCGGCGGGGGTGTCCGGTGCCGGTACGGACTGCGCGCTGGTCTCCTGCGGGCTGCTGATCTGGCAGTCGACGGACTTCGTGTACGCCGACATCGGCGGGCCGTCGACCGTCCTCACCGCCGTGTGCCTCGGGCTCGCGGCGTGGTGGGCGCTGGTAGGGAGTGAGGGCACCGGGAGCGGGAGCGCGTCCGCGGGTGAGGTCCCGGCCCGATGACGGTGACACCCTCCCGGAGCCCGGGTGCGGAGGCCGAGGCCGCTGCCGATACCCATGCCGCTGCCGCTCCCCGGATCGAACCCGTGGCCGGGGCGACCGCCCCGTCGCGTGCCTTCCTGGCCAGGGCCGCCCTCGTCACCGCGGCCCTGTCGCTGGCCGGGGCGGTCCTGGGACTGGTGCGGGACCAGTCCCTGGCCGGGCTGTTCGGAGCCGGGAGCGCGACGGACGCCTTCCTGGTCGCGTGGACCGTGCCGGAGTTCGCGGCGACCCTGCTCATCGAGGACGGCCTGGCGTTCGTGCTGATCCCCGCGTTCAGCGCGGCGCTGGCCCGGCGGGCGCGGGACGCCCGGGAAGGACCGGGTGCGGCAGGTACGGCGGGTGTGCCGGGTGTACGGGGTACGGCGGCCGGTGATCCGGTGCGGACCCTTGTCACCGGCACGCTCCCCCGGCTGACGCTCGCCTTCGTCGGGGTGGCCGTCCTGCTGATCGCCGCCGCACCGGTGCTGGTACGGGCACTGGCTCCCGGGCTCCCGGACCCGGGTCTCGCGGTGGACTGCACCCGGCTCACCGCGACCTGCGTGCTGAGCTTCGGGCTGGCCGGGTACTCCAGCGCGGCGCTGCGGGCGCACCGCCGCTTCGTGGCGCCCGCGGCGATCTACGTCGCCTACAACACCGGCATCGTCGCGGGGATGCTGGTGCTCGGCGGGCGGTGGGGGGTGCGTTCGGCGGCGGCCGGGGTCGCGGTGGGCGGACTGCTGATGGTGGCGGTGCAATTGCCCTCACTGCTGAGGCAGTTACGGACACAGCCGACGACGGGTCAAGAGGTCGGCGCCCCACCCGGACGCGGGGGCGCCCAGGTTCCTTGCTCCCTCGGTCTCCGGCTCGTCGGCGCGGTCCTCCTGTTCGCCCTGTGCCGTCAGTCCCAGGTCCTCGTGGAGCGGTTCCTCGCCTCCGGTCTGCCCTCCGGTGCCATCTCGCATCTCAACTATGCCCAGAAGGTAGCCCAGTTGCCCATGACGCTGGCCCTGATGCTGTGCACGGTCACCTTCCCGGTGATCACGCGGGCCCTGGCCGACGGCGACACGGAGCGGGCCCGGGACCGTGTGGAACGCGATCTGGGACTCGTCGCCTGTCTGGCCCTGCTCGGTACGGCGGCGGTCGTCGCCTGCGCCCCGCAGATCATCGGACTCCTCTTCCAGCGGGGCGCGTTCACCGCTCACGACACCGCGGCGACGGCTGCCGTGATGCGGGTGTACGCGGTCGGGCTGCTCGGTCAGACGCTGGTGGGCGTACTGGTCCGCTCGTACTTCTCGACGGGCCGCGCGACCTGGTACCCCCTCGGCGCGATGACGGCCGGTGTGGTCGTGACCGCGTGGGCCGGGTCGCTCGCCGTGGGCCCCTGGGGCGCCACCGGGATCGCCGCCGCGAACGCCACCGGCATCACCGTCACCGCGGCCCTGCTGCTCACGGGACTCCATGCCCCGGGCGGCCCGCGCGGCCCGCGCGTCCCGGGCCTCCCGGGTCGTTCCGGCAGGCCCGGGCGGGGGTCAGGACGCGGACGCGGTCGGCACCGTATGCCCCGTGGGGTGCCGGTCCGGGCCTGGCGGGTGCTGGGGGAGGTGAGCCGGCCGGCGGGGGCCGCGGCGGTCGCGGCGGCGGCCGGGGCCTGGGCGGCGGGCAGCGCGGGTCCCGGTGCCCCGTTGCCGGGGCTGGCCGCCGGGACGGTCACCGTGACCGGCGTTTTCGTCCTGGCCGGCCGGGTGCTGAACGCACCGGGCGTGGCCCAGGCACTCCGTACCGTCCGCACCGTCACCCGAAGGGGCACGCATGCTCTCCTCCGTCGACACCCCTGACGCCCCGCCACCGGCCACCGCTCCCGCCCGCCGCACCGCACGCGCCGGCGGCACGGTGCCGTGGATCGCGATGTACCACTCCGTGAGCGACTGCGCCGACGATCCCTACCGCATCACCGTCACGCCCCGGCGTCTGGAGGCACAGCTGCGGTGGCTGCGCGGACGGGGGCTGCGCGGAGTCTCCCTCACCGAGCTGCTGGCCGCCCGGGCCCTGGGCGCGGGCCGGGGCCTGGTCGGGCTGACCTTCGACGACGGGTATGCCGACTTCGTGACCGGCGCCCTGCCGGTACTGCGCCGCTGGGGCTGCAACGCCACGCTCTTCGTGCTGGCCGGCCGGCTCGGCGGCGACAACTGCTGGGATCCGCTGGGGCCGCGCAAGCCGCTGCTCACCGCCGACGGTGTCCGGGCCGCGGTGGCGCAGGGGGTGGAGATCGGCTCGCACGGGCTGACCCACGCCGATCTGACGCGGGCCGGTGAGACGGCCCTGCGCGCCGAGACCGCCGCGAGCAGAGCGCTGCTCACCGAGCTGACCGGCGCTCCGGTGGACGGCTTCTGCTATCCGTACGGCACCGTCGACGCCCGCGCCGTCGGCGCCGTCCGCGCGGCCGGGTACGGCTACGCCTGCGCCATCGACCCCGGCCCGCTCACCGGCCCGTACGCACTCCCCCGGCTGCACATCGGCCAGCACGACACCGCCGTACGCCTGTATCTCAAGCTCCGGCTGCACCGCCTGCGCCGCCGCCCGGTGAGGGACCTGGGAGAGGACCTGTGACGATCCTGAAGAACGACGCGCCGGTGCCCGTGCGCGTCCCGCGCGTCCTGCACGTCATCACCGGCCTCAAAGTCGGCGGCGCCGAGCAGCAGTTGCGGCTCCTGCTGCGGCATCTCCCCGTCGACAGCGAGGTCGTGACCCTCACCGACCCGGGCCCGGTCGCCGACGGGCTGATCGCCGACGGCGTGCGCGTGCACCACCTCGGCATGACCGGGAACCGCGACCTGGCCGCCCTGCCCCGGCTGGTCCGGCTGATCCGCGCGGGCCGCTACGACCTCGTCCACACCCACCTCTACCGGGCCTGCGTCTACGGCCGCGTCGCCGCCCGCCTCGCCGGGGTGCGGGCGGTGGTGGCGACCGAGCACTCCCTCGGCGACTCCCAGATCGAGGGCCGCCGGCTCGGCGCCGGGGTCCGCGCGCTGTACCTGGCCACCGAGCGGCTCGGCCGTACCACCGTCGCCGTCTCCCCCACGGTCGCCGCCCGGCTGCGCCACTGGGGCGTGCCGGACCGGCGCATCGAGGTCGTGCCCAACGGCGTCGACCTGGCCCGCTTCCGCTACGACCCCGGCCGGCGCCGCCGCGCCCGGCAGCGGCTCGGGCTGCCCGAGGACGCGTACGTCGTCGGCGGCATCGGACGGCTCACTCCCGCCAAACGCTTCGGCACCGCCGTCCGCGCGCTCGCCCTGCTGCCCGCCGACCACCGGCTGCTGCTGGTGGGCGGCGGTCCCGAGGAGGGCGCGCTCCGGCGCACCGCGCGGGAGGCGGGAGTGGCCGACCGTGTCCACTTCGCCGGCGAACGCCCCGGCGGTCCGGGCGGCGCCTGCGAGGACGGTCTCGACCTGGCCTCCCTCACCTCCGCGATGGACGTGCTGGTCTCGCCGTCCCCCGAGGAGGCGTTCGGACTCGCCGTCGTGGAGGCGCTCGCGGCCGGGCTGCCGGTGCTCTACGCCTCCTGCCCCGCCGTCGAGGACCTCCCGTCCCACGCGGCTCCCGCCGCCCGGCGGATCCGGGGCGGCCCCGCCGACTTCGCCCGCGCCCTCGCCGGACTCCGCGCGGCGGGCCCTCTCCCCCGCATCGCCCCGGACGCCGCCCGCCACTACTGCGTCACCCGCAGCGCCGCCCGGCTCATGGACGTGTACGCGGCGGTCATGACCGCCACCCCCGTGCTCCCGCACTCCCGTGTCCCCCG
Organism: Streptomyces sp. NPDC047000; assembly: GCF_040644295.1. Classification (NCBI taxonomy): domain Bacteria; kingdom Bacillati; phylum Actinomycetota; class Actinomycetes; order Kitasatosporales; family Streptomycetaceae; genus Streptomyces; species Streptomyces sp. NPDC047000. The sequence goes on from NZ_JBEYWE010000005.1 coordinate 214,748, forward strand.
TCCCGTCAGCGAAGGAAGCCGACCCGTCATGGCCGAGAACCCCACCCGCCCGCACCGTCCGGGCGCCGCCCCGTCCGCCCGTCCCCGTGTGCTCCCCCCGTGGACGCTGCTCGCGGCGGGTGCTCTCGCGGGCGGGCTGCTCGGCGGGGCGTACGGAGTGCTGGAGCCGCCGACGTACACGGCGACCAGCTACGTCATCGCCGTCCCCACCGACCGGTCGGACCCGGCGTCCGCGCTCGGCTTCGCCACCGCCTACGGCCGCGTCGCCACGGAGCTCGCGGTGCTCGGCGACGCCCAGGCGCAGGCCGGGGTGCCGGTGGACACGCTCCGGCGCAGCGTACGGACGTCGACGTCGCCGGACGCGCCGATGGTCGCCGTCTCGGCCGAGTCCGCCAGTCCCCGCAGCGCCGCCGGCATGGCGAACGCCGTCGCCGGCGCCCTCACCCGGCGGGCGGACGCCGCCAAGGCCGGTACGCACGTCGAACTGCTCGCGTTCTCCCGCGCGCTCACCCCCACCGCCCCCACCTCCGCCTCCCCGGGGCTGACCGGCCTGGTCGGTGCGAGCGCGGGCGGTCTGCTGGGCGCCCTCGCCCTGCTCGTCCGGCCCCGTCGCGCACCCGCTGACGGCGGCACCGGCGGCACCGGCGGCCAGGTCGCCGAGAGCCGGGTCGCCGAGGGCAGGACCACGACCGTACCCGGCCTGCCCGGTCCGGCCGGCGCCGCCGACGCGCACGGGCAGCTGTGACCGCGCCGTATCCCGCCCCCGCGCTGCCCACCACCGGCGCGGCCGACGCACCGGAAGCACCGGAAACGGCGGGAGTGGCGGGAGCGGCGGGAGCGGCGGACACAGCCGGTGCGTTCGTCACCGAACTCGTCACCGGCGACGACGCCTTCGCCGGGCTCGGGCCGGCCTGGGCACGGTTGCACGAGCGGTGCGGGACGGCGACGCCGTTCCAGAGCCACGCCTGGCTGCACTCGTGGTGGCTGTCGTACGGCCGTCACGGCCGGCTGCGGCTGGTGGTCGTACGGCACGGCGGTGAACTCGTCGCCGTGGCACCGCTGATGCGGGTACGGCACCCGGTCCCCGCCCTGGTGCCGCTCGGCGGGGCGATCACCGACTACGGCGACGTGCTCCTCGACGACTTCCACGCCGAGCGTGCCGCGAACGCCCTCACCGCCGGTCTCGCGGCCGTGGCCCGCACCGCGCTGATCGACTTCCGCGAGGTACGGCCCGGTGGCGCGGCGGAACGCGTCTACGACCGCTGGCACGGACCGCGCCGCAGGCTGCCCGACTCGCTGTGCCTGGAACTGCCCGCCGTGCCCATGACGGAGCTGGTGGCCCGGTTACCGCCCGCCAAGGCCCAGCGGGTGCGGGCCAAGCTGCGCAAGCTGACCGCGCTCGGGGTGCGGCGGCGCGTCGTACCACCGGAGGAGGTGGACGGGGCGGTGCACCGGCTGCTGGACCTGCACCGGCTCCAGTGGCAGGGGCGGAAGGTGACGCCCGAGCATCTGCGTGACCGGTTCCGTGAGCATCTGGTGCGGGCGGCCGGGTCGATGGTGCGTTCGGGGCACGCGGTGGTCACCGAGTTCCGGCTCGGCCCAGAGGTCGTCGCCGTCGATCTGACGCTCCTGTCCCGGCGGCTGGCGGGCGGCTATCTGTACGGCGCGCATCCGGGGCTGCGGGAACGCGGGGCGGACGTGGCGGTGATGCTGCTCGACGCGTTCGCCGAGCAGGTGGGAAGCGGTCTCGGGCCCGGTCCCGATCCGGTCCCGGGCACGCTCAGTCTGCTGCGCGGCGACGAGCCGTACAAGCACCACTGGCGGCCCGAACCGGTCGTCAGCAGGCGGCTGCTGCTGGCCCGGCGGCGGACCGCGCCGCTGCTGTCGGCGGTGGTGTGCGACGCCACCGCGCGGCAGCGCGGCAAGGAGGCGCTGCGCGGGTGGCGGGAGCGCGAGGACGGGGACGGGAGCGGGACGTGAGGCGGGGCGGGATGTGAGGCGGGCCGCCGGGCGGCCACCGTCCGGGCGGCGGCAGGGGTTTCCGGCCCGGCCGGTGCCCGGTCCGGTGGACGAGGTTCAGCGGGGCGCGGCCGGGCTCGGGGACGGGGCCGGAGTGACGCCCGGACCGGCTCCCGTACCGGCTCCGCCACCGGTCGCGGCGATCTGGGCGCGGTAGACCGCGGAGGCCCGTGGATTGCCGGAGCACTCCCACACGCCGTGCGGGCAGTAGTCGGTGAGCGTGTTGTAGAGAGGCTGGTGGTCCGTCATCCAGGTGAGCATGCCGCGCATGTACCCCGGGTTGTCGCCGTTGCGGAAGAGTCCCCACTCCGGGTAGGAGAGGGGCTTGCCGTGGGACGCGGCGAAGTCCGCCTGCGCCTGGAGGCCGTAGGGCTCCGCCACCTGCTGGTCGAAGGACATCCCGGCCGGCTGGTCGTAGGCGTCCATGCCGATGACGTCGACCGTGGCGTCCCCGGGATAGCACTCCGGCCACGGTACGGCGTCCCGGCCGCGGTTCGGCGCGAAGTCGAACCGGAGACGCTGCCCCGGCACGGCCCGCATCGCGGCGACGATCCGGTTCCAGTACGCCTTCCACGCCTCCGGGTCCGGGCCGCAGCGGTGGGTGTAGGTGGTGCCGTTCATCTCCCAGCCGAGGACGACGACCGTGTCCGGCGCGCCGGTGTCCACCAGTCGCCGGGCCAGCCGCCGGAAGTGCGCGTCGAACTCCCCGGCGGCCCCCCGGCGCAGCAGCGACCGGACCTCGTCGTCGGGGAGGCCGTCCTCGCTGCCCTCCAGCATGGGCACGTTGAGGACGAGCATCCGGTCGGCCTTCCCGGCGCGCCAGTGCGCCCAGACGTCCACGACGGCCGGGGTGCCCTCGATGTCCGACCAGCGGCCGCCGGGAAGGTAGGTGTGGCCGACGCGCAGGTCGGCGCCGCCGAGCCAGGCGCTGAATCCCGCCGTCCGCTCCGCACCGAGCGCACCGGAACCGAGAAAGGCGCCGAAGGGGCCGGCACCGGCGGAGGTCGGGGCGGCGGATCCGGGTCCGGCCGCCAGGGCCACGAAGGCCGCCGTCGCGGCGAGGGCGGCGGTGACCGAGGCCCCCGCGGGCCGCCGGTACCGGGCACGCCGGGGTGGCGCTTCCCTGCGCGTGGCCGGATCTGTGGCGGCGTCGGTCTCCTTGCCGGTGGTCGCGTCGGTGGCTGCCTCTGACGTCGTGCTCCTGCTCCGACACCCAGTCATATGACCACTCAGTCACACCCGTACCGGCCCCGCGAGTGCGGTTGAGGCAATCGGGTGCCCGCGGCCGCCGCACCGGCGGGCCGGAGAACGGCTCGGCCCCGGGCGACGGTGCATCGTCGACCGGGGCACGGAGAGGAGCCGGGGTGCTGCGGGTGCCGGACCTGAGCGGCCGGGACCCGGCGCGGTTACCGACGGGAGGCCGCGCGGCCTCGCCGGTACAGGATCGCGCCGCCCGCGATCAGCAGGGCGCTCGCGGCCGACGCGGCCATCATGGCCTCACTGCCGGTGTGGGCCAGGACGGGCGGGTGGCCGGGGTGCTCGCCGTGGTGGGTGGGCGGCGGGGTGTACTCCTCGCCCGGCGGCGGGAAGGTGGGGCCGGGGGGCGGGGTGTGGTCCCCGTACGGCGGCGGGGTGTGGGACGGCCTCGGCGTGTGGTCACCGTAGGACGGCGGGGTGTGCGACGGCCTCGGCGTGTGGTCCCCGTACGACGGCGGCGTGTGCGACGGCCTCGGCGTGTGGTCCCCGTACGACGGCGGCGTGTGCGACGGCCTCGGCGTCGGCTCGTCGTCGCCGTAGGACGGCGGCGTGTACGACGGCTTCGGCGTGTGCTCCCCGTACGACGGCGGGGTGTGCGAGGGCTTCGGCTCGTCGTCACCGTAGGACGGCGGCTTGTGCGACGGCTTGGGCGTGTGGTCGTCGTCGCCGTAGGACGGCGAGGTGTGTGACGGCTTCGGCTTCGGCTCGTCGTCACCGTACGAGGCGGGCGTGTGCGACGGCTTCGGGGTGTGGTCGTCGTCGCCGTAGGACGAGCCGTGCTCGTGCGGCGCCGCGTGCGACGACGGCTCCTCGCGCGGGGCCGAGTCGTTGACGCACGCGTTGCCGAACGAGGGGTTCAGCGCGGCGGCCACGTCCACGGAGTTGCCGCAGATGTTGACCGGCACGTCGACCGGCGCCTGGACGGTGTTGCCGGACAGGACGCCCGGTGAACCCTTGGCGACACCGTCGGCGTGCGTGTCGGCCAGAGCGGGGCTGCCGTACAGGGACAGAATGCTGGTCGCGGCAGCGGCCGCGACCATTCCCTTGCTGAGGGTCTGTCGCAATCTCGTTGTCTTCCTGCTTGAAGAAGTGGGAAAGCCGGCCTCGGAACGATCGGACGAGTCCGAGGCCGGCTGTGACGCAGCGCTGGGCTGGTCAGTGTCCGTCGTTGTCGACGACGCAGGTGTTCCCGATCGCCGGGTTCAGCAGCCCGATGACGTTGACGGTGTTCCCGCAGACGGTGATCGGGATGTCGATCGGGATCTGGATGACGTTGCCGGACAGGAAGCCCGGGGAGCCGACGGCGACACCCGTGGCGTCCGCGTCCGCGAAGGCCGGGGTGGCGGCACCCAGGGCCAGGATCAGGCCGGCGACTACGGCTGCGCTCTTCTTCATGAACTTTCCCTTCTGAGCGGTCATGTCCGTGATGGACGGCCGAAACCGCGCGAGCACGAATTCGACGGCTCGCACCACGACCGGCAGGCTGCAGAACGAGGAATAGACAGCGGAAGAAACTCCTGAACGCGTGCCGCGGGTCGATTCACTCCAACGCCCCCGGCGAATTGACGCCTATGCCGTAACGGGTCCGGGAAGGCCCGACGCACCGTCCCGCACACTCTTCAACCGGCAGGACGCCGGATGGTTGCGCCACGTCACCCGATCGCATGACGGGCTGTCATGGAATTAACGGGTCCGGCCGGAGGGGTCGGCCGACGGGTCCCGCGGGACCGGCAGAAGGGTCCGGCAGAAAGGTCCGGCGGAGGCGGTTCCGTACCGCACACCTCTTTCGGCCTCTTCCCACAATGGGCCGATCGAGTGAATAACAGCAACCGTAGGCGCGGTCGGCAGTTGAAGCAGGGCACTCCGGTGGACGGGGTGACTTCAGAAGGGAACTACCAAATGATCAAGAAGGTTCTGGCCACCGCCGCGGTCGCCGCCTCCATCGTGGGCGTCTCCGCCGCGGCCGCCGCGCCGGCCCTGGCCATCGGCAACGACAGCGGCACCACGTCCGCCAGCGGCAACGGTGCCTCGCAGTCGTTCGGCAACTCGGCCACGTTCGGCAACATGAGCCCGCAGATGGCGCTCATCCAGGGCTCGTTCAACAAGCCGTGCATCGCCCTGCCCGCGAAGCTCAACCTGCAGAACGTCATCGGCATCGTCAACGTCGGCCTGCAGGACATCCCGATCCTGTCCTCCCCGCAGAACCAGCAGTGCGTGGAGAACTCGACCCAGGCCAAGGGCGACGAGCCGCTCTCGCACATCCTGGACGACATCTCGGCCCTCTCCGGCAACGGCACGGGCAACCGCTGAGACGGACCCGTCGCACGGGTTTCTCGTCTCCCCGCCCGGGGACCGCGTCCCCGGGCATCGGCCGAACGGGTGTCGGCACGTAACGTCGCGCCGCCCCGTCCGGTTGATGATCACGCAGCTCCCCCCGGAGTCCGCATTTCGAAGGGAAAGAAAACATGAAGAAGCTGTGGGCAACGGCGGCTGTCGCCGCGTCCGCCGCCGGTCTCGTCGGCGCGGTCGCCCCCCAGGCCCTGGCGATCGGCGACGACCACGGCACCACGTCCGCGAGCGGCAACGGCGCCTCGTCGTCGTTCGGCAACTCGGCCACGTTCGGTGACATGAGCCCGCAGCTGTCGCTGGTCCAGGGCTCGCTGAACAAGCTCTGTGTCGGCCTGCCCGCGAAGGTCAACGCCCAGAACGTCCTCGCCATCCTGGCCAACGTCGGCCTGCAGGACATCCCCGTCCTGTCCTCCCCGCAGAACCAGCAGTGCGCGGAGAACTCGACCCAGGCCAAGGGCGACGAGCCGCTCTCGCACATCCTGGACGACATCTCGGCCCTGTCCGGCAACGGCGTCGGCAACCGCTGAGTCTGCGCTCCGCCGAACGGCGGGTCACCGGTACTCCGGTGGCCCGCCGTTCGCGTGTCTCCCGGCGCCCCCGGCCGTCCCGGCCGCGGCGCCGTCCGTCACGACACCACGTCCTTGCGGGCGAACCCCCGGAAGGCCAGGGCGAACAGCACCAGGGCGTAGGTGACGGAGATCGCGACGCCCTGGATCATGCCGGACCACTCGGGGTGCGGCTGGACCGCGTCGGCCCAGGCGTACTGCCAGTGCGCGGGCAGGAAGTCGCGCCAGTGACCGAGGGCGGTGACGGCGTCGAGGACATTGCCGACGATGGTCAGGCCGACCGCCCCGCCGACCGCGCCGAGCGCGGCGTCCGTCTTCGTGGACAGCCAGAACGCCAGCCCGGCGGTGACCAGCTGGGACACGAAGATGTACGCCACGACGACCAGCAGGCGTCCCGCCGCCGTGCCGGAGCCGAGCTGGCCGCCCGTGGGTATCTCCAGCGGGGCCCAGCCGTAGGCGGCGGTGCCGACGGCGAGGGCGACGACGGGCAGCAGCACCATCGCGGCCAGACTGAGGCCGAGCCCGACGACCAGCTTGGACCACAGCAGCCGGGCGCGCGGCACGGGTGCCGCCAGCAGATAGCGCAGCGAGGACCAGCCGGCCTCGGAGGCGACGGTGTCGCCGCAGAACAGGGCGACCGGGATGACGAGCAGGAAGCCCGCCGACACGAAGAGGTTGACGGCGGCGAAGTTGGCGCCGGACGCGGTGGCCGTGTCCATCAGGGTGACCTGGGTGTTCCGGCCGCCGGGCGCACCGCCGACGGCGAAGGCGACGAGCAGCACGAAGGGCAGCGCGGCGAGGATGCCGCCCATGACCAGGGTGCGGCGGCGCCTGAGCTGCCGGACCAGCTCGACCCGCAGGGGCAGGGTGCGGCCCGCGCGGTAGCCGGCGGCGGGCTCGGCGAGGGCGGAAGCCGGCTGCGCGCTCACGCGGAACCTCCGATCAGGGTGAGGAAGGCGTCCTCGAGACGGCGGTGCGGACCGACGGACGAGACGGGCACGTCGAGCCGCACCAGCTCGGCAACCAGGCGGACGGCGCTGCCGTCGGCGTCGAGCCGGACGAGGAGTCCGGTGTCGGCCCGCACGGCGGAGGCGACGCCGGGCAGCGCGGCCACCTTCTCGACGACCGGGTCCGCCACGGGTTCGGCGGTGCCGACGAGCAGGGTGTGCCCGGAGCCGGTGATCTCGGCGACCGGGCCCGCCTGGACGAGCCGGCCGCGGTCCATGACGACGAGGTGCGTGCAGGACTGCTCGACCTCGGCGAGCAGATGGCTGGAGACGATCACGGTACGGCCGGCCGCCGCGTAGCGGATCATCACCTCGCGCATCTCGCGGATCTGCGGCGGGTCGAGGCCGTTGGTGGGCTCGTCGAGGATGAGCAGGTCGGGCAGGCCGAGCATGGCCTGGGCGAGGGCGAGGCGCTGGCGCATGCCCTGGGAGTAGGTGCGCACCGCGCGGGCGAGCGCCTCGCCGAGGCCCGCGATCTCCAGGGCCTCGGCCAGCTGGGCGTCCTCGGCGGGGCGGCCGGTGGCCCGCCAGTACAGCTCGAGGTTCTCCAGGCCGGAGAGGTGGGGCAGGAAGCCCGCGCCCTCGACGAAGGCGCCGACCCGGGACAGCACGGGCGCGCCGGGGCGGACGGCGTGACCGAAGACGCGGATCTCGCCCGCGTCGGGGGTGATGAGACCCATCAGCATGCGCAGGGTGGTGGTCTTCCCCGCGCCGTTGGGGCCGAGCAGTCCGAGGACCTGGCCCTTCTCGACACGGAACGACACGTCCCGTACCGCGTACCGGTCCGAGGAGCGGGCGTAGCGCTTGCTGAGGCCGGTGATCTGGAGGGGGACCTCGGCGAGGTCCGGGTCGGGGGCGGGCGCGGTGGTGCGTACGCGGGCGGTGAGGAGGAGGACCAGGGCGGCCAGGGCGCCGGCCAGGGGCAGCCACCACACCCAGGAGGGCAGCGCGGCGGCGGCCGTGGTGACGCCGGGGGCGGTGGGCACCGTCAGATCACCCTTGAGGGTGACGGTGTACGTCGCCGGGGCGGCCGGTGAGGCGTAGCCGAGGTCGGTGGAGGCGAGGACCAGGCGGAGCCGGTGGCCCTTCTGGACCTGGTGGTCGATCGCCGGGAGGGTGACGGTGACGTCCTTGCCGGTGCGGGTGCCCTGGACGCGCAGCGGGGTGACGAGCTGGGCGGGCAGCACCTGCTGGGTGCCACCGGGGCCGACGTCGTAGACCTTGGCGAACAGGACGGTGTCGGCGCTGGTGGAGGTGAGGTGGACGGTGGCCGTCGGCGATCCGGTGATCTGGAGGTCGTTCGCGACCGGGGCCGAGTCGAATCTCGCGTACTGGCCGGGGAAGTCGAGGGAGACGCCGACGCCGAGGGAGGACAGCTGGGCGAGGCCGCCGGTGCCGCCGAGGCCGGGCAGGGCGGAGACGGCGGGCGGGGACGCCCCGGCGGGGTTGTCGATGTGCTGGGTGGTGCCGGTGAGGGCGATGGTGCGCCGTCCGCCGGAGCCGCCGGACAGGCCCGGGTAGGTGCCGGAGCTCGCGCCTCTCAGCTGGGCCGCGCCGTCGGTGGAGTCGATGCCTCCGGTGCGGGTGACGCGGAAGGCGGGGCCGGTGTCGGTGCCGCGGTCGTTCTTCAGGTAGCGGTCGAACCAGGTGCGCACGCGGCTCTCGACGCGGCTGTTCTCCAGGTCGCCGCCGTCGTGTCCGCCGGAGATCCAGTCGACGTCGACGGGGGCGCCGTTGGCCTTGATCGCCTTCTCGGCGGCGTCGGCCTGACCGAGCGGGAAGAGGGAGTCGGTCTGGCCCTGGACGAGGAGGGCGGGCACCTTGATGCGGCTCGCGACGGCGGACGGGGAGCGCGCCTCCAGCAGGGCGCGGGCCCGGGTGTCGGGGGTGCCGGACTCGGCGACCCGCTGGTACATGCGGCACAGCTCGGCCGTGAAGCGGTCGCAGCCGCCGCCGGAGTTGACGAAGATCCCGGCCCACAGCTTCTTGAAGACGCCGTTCGGGAACAGGGCGTCGGCGAGGTTCCAGTAGGTGATCGCCGGGGCGATGGCGTCGACCCGGTCGTCGTGGCCCGCGGCGAGCAGGGCGATCGCGCCGCCGTAGGAGGCTCCGGCGACGCCGACGCGCGGGTCGCCGGGCTTGTCGAGCCGGACCTCGGGGCGCCGGGCGAGCCAGTCGATGAGGCGGGAGACGTCGGCGACCTCGGCCGTGGGGTCGTTGAGGCCGATCTTCCCGGTGGATCCGCCGAAGCCGCGGGCCGACCAGGTCAGCACCGCGTATCCGTCGCGTGCGAGGTCCTCGGCCTGCTGCCGCACGTCGGCCTTGCTGCCGCCGAAGCCGTGCGCGAGCAGGACGGCGGGGCGGCGGCCGGTGGCGGCGGAGGTGAAGTACGAGGTGTCCAGACGCACTCCGTCGACGGCCATGACCCGGTCGGTGCGGTGCACCGCGGGTGCGGTGCCGGAGGCGGCGGCCGTCCAGGTGCCGGCCCCGGCGAGCACCGCGACGGCGGCCACGGCCGCGAACATCCGCCGGGGACCGCGCAGCAGCCCGCGCAGCGCGCGCGAACCGCGCGGGGCGCCCGGGGCGGGCGTCCTCATCGGTCCCTCCGGGACGGTCGAAGATCCATGCGTCAACGGTACGGCCCGCCACCGACAACGGCGGCAGCCCCTGGGCCGACCCCCGCCCCTCCCCGGGGAGTACGGCACCGCCGCGGCATACCGCGGCCGTGGTACGCGGGCCGTGGTAGGCGGGTCGTGGTGGACACCTTGTGATGGACACCTTGTGGTGAGCGGGCGGTGACGCGCGCGGACCGCGGACGGTGATCCGCGGGCCACGGCCGAGGGTGCCCGTCAGACGTGGATGTCCTCCTCCGGGACGGAGACCGGCCGGCGGGTGTCGCGGCGGGGACGCAGGCAGGACAACCGGTGAAGGACGGTGACGGCGGTGATGCCGCCGTCACCGGCAGGTGACCGGTCTCCTGCCGGCCGGGGACGTGGGCGAGGACGGCGATCGGGAAGACGGGCACCGCGTGGATCGGGCGGACGGGCGCCGCGTGCCCCGTGCCGCGGCGGCAGGGCCGCCCGCCCGGCGGACGGCCCTGTCCGGCGCTTGCGGGCGGTGCGGATCGTGCCCTGCGCCGGCCCGGTGTGCGCTCAGTGGTTGCGGGGGAAGCCCAGGTCCACCCCGGAGGGGGCGTCGGCGGGGTCGGGCCAGCGGGTGGTGACGACCTTGCCGCGGGTGTAGAAGTGCGTGCCGTCGTTGCCGTAGATGTGGTGGTCGCCGAAGAGGGAGTCCTTCCAGCCGCCGAAGGAGTGGTAGCCGACGGGGACGGGGATCGGCACGTTCACCCCGACCATGCCCGCCTCGATCTCCAGCTGGAAGCGGCGCGCCGCGCCGCCGTCCCGGGTGAAGATCGCGGTGCCGTTGCCGAACGGCGAGGCGTTGATGAGGGCGACGCCCTCGTCGTACGTGTCCGCGCGCAGCACGCACAGCACCGGGCCGAAGATCTCGTCCTGGTACGCCTTCGCGGTGACCGGCACCTTGTCGAGCAGCGAGATGCCGATCCAGTGGCCGTTCTCGAAGCCGTCCACGGTGAAGCCGGTGCCGTCCAGGACGACCTCGGCCCCCTCGGCGGCGGCGCCGGTGACGTAGGAGGCCACCTTGTCGCGGTGCACCCTGGTGATCAGGGGGCCCATCTCGGACGCGGGGTCGACGCCCGGACCGATCCTGATCTTCTCGGCGCGCTCGCGGATCTTCTCCACCAGCGTGTCCCCGATCGCGCCGACGGCGACGACCGCGGAGACGGCCATGCAGCGCTCGCCCGCGGAGCCGTAGGCGGCCGACACGGCGGCGTCGGCGGCGGCGTCCAGGTCGGCGTCGGGGAGGACCAGCATGTGGTTCTTGGCACCGCCCAGGGCCTGCACCCGCTTGCCGTGGGCGGAGGCCGTGGCGTGGATGTGGCGGGCGATCGGGGTCGAGCCGACGAAGGAGACGGCCTTGACGTCCGGGTGCTCCAGCAGCCGGTCGACGGCCGCCTTGTCGCCGTGCACGACGTTGAACACGCCGTCCGGCAGCCCGGCCTCCGCCAGCAGCTCGGCGAGCTTCATCGCCGCCGACGGGTCCTTCTCGCTCGGCTTGAGCACGAAGGTGTTGCCGCAGGCGATGGCCAGCGGGAACATCCACATCGGCACCATGGCGGGGAAGTTGAAGGGCGTGATGCCCGCGACGACACCGAGCGGCTGGCGGATCGAGGCCACGTCCACCCGGCTGGCGACCTGCGTCGACAGCTCGCCCTTCAGCTGCACGGTGATCCCGCAGGCCAGCTCGACGATCTCCAGACCGCGTGCCACCTCGCCGAGCGCGTCGGAGTGCACCTTGCCGTGCTCCGCGGTGATCAGCTCCGCGACGGCGTCCCGGTTGGCGTCCAGCAGCGCCCGGAACCGGAAGAGGATCTCGGTGCGCCGGGCCAGCGAGGTCTGGCCCCAGCTCGCGAAGGCATCCTTGGCCACCGCGACCGCCGCGTCCACCTCGGCCGCCGTCGCGAAGGCGACCTTCGTGGTCACCTCGCCGGTCGCCGGGTCGGTCACCGGCCCGTAGGTGCCGGAGGCGCCTTCGGCGGCCTTGCCGCCGATCCAGTGATGGACGATCTTCGTCATGCCCGGTAACTCCTTCACAGATGGCGGCGTCGGGTCGAGGCGTGCCGTTCGTACAGCTCGCGTGCCTTGACCGCGGACGCGCGGGTCGCGGTCGCGGCCACGGGAACATCCCACCAGGCCTGCGCCGGCGGCGCGCCCGACACTCTGTCTGCGGTTTCGGTCTCCACATAGACACATGTGGGCGTGTCGGCGGCCCGTGCCTCGGCGAGCGCCGTACGCAGCTCCCCGACCGTCGTGGCGCGCAGCACCCTCATCCCCAGGCTCGCCGCGTTGGCCGCCAGGTCCACGGGCAGCGGGGCGCCCGTGTACGTGCCGTCCGGGGCCGGGAAGCGGTACGCGGTGCCGAACCCCTCGCCGCCGACCGACTCCGACAGACCGCCGATCGAGGCGTACCCGTGGTTCTGGACCAGCAGCACCTTGATCGCGAGGCCCTCCTGCACGGCGGTCACCAGCTCCCCCGGCATCATCAGATACGTGCCGTCGCCCACCAGCGCCCACACCGGCCGGCCGGGCGCGGCGAGCTGCACGCCGAGGGCGGCGGGGATCTCGTAGCCCATGCAGGAGTAGCCGTACTCGACGTGGTACTGGTCGCGGGACCGGGTCCGCCACAGCTGGTGCAGATCGCCGGGGAGGGAGCCGGCCGCGTTGATCACGATGTCGCTCTCGTCGACCACCGCGTCCAGCGCGCCGAGCACCTGGGGCTGTCTCGGCGGCACGTCCTGCTCGTCCGCCTCGTAGCAGGCGTCGACGCGCTGTTCCCAGCGTTCCTTGTCCTCCGTGTACTCCGCGACGTACGGGGCGGTGACCCGGTGGCCGTGCAGTTCCAGTGCCTCGGTCAGCTCCTCCAGACCGCTGCGGGCGTCCGCGACCAGCGGGGTCCCGGCGAGCTTGTGGCCGTCGAAGGGGGCGATGTTGAGGTTGAGGAAGCGGACGTCCGGGTTCTCGAAGAGGGTGCCGGAGGCAGTGGTGAAGTCGGTGTAGCGGGTGCCCACACCGATCACCAGGTCGGCGGTGCGGGCGAGTTCGTCGGCGGTGGCGGTGCCGGTGTGGCCGACGCCGCCGACGTCCTGGGGGTGGTCCCAGCGCAGGGCGCCCTTGCCGGCCTGGGTGGCGGCGACCGGGATGCCGGTCGCCGCGGCGAACTCGGCGAGGGCGTCCTCGGCGCGGCTGTGGCGCACTCCGCCGCCCGCGATCACCAGCGGCCTGCGGGCGTCACGGACCGTTCTCACGGCCTCGGCGAGTTCGACCGGGTCGGCGCCGGGGCGGCGCACCGCCCAGACCCGGTCGGCGAAGAACTCCTCCGGCCAGTCGTACGCCTCCGCCTGCACGTCCTGCGGCAGCGCGAGCGTGACGGCGCCGGTCTCCACCGGGTCCGTGAGCACCCGTACGGCCTGCAACGCGGCCGGGATCAGCTGCTCGGGCCGGGTGACGCGGTCGAAGTACCGGGAGACGGGGCGCAGACAGTCGTTGACCGACACATCGCCCGCGTACGGCACCTCCAGCTGTTGCAGGACGGGGTCGGCGGGGCGGGTGGCGAAGACGTCGCCGGGCAGCAGGAGGACCGGGAGATGGCTGATCGTGGCGAGGGCGGCACCGGTGACGAGGTTGGTGGCGCCCGGGCCGACGGAGGTGGTGACCGCGTGCGCGGACAGCCGGTTGCACTGGCGGGCGTAGCCGACCGCCGCGTGCACCATCGCCTGCTCGTTGCGCCCCTGGTGATACGGCATCACGTCGGCGTGCTCCAGGAGCGCCTGGCCGACGCCCGCGACATTGCCATGGCCGAAAATGCCCCAGGTCGCGCCGATCAGCCGGCGCCGCACGCCGTCCCGTTCGGTGTACTGGGCGGCCAGGAACCGCACCAGCGCCTGCGCGACCGTGAGCCGCGGATTCACGGGTGTCCCCCGGTGTCCCGATGGACGTCCCGGCGGACGTTCCGGCGCGGGTGCCGGCCGGGCGCGGGGCCGGTGCGGGGGCCGGGGACCTCCGGCGCGGGGCCGTAGCGGGCGGGGAGTTGTCGCTCGCACTTCGCTCCTGCCAGGGCGAAGCGGCCTCCCGCGCCGGAGGCGTTCGGTGCCCGCAGCGCACGGAAGGCCTCTTCGCGGTCCACCTCGGACGCGAACATGACTTCCCTGGCCGGGAGTCGGGACTGTGCGCAGGCCACGGACCGGTCTGTGTGCACCGTACATTCACCGCGCGGCGGACGCGACGGTGACGGTACGCCGCCCCGGATCTCTCTCATGCGGCCCTCTCAGCAGTCCTGCGGGGCGTACTCCGCTCTCCCGGTGTTCTAGCCCCGACACGCGGCCCTGTCAATGTTTTGTCTGGACATATGGACGAGATCTTGACATCCGCTGTCCCGCTCCGGCCCCCACTCTTCCGCATCCGCCCCGGCGCGGCACCCGGCCCCGGCGGCCGGTGCCGCTGTCAACGCGCCACTCCCGGGAACCGTGCGGACCCATGTGCCACTCTTGTCACAAAAGCTACGCCTGTGTCACACCTGTCACATATACACGGGTCTGCGTCACACCCGCCCGACAGCCCCTTTCCAGGACGGGGACCCTCTCGTTCACCGGTCACAGGCCTGTGATGGCCGGCGCAGCGTCCGGTTCCCCACGACGACCCCCAGGTCGCCGCCGCGGCGCGCGCGGGGAGGTGTGTGCACCATGACGGACCAAAGGCTCTGGTCGTACAAGGAGATCGCCGCGCACATCCGGGTCCAGCCGGACACGGTCCGCTCCTACCGCAAACACGGTCTGCTCCCGCCGCCCGACCACGTCGAGGGCGGCAAGCCCTTCTGGTACGCCGACACCGTCCGGGCGTGGGTGGCCGCCCGGCCGGGGAACCGGGGGCGGAGGACGGGCTGACGCGCGCCCTGCCCCCGGGCTGCACGAGTCGGGGGCCACCGGGCGGGCCGGGACGGGAGCCGCCGGCCCCGGCCCCGGCCCCGGCTCGGGGCCGGGGCGGGGCCGGGGTTGTGGTCACCCCCGGGTCGCCGCCTTGTCCCGCTCCCGGTCGGGTTCCGGTGTGCGGGGCGGGGCGGCCTCGGTCAGGCCGAAGCGGGTGTGGAAGCGGCGCAGCGGGGCCGGGGCCCACCAGGTGGCCCGGCCGGTCAGGCGCATGATGGCGGGAACCAGGAGACTGCGGACCACCATGGCGTCCATCAGGACGGCCAGCGCGATGCCCAGGCCGAGCATCTTGGTGTTCGTGACCCGGGAGGTGCCGATCGCGACCATGACCACCGCCAGGATGACCGCCGCCGCGGTGATCAGGCCGCCCGTGCGTTGCAGTCCGTGCCGTACCGATCCGCGGTGGTCGCCGGTGTGGTCGTACTCCTCCTTGATACGGGAGAGCAGGAACACGCCGTAGTCCATGGAGAGGCCGAAGGCCACGCAGAACATGATGACCGGCAGGGTCGTCTCGATGGAGCCGGGGCTGGTGAAGCCCAGGAGGCCGGAGAGATGGCCGTCCTGGAAGACCCAGACGACCGCTCCGAACATCGCCGTCAGGCTGAGCGCGTTCAGCAGGACCGCCTGGAGGGGGATCACCACGCTTCCGGTGAGCAGGAAGACCAGCAGAAGGGTGACGATCGCGATGAAGGCCGCGGCCCAGGGCAGGTGCTCGGCTATCGCGTGCTTGGAGTCGACCAGGACCGCCGCCGTGCCGGTCACCTTCGTGTCGAAGGGGGTCCGCACGGCGCGCAGGTCGCCCACCAGGCGCTGGGCGGAGTCGCCGACCGCCTCGCCCTTGGGCAGCACCGAGAAGTAGGCCAGGTCGCCCTTCACCAGCGGGCCGTCGACCCGCGCCACCTCGGGCAGCGCGGCGATCCGCGTCCGGTAGTCGGCGTACTGGGCCGCTGTCGCCCTGCCTTCCGCGAGCACCTCGAGACCGCCGCCGGGGCTGCCGGGGAAGCCGTCCCTGATGTGCTGCTGCACGACATGGGACTCGGACGTGGACGGCAGCTGACGGTCGTCGGCGGTGCCGAACTTCACGCCCAGGAAGGGCAGGCCGAGCAGGATCAGCACGGCGGTGGTCGCCACGGCGAAGAACGGGGCCCGGCGCATCACGAGGTTCGCGGTGCGGGCCCAGGCCGTGCCCTCCTCGCCGGAGACGCGCCGTGGACGGCCCCTGCGCAGCAGCCGGCGCAGGTCGAGGGCGTCGACACGGTGGCCGAGCAGCACCAGGGCGGCCGGGAGCAGGATCAGCGCGGCCGCGGCGGCCAGCAGCACCACCGCTATGCCGGCGTAGGCGAAGGACCGCAGGAAGTACTGCGGGAAGAGCAGCATCGCGGCCAGTGACACGGCGACCGTGAGGGCGGAGAACAGGACCGTGCGTCCGGCGGTGCGCAAGGTCGTGCCGACGGCCGTGAGCGGGTCCGCGCCCGTGGCGAGTTCCTCGCGGAAGCGGCGGACGATGAACAGGGCGTAGTCGATGGAGAGGCCGAGGCCGAGGGCGGTGGTGAGGTTCAGCGCGAAGACTGAGACGTCGGTGAGTTCCGTGAGGCCGCGCAGGACGGCGTTCGTCCCGAGGATCGAGACGATGCCGATGCCGAGCGGCAGCAGGGCCGCGACCGCGCTGCCGAAGACCATCACCAGCAGCAGGAGGGTGACCGGCAGGGCGATCAGTTCGGCGCGGGTCAGGTCCTCCTTGATGATCGTCTGCATCTCGTACCGCACGGCGACCGGGCCGCCGAGCGTCACCTTCACCGGACCGTGCGCGCCCCGGTAGGAGGGCGCGAGACGCTGGAGCGTGTCGTCCGCCGCCTTCTCGTCGCCCGTGATGCGGGCGGCTATCAGCGCCTCGTGGCCGTCCTCGGCGCGCAGGGTGGGCGCGCCCGACCGCCAGTAGGAGCCGACGCCCTCGACGCCTTTCTCCGCCGCCAGCCGGGCGGTGATCCGCCGGGCCTCGGCGGCGACCGCCGGGGAGTCCACCGAGGCCCGGCCCGCGTCGACGAGGAGCAGCAGATTGGGCTGCGAGTCGGGGAACTCCCGCTCCAGTGCCCGGGTCGCGTAGGTGGAGTCGGCGGCCGGATCCTGCCAGCCGCCGCTGCCCATGCGGTCCGCGACACCGCTGCCCGCCAGTACGGCGAGGGCGGTGAGCACCAGGGCCACCAGCAGCGACAGCCGCGGGCGGGCGGTCACGAAGCGGGTCCAGCCCCCGGTCCGCGGCGGGCCGCCCGCCGGTCGCGGTGGCGTGTTGACTTCGGTCATCGTGCGGTGTCCCCTTCAGAGGTCATTGTCCTAGACTGACGAACACGAGTCGTCACTCGCGTTTTGCCCCGCCATCAGAATGCGAGCGACCACTCGCGTTTGTCAATCGCGTTCGGAGAGCTGGGGATAACGCGTGCCCGACACGACCGGGACCACCGGGAAAGCACAGGGGAAAGAGGAGCAGCCGCGCCGCCGGCAGGCACGCGGCGAACGGCGCATCGCCCAGCTGCTGGAGGCCGCCGCTGCGGTCTTCTGCACGAGCGGCTACACGGCGGCCAGCACCAACGCCATCGCCCGCGAGGCCGGGGTCTCACCGGGCACGCTGTACCAGTTCTTCCCGAACAAGGAGGCCATCGCGATCGAGCTGAGCGACCGGCTGCTGCACGAGATGCGGGAGACCTACAGCGAGGCCCTCGCCCCGATCGCCCCCGGGACCCCGGTGGAGGAGGCCGTCGCCGCCGCCGTCGACCGGTTCACGGCCTTCAACCGCCGCCACCCGGTGCTCTTCGCCCTGATGCACAGCCCCGAGATCCCGGGCCGGATGGCCCAGGACCACGACGCCCTGCACGCCGCGATGCTGGTACGGATCGAGGAGCTGCTGTCCTCACTGCTGGCGCCCGGCACGCCGCCCGCCGCCGTGGCCCGTACCGCCCACATGGTCCTCGGCTTCTACAAGGCCGGCCTCGAGCTCGTCCTCGCGCACGAAGGTGCCGAACAGGAGGCGTACGTCCAGGAGCTGAAGGACGCGCTCACCCGCTACCTGGACCCCCTCGTCACCTCCTGCGGACAGCCGGCCCACAGTTGAGGGAATACCCCCTAGGGGTATAGTGTTCGGTGAAGTGAGGTGAGGTCCGTCCGGCCGCACCCGCACCGCACGCACCGCACGCCTCGAAGAGGAGCACGACATGACCACGCAGACCGGCACCACCGGGGCCGTCACCACCGTCTACAAGGTGACCGGCATGAGCTGCGGGCACTGCGAGGGATCCGTCTCGGCGGAGATCTCCGCGCTCGACGGCGTCAGCTCGGTGAAGGCCGTCGCCTCGACCGGTGAGGTCACCGTCGTCTCCGCCGCCCCGCTCGACCTGGCCGCGGTGCGCGACGCCGTCGACGAGGCCGGCTTCGAACTCGCCGGCACCGTCTGACCCGCCGGGCACCCCGCGCCGGGCCGGCCCCTTCCGCGCCCGCCGTTCCTTCCTGCGTCCGGCGGGTGCCTCACCCCTGTTCCTCCGACCGGGCGGTCCCGACCGCGCCGGTCCGACCGGGCGGCATCCACCGCGTCGGTTTTCCGACCGGGCCGCACCGACCAGCTCATACTGGATCCGTACGGCCCGGTCCGTCGTTTGGAGTACGGACATGACGAGCACCAGTACGGACACCGCTCCGGGCCGCGCGGCCGGCGTCCCGCCGGGCACCCCCGACGGCGCGGCCGACGGCGCGGCCCCGGCTGCCGGCACGTCCGATGTGGAACTGCTCATCGGCGGGATGACCTGCGCGTCCTGCGCGGCCCGCGTCGAGAAGAAGCTCAACCGGATGGACGGCGTCACCGCCACGGTGAACTACGCCACCGAGAAGGCGAAGGTCACCTATCCGGCCGGTGTCCGGGTCGCCGATCTGATCGCCACCGTCGTGCGGACGGGGTACACCGCGGAGGAGCCCCCGCCGCCCGCGCCCCCGGAGCCCGCGGCGGGCGCACAGAGCGCGTCGGTCGCGGACCGGGAGGACGACCGCGACGCCGAGACGGCCGGTCTGCGGCAGCGGCTGACCGTCTCCGCCCTCCTCGCCCTGCCCGTCGTGCTGCTGGCGATGGTCCCCTCCCTCCAGTTCGACAACTGGCAGTGGCTCTCCCTGACCCTGGCCGCGCCCGTCGTCGTCTGGGGCGGCTGGCCCTTCCACCGCGCGGCGGCCGTCAACGCACGGCACGGCGCGGCCACCATGGACACCCTCGTGTCGGTCGGCACGCTCGCGGCGTTCACCTGGTCGCTGTGGGCGCTGTTCTTCGGTGACGCGGGCATGCCGGGCATGCGGCACGGCTTCGACCTCACCGTCTCCCGTACGGACGGCGCCTCGACGATCTATCTGGAGGTCGCCTCCGGCGTCGTCGCCTTCATCCTCCTCGGCCGCTGGCTGGAGGCCCGCTCCAAGCGCCGGGCGGGCGCGGCCCTGCGGGCGCTGCTGGAGCTGGGCGCGAAGGACGTGGCGGTGCTGCGCGACGGCCGTGAGGTGCGTGTCCCGGTGTCCGCGCTGGCGGTCGGCGACCGGTTCGTCGTACGGCCCGGCGAGAAGATCGCGACCGACGGCACCGTGACCGAGGGCACCTCGGCCGTCGACGCGTCGATGCTGACCGGCGAGTCGGTACCGGTCGACGTCACCGTCGGCGACTCCGTCACCGGCGCGACCGTCAACGCCGGGGGACGGCTGGTCGTCGAGGCCGGGCGGGTCGGCGCGGACACCCAGCTGGCGCGGATGGCACGGCTGGTGGAGGACGCGCAGAACGGCAAGGCGGAGGTGCAGCGGCTGGCCGACCGGGTCTCGGCGGTGTTCGTTCCGGTGGTCGTCCTGATCGCGCTCGGCACGTTCGGGGTGTGGCTGGGGGTCACCGGCGACACGGTCGCCGCGTTCACCGCCGCCGTCGCCGTCCTGATCATCGCCTGCCCCTGCGCGCTGGGCCTGGCCACACCGACGGCGCTGCTGGTCGGGACCGGCCGCGGGGCGCAGCTCGGCGTGCTGATCAAGGGCCCCGAGGTGCTGGAGTCCACGCGGCGGGTCGACACGGTCGTGCTGGACAAGACGGGCACGGTCACCACCGGCCGGATGGCCCTCCAGGAGGTGTACGCCGCCGACGGCACCGACGAGAAGGAGGTGCTGCGGTTGGCGGGCGCCCTGGAACACGCCTCGGAGCACCCCGTCGCGCGCGCGGTCGCCGCGGGCGCGCAGGAGCGGGTCGGGGACCTGCCGGCCGTCGAGGACTTCCAGAACGTCCCCGGGCGGGGCGTACGCGGGCGCGTGGCGGGCCGCGAGGTGGCCGTGGGGCGCCTCTACGACACCCTGCCGCCCGAGCTGGCCCTGGCCAGGGACGAGGCCGAGCAAAACGGCCGTACGGCCGTGACGGTCGGCTGGGACGGTACGGCGCGGGGTGTGGTCACGGTGGCCGACGCGGTCCGGGAGACCAGCGCCGAGGCGGTACGCGGGCTGCGGGCCCTCGGCCTCACACCGGTGCTGCTGACCGGCGACAACCGGACCGTGGCCGAGGCGGTGGCCCGCTCGGTCGGGATCGACCGGGCGGACGTGATCGCCGAGGTGCTGCCCGAGGACAAGGTCGCCGTCGTACGGCGGCTGCAGGGCGAGGGCCGTACGGTCGCCATGGTCGGCGACGGCGTGAACGACGCGGCCGCCCTCGCCACGGCCGACCTGGGTCTCGCCATGGGCACCGGTACGGACGCGGCGATCGAGGCGAGCGACCTGACCCTGGTGCGCGGCGATCTGCGGGCGGCGGCGGACGCCATCCGGCTGTCCCGGCGCACCCTGGCCGTCATCAAGGGCAATCTGGTGTGGGCCTTCGGCTACAACGTGGCGGCGCTCCCGCTGGCCGCGGCGGGGCTGCTCAACCCGATGATCGCCGGAGCGGCCATGGCCTTCTCGTCGGTGTTCGTGGTGACCAACAGCCTGCGGTTGCGACGTTTCCGCTGAGCTACTGACGGGTACGCACAGAATTCGCGAGGTTACCGGCAGTTACTGCGATTTTCGGCATCTCAGATATATGAGTCCCCCTAGAGTCCGGCGCACACCTCACATAAGCTCTTCACAAGGCTCGCGCATCATCCATAGGCTTGGGCCACGCTCGCTGCATCCGGTCTCCCGCGCATCTGACGGGGATGTCTCAGGAGACCCGGATCACAGTGATGTGAACGTAACCACCGAAGGGGTTCGAAGGTCTAAGTTGGCGATGTCAGGAAGCGTCTTGGGGGGCGCCGACTGGCATCTGGGGATGTCTTGGGGGACCTCCTCAGAGATGCGTTGCCGGGGCACGTACTTCGGGAAGCTTTGAGCGGCCCTCCCGAGCGTGCGGTGTCCCGGCAGATCGCAGCCGTGCCGCGTCATGCGGTACCGCACCACCGAGGGACGGAGCAGGCCCAGGTCTGCTCCGCTCGTACAGCGAATTCAGGCGCTGTCCTCACCAAGCGCCCGGCCGGATCCCGTGGGGGGAATCCGCACCGGGACATGGGAAGGCGCCCTGGACGTCGGCCCGTGGGGGGACCGCCGCCAGGGCGCCTTCTGCTTTGCTCTTTCCGGAGCCCGGTTCGCCGCCTGGGCCCTGCCGCCCCGGAGCCCGGTTCGCCTCGGGGCCCGGGGACCGGTGAGACGGTTCGGACCGGCCCGCGGAGCGGTGCTCCGGGCCGGTCCGTCAGTCGGTGCCGGAGGTCTAACGCTCCTCGACCGGGATGAAGTCGCGCTCCACGACGCCCGTGTAGATCTGGCGCGGGCGGCCGATGCGGGAGCCCGGCTCCTTGATCATCTCGTGCCACTGGGCGATCCAGCCCGGCAGCCGGCCGAGGGCGAACAGGACCGTGAACATCTCGGTCGGGAAGCCCATGGCCCGGTAGATCAGACCGGTGTAGAAGTCGACGTTCGGGTAGAGGCTGCGCGCGACGAAGTACTCGTCGTTGAGCGCGTACTCCTCCAGCTTGAGCGCGATGTCCAGCAGCTCGTCGCTCTTGCCCAGGGCCGACAGGACATCGTGCGCGGCGGCCTTGATGATCTTGGCGCGGGGGTCGAAGTTCTTGTAGACCCGGTGGCCGAAGCCCATCAGGCGGACGCCGTCCTCCTTGTTCTTCACCTTGCGGATGAAGGACTCCACGTCGCCGCCGGACGCCTGGATGCCCTCGAGCATCTCCAGGACGGACTGGTTGGCGCCGCCGTGCAGAGGACCCCAGAGGGCGGAGATGCCGGCCGAGATCGAGGCGAACATGTTGGCCTGCGAGGAGCCGACCAGCCGGACCGTGGAGGTGGAACAGTTCTGCTCGTGGTCCGCGTGCAGGATGAGCAGCTTCTCCAGCGCGGAGACGACGACCGGGTCGAGCACGAACTC
This sequence comes from Streptomyces sp. NPDC047000, assembly GCF_040644295.1. Taxonomy (NCBI): domain Bacteria; kingdom Bacillati; phylum Actinomycetota; class Actinomycetes; order Kitasatosporales; family Streptomycetaceae; genus Streptomyces; species Streptomyces sp. NPDC047000. Next base: position 236,897 of record NZ_JBEYWE010000005.1, read on the forward strand.
CTGGGCGGGGACCGAGAAGGTCATGCGCAGGAAGTTCTCGACGTAGCCGAGGTCGTTGTGCGGGTAGACGAACGGGTGACCGACCGACTTCTTGTACGCGTACGCCGCGATCGTCGGCAGCTTCGCGAGCAGCCGGATCGTGGAGAGGTTGCGCTGCTTCTCGTCGAACGGGTTGTGGCTGTCCTGGTAGAACGTCGAGAGCGCCGAGACCACCGACGACAGCATGGCCATCGGGTGCGCGTCGCGCGGGAAGCCCCGGTAGAAGTTCTTGACGTCCTCGTGCAGCATCGTGTGCTGCGTGATCTCGTTCTTGAAGGTGGTGAGCTCGTCGACGGTGGGCAGCTCACCGTTGATCAGCAGGTAGGCCACCTCCAGGAACGAGGAGTGCTCGGCCAGCTGTTCGATCGGGTAGCCCCGGTACCGGAGGATGCCCCCCTCGCCGTCGAGGTAGGTGATCGCCGATTTGTACGCGGCCGTGTTGCCGTAGCCGCTGTCCAGCGTCACCAGACCGGTCTGTGCGCGGAGCTTGCCGATGTCCAAGCCCTTGTCGCCGACGGTGGAGCCGATCACCGGGTAGGTGTACTCGCCGTCGCCGTACCGCACTACTACAGAGTTGTCGCTCACGTCTTCCCTCACCGACGTAGTCCCTCATCTTCGAGGTGCCCTGACTGTCTCTACCATCCCCCAGTTGGCTCAGGAGAGTGCACTCGGGGTCGGCCATTGGACCTGTAGACGGCACTCAGTGCCGCTAACCTGCTCATCCTGCCCGGTCGGCAGCTTGTCGGGAAGAGCACTGTGACGTTCGCGACTCATTTGATCGATCATTTGTTACGTTGCGACTTGACGTGGGACCCGTCCGAGGTGCTGAGCCTGAAGTCCAGTGCCGTACAACGCCGTCCGGCCGACACCGTGCGTACCGCCTGTCCGATCGCCTTGCGTGATCCGACGAGGACGACCAGGCGCTTGGCCCGCGTGACGGCCGTATACAACAGGTTCCGCTGGAGCATCATCCATGCCCCGGTGGTGACGGGGATCACCACGGCGGGATATTCACTGCCCTGGGAGCGGTGAATGGTGACCGCGTAGGCGTGCGCCAGTTCGTCCAGTTCGTCGAAGTCGTACGGAACCTCCTCGTCCTCGTCCGTCAGCACCGTCAGACGCTGGTCCACCGGGTCGAGCGAGGTGACCACGCCCACCGTGCCGTTGAATACTCCGTTCTCCCCTTTCTCGTAATTGTTGCGAATCTGGGTGACCTTGTCTCCGACCCGGAAGACCCGTCCTCCGAACCGCTTCTCCGGAAGGTCCGGCCGGCCGGGTGTGATGGCCTGCTGGAGCAGCCCGTTGAGGGTGCCCGCGCCCGCCGGACCGCGGTGCATCGGCGCCAGCACCTGGACGTCCCGGCGCGGATCGAGCCCGAACCTCTGCGGGATGCGCCGCGCCGCCACGTCCACGGTGAGCCGCCCCGCCTCGTCCGTGTCGTCCTCGACGAACAGGAAGAAGTCCTTCATGCCGTCGGTGACGGGGTGCTGACCTGCGTTGATGCGGTGGGCGTTGGTGACCACCCCGGACTGCTGCGCCTGCCGGAACACCCGGGTGAGCCGCACGGCCGGGACGGGACCGCCGTCGGCCAGCAGATCCCGCAGCACCTCGCCCGCGCCGACGCTGGGCAGCTGGTCCACGTCCCCGACGAACAGCAGATGGGCGCCCGGCGGAACGGCCTTCACCAGTTTGTTCGCCAGCAGCAGATCCAGCATGGACGCCTCGTCCACGACCACCAGGTCCGCGTCCAGCGGCCGGTCCCGGTCGTAGGCCGCGTCCCCGCCCGGCCTCAGTTCCAGCAGCCGGTGCACGGTGGACGCCTCCGCCCCGGTCAGCTCGGCCAGCCGCTTGGCGGCGCGGCCGGTCGGCGCGGCGAGCACCACCTTGGCCTTCTTCGCACGCGCCAGCTCCACGATCGAGCGCACGGTGAACGACTTGCCGCAGCCCGGACCGCCGGTCAGCACGGCGACCTTCCGGCTCAGCGCCAGCCGCACGGCCGCCTCCTGCTCCGGCGCGAGCTCCACCCCCGTACGCTCCTTCAGCCACGCCAGCGCCTTGTCCCACGCCACGTCCCGGAACGCCGGCATCCGGTCCTCGTCGGTTCCCAGCAGCCGCAGCAGCTGCGCGGACAGGGACAGTTCGGCCCGGTGGAACGGCACCAGGTACACCGCCGTGACCGGCTCCCCGCCGTCCTGCCCCGGCACCTTCTCCCGTACGACACCGGGGTCCTCGCCGTCCTGAGGGGGCGCCGCCAGCTCGGCGAGGCACTCGATGACAAGACCGGTGTCGACCTGGAGCAGCTTGACCGCGTCCGCGATCAGCCGTTCCTCGGGGAGGAAGCAGTTGCCCTGGTCGGCGGACTGCGACAGCGCGTACTGCAGGCCCGCCTTGACGCGCTCCGGGCTGTCGTGCGGGATGCCCACCGACTGCGCGATGCGGTCGGCGGTGAGGAACCCGATGCCCCACACGTCGGAGGCGAGCCGGTAGGGCTGGTTCTTCACCACCGAGATCGACGCGTCGCCGTACTTCTTGTAGATCCGCACCGCGATCGACGTGGACACCTCGACCGTCTGGAGGAAGAGCATGACCTCCTTGATCGCCTTCTGTTCCTCCCAGGCGTCGGCGATCTTCCTGGTGCGCTTGGGGCCGAGCCCCGGCACCTCGATCAGGCGCTTCGGCTCCTCCTCGATGATCCGCAGGGTGTCCACCCCGAAGTGCTGCGTGATGCGGTCGGCGAAGACCGGGCCGATGCCCTTGACCAGGCCGGAGCCCAGATAGCGGCGCATGCCCTGGACGGTGGCGGGCAGCACGGTGGTGTAGTTCTCGCAGTGGAACTGCTTGCCGTACTGCGGGTGCGAGCCCCAGCGGCCCTCCATCCGCAGCGACTCGCCGACCTGCGCGCCGAGCAGCGCGCCGACCACGGTGAGCAGATCGCCGGCGCCCCGGCCGGTGTCGACCCGGGCGACCGTGTAGCCGTTGTCCTCGTTGGCGTAGGTGATGCGTTCGAGGACGCCTTCGAGGACGGCCGCCCGCGGCCCGTCGCCGCCGGTGCCTCCGGCCTGCCCGCCTCCCCGCCGCCCCGTGCCACCGGTCTCCGCACTCCCCGCCCCGCCCGTGCCACCGGTCTCCGCGTTCCCCGCCCGGCCGGTGCCGTCGGTGCGCCTGCTCCCCGCCTGATTGGACATGGTCCGACGCTACCGCCGAGGTACGACATCACGATCCGGTCTCAGGGTCTTGCCGACCGCGGCCCGGCTGCCGACCCACAGGGGCAGAATCGCGGGATCCGTCGCGCAGCGCGCGCGGCGGGCGCCGCGGTCCGTCCGGGAAGCCGGGACGTCCGGGCGCGGGTGCGCCGGGGGCCGGGGATCCGGGAGAGTCCGGGGAGTGCGGGAAGTCAGGGGAGTCCATTGATGTACGACTACGACCTCCTGGTCGTGGGATCGGCCAACGCCGACCTGGTGATCGCCGTGGAACGGCGGCCGGGGCCCGGCGAGACGGTGCTCGGGTCCGGCCTGGCCGTGCACCCCGGCGGCAAGGGGGCCAACCAGGCGGTCGCCGCCGCCCGGCTGGGCGGCCGTACGGCCCTGCTGGCGCGGCTCGGCCACGACCCGTACGGGCGGCTGCTGCTCGACTCGCTGCGGACGTCCGGCGTGGACACGGTGGGCGTACTCGTCGGGGGCGCGCCGACCGGGGTGGCGCTGATCACCGTCGACCCGTCGGGGGACAACAGCATCGTCGTCGCGCCGGGCGCGAACGCCCTGCTGACCCCGGACGACGTCCGGGCGGCGGCGAGCCTGTTCCACGCCTCGCGGGTGGTGTCGGCGCAGCTGGAGATCCCGCTGGAGACGGTGGTGGAGGTGGTGCGGAGCCTGCCGCCGGACACCCGGTTCGTCCTGAACCCCTCGCCGCCCAGACCGCTGCCGCCGGAGGTGCTCGCGGTCTGCGACCCGCTGATCGTCAACGAACACGAGGCGAAGGTCGTTCTGGGGGACTCCTGTGTGAGCGCGGAACCTTCGGACTGGGCACGGCTGCTGCTGGCCAAGGGCCCGCGCTCGGTGGTGGTGACGCTGGGCGCGGAGGGCGCCCTGGTGGCGTCGGGTGGCGGCACCGTGCGGGTGCCGCCCGTGGAGGTGCGGGCCGTGGACACCACGGGTGCGGGCGACGCGTTCACCGCGGCGCTGGCCTGGCAGTTGGGCACCGGTGCGTCCCTCGGGGAGGCGGCCGCCTACGCGGCCCGGGTGGGAGCGGCGGCGGTGACCCGGCAGGGGGCGCAGGAGTCGTTCCCCACGGAGGCGGAGGTGGCGGCGTTGTGAAGGAACGGGTGTCACTGGCTCGCTGACAGACCCTCAAGAAAGATTCACAGCAGGGCTGTCGCATGCTTCGAGGGGGCCCGATCCATCGACCAGGCCCCCTCGGTTTTCCCCTCCGTGTCAGAACCCCCGCGATCCCCCCGGATCCCCCCAGAAGTCCTGATGCCACGTACGACACACACGGAGACGGAAGGGTTGCACGCTTTCCCAAGATTCTTTCCGCGGTCTTCCCGGCCTTGCCCGTTCCTCCGGCCGTCACCCGGCCGCATGACGCAGGAACCGCTCCACGGTCTCCGCGAGCACCTCCCGCCCGTCCCGTTCCCACAGCCCCTCGTTGAACAGTTCGACCTCGACGGGCCCGGTGTAACCGGCCGCCGCCACGTACGCCGACCACTGGCGCAGGTCGATCGCCCCGTCGCCCAGCTGCCCCCGGCCGTTGAGGACGCCCGCGGGCAACGGCGTCGTCCAGTCGGCGAGTTGGAAGGCGTGGATACGGCCGCCGGCGCCCGCCCGCGCGATCTGCCGCGGCGCGGTGTCGTCCCACCAGATGTGGTAGGTGTCCACGGTCACCCCGACCTGCCGCGCGGGGAAGCGTTCGGCGAGGTCGAGGGCCTGGGCGAGCGTGGAGACCACGCAGCGGTCGGCGGCGTACATCGGGTGCAGGGGCTCGATGGCGAGGCGTACGCCGTGCGACTCGGCGTAGGGGCCGAGTGCGGCGAGGGCGTCGGCGATGCGCTCGCGTGCCCCGTGCAAGTCCCGGGAGCCGGGCGGCAGTCCGCCGGAGACAAGGACGAGGGTGCCGGTGCCGAGGACGGCGGCCTCGTCGACGGCGCGCCGGTTGTCGGCGAGGGCGGCGGCGCGGGCGTCCGGGTCGACGGCGGTGAGGAAGCCGCCCCGGCACAGCGTGGTCACGGTCAGCCCGGCGTCGCGCACCAGCTTCGCGGCGGCCCGGACGCCGTAGGCCTGGACGGGTTCGCGCCACAGGCCGACGCCGGGTACGCCCGACGCGGCGCAGGCGTCGGTCAGTTCGGGAAGGGACAGCTGCCTGACGGTCATCTGGTTGAGGGAGAGGCGCGAGAGGTCGAGGTCGGTCACCGGGTCACCCCGTGGAGTGCGAGGAAGGTCCGCATCCGGTCCGCGGCGAGCTTCGGGTCCGGGAACAGGCCCAGTCCGTCGGCGAGTTCGTAGGCGCGGGCGAGGTGCGGGAGGGAACGGGCCGACTGGAGGCCGCCGATCATGGTGAAGTGGCTCTGGTGGCCCGCGAGCCAGGCGAGGAAGACCACGCCCGTCTTGTAGAAGCGGGTCGGTGCCCGGAAGAGATGCCGGGACAACTCCACTGTCGGATCGAGGAGTCGCCGGAAGCCTTCGGTGTCTCCGGTGTCGAGCACCCGTACCGCCTCGGCGGCGAGCGGGGCGAGGGGATCGAAGATGCCGAGGAGGGCGTGGCTGAAGCCGCGCTCGTCGCCCGCGATCAGCTCGGGGTAGTGGAAGTCGTCGCCGGTGTAGCAGCGCACGCCGTGCGGGAGGCGGCGGCGCAGCTCGGTCTCGCGCCCGGCGTCGAGGAGGGAGATCTTGACGCCGTCGACCTTGTCGGGGTGGGCGGCGATGATCTCCAGGAAGGTGTCGGTGGCCGCGTCCAGGCCGGCCGACCCCCAGTAGCCGGTGAGGGCGGGGTCGAACATCGGGCCGAGCCAGTGCAGGATCACGGGCTCGGCGGCCTGGCGCAGGAGGTGGCCGTAGACCTCGTGGTAGTCGTCGGGCCCGGTGGCGGCCGACGCGAGGGCGCGGGAGGCCATGAGGACGGCCTGGGCGCCCGACTCCTCGACGAGGGCGAGCTGTTCCTCGTAGGCGGCGCGGATGTCCGTGAGCGTGCCGCCGGTGGGCCGCCCGGCCGCGCCTCTGCCGGGCTGTCCGGCCGCGCCCGCGGTGAGCTGGTCGGTGCCGACTCCGCACGCGATCCGCCCGCCGACCGCCCGCGCCTCGGCGGCGGACCGCCGGATCAGCTCCGCCGCGCCCGCCCAGTCGAGCCCCGCCCCCCGCTGGGCGGTGTCCATCGCCTCGGCCACGCCCAGCCCGTGGGACCACAGATGGCGGCGGAAGGCGAGGGTGGCGTCCCAGTCGACGGCGGCGGGCGAGCCGGGCGACACGTCGGCGAACGGGTCGGCGACGACGTGCGCCGCCGCGAGGACCGTACGGGAGGTGAGGGGCGTACCCGGCCGGACGGCGAGGGGCTCGGCGCACGGCTCGTGGGCGCGCAGCGCACCCCCGGGGCCGGGGAGCCACAGGGCCGGTGCCGCCGTCACAGTGCCACCTCGGGTACGGCGATACGGCGTCCCTCGGCCGCCGACCTCAGTCCCAGCTCGGCGAGTTGGACGCCACGGGCCCCGGCGAGCAGGTCCCAGTGGTACGGGGTGCCGGCGTGGACGTGCTTGAGGAACAGCTCCCACTGGGCCTTGAAGCCGTTGTCGAACAGGGTGTTGTCGGGGACCTCCTGCCACTGGTCGCGAAAGACCTCGCCGGCGGGCACGTCCGGGTCCCACACCGCCCTGGGGGTGGTGGAGCGGTGCTGGACACGGCAGGTGCGCAGTCCGGCGACGGCGGAGCCCTCGGTGCCGTCCACCTGGAACTCGACGAGTTCGTCGCGGTTCACCCGTACGGCCCAGGAGGAGTTGATCTGGGCGACCGCGCCGCCGTCCAGTTCGAAGATGCCGTAGGCGGCGTCGTCGGCGGTCGCGTCGTAGGGCTTGCCGTTCTCGTCCCAGCGCTGCGGGAGGTGGGTGGCGGTGAGGGCCTGGACGGAGGTGACGCGGCCGAAGAGTTCGTGCAGGACGTACTCCCAGTGCGGGAACATGTCGACGACGATGCCGCCGCCGTCCTCGGCGCGGTAGTTCCACGACGGGCGCTGCGCCTGCTGCCAGTCGCCCTCGAAGACCCAGTAGCCGAACTCGCCGCGCACGGAGAGGATCCGGCCGAAGAAGCCGCCGTCGACGAGCCGCTTCAGCTTGCGCAGGCCCGGCAGGAAGATCTTGTCCTGGACGACGCCGTGCCGTACGCCCCTGGCGTGCGCGAGCCGGGCCAGCGCGAGGGCGCCGTCGAAGCCGGTGGCGGTGGGTTTCTCGGTGTAGACGTGCTTGCCGGCCTCGATGGCCCTGGTGATCGCCTCCTGGCGGGCGGAGGTGACCTGGGCGTCGAAGTAGATGTCGACCGACGGGTCGGCGAGGACCGCGTCGAGGTCGGTGGACCAGTGCTCCAGGCCGTGCCGTTCGGCGAGCGCGCGCAGGGCGTGTTCGCGTCGGCCGACCAGGACCGGTTCCGGCCACAGCACGGTGCCGTCACCCAGATCGAGGCCGCCCTGGTCGCGCAGGGCGAGGATCGACCGGACGAGGTGCTGGCGGTGGCCCATACGGCCGGTCACGCCGTTCATCGCGATACGCACCGTTTTGCGCGTCACTTTATTCCCTTCGCGGGTGCGGCAAGGTCAAGCGGGCTCGGGCAGGGTCGAACACGGCTGGGCAAGGTGGAACACGGCTGGGCGAGGTCGGGCGGGATCAAGGGATCCCCTGACGCAGCAAGCGCTTTCTACCTGATGAGAAGCTAGCCTCTGATCAGCGATCCGGACAAGACCGTGACCGGTTCGAGTTGTTCGAGGGGACGAACGGCGACGGGGTGCGGCCGTAGGGTCGGGTGAGGCGCACCGGACCGGGCACGGAACCGGGACCGCCGGACGGCCTGTCTACGAGGGCGTACGGCGGCGCACCGGGACCGGTGTGCCGCGACACAACGGAATACGACGACATGCGCGACCGGAGGACGGCGAGATGACGGTGACCCTGGCGGATGTGGCGGCCCGCGCCCAGGTCTCCCCCGCGACGGTGTCGCGCGTGCTGAACGGCAACTACCCGGTGGCGACGTCGACCCGCGAGCGCGTGCTGCGCGCCGTGGACGAACTGGACTACGTCCTGAACGGCCCGGCGAGTTCCCTGGCGGCGGCGACCTCCGACCTGGTCGGCATCCTGGTCAACGACATCGCCGACCCGTTCTTCGGGATCATGGCGAGCGCGATCCAGTCGGAGATCGGCGGCCCCGGCGGCCGGGCGGGCGGGGAGCGCCTGGCAGTGGTCTGCAACACCGGCGGCTCCCCGGAGCGCGAACTGACGTACCTCACGCTGTTGCAGCGGCAGCGCGCGGCGGCCGTGGTGCTGACCGGCGGCGCGGTGGAGGACGAGCCGCACGCGGCGGCGGTGGCGGCGAAGCTGCGCAAGCTGACGGCGGCCGGGACCCGGGTGGTCCTGTGCGGACGCCCACCGGCACCCGGCACCGACGCGGTCGCGCTGGCCTTCGACAACCGCGGCGGGGCCCGTCAGCTCACCGGGCACCTCATCGGCCTGGGCCATCGTCGCCTCGGCTACATCGCGGGCCCGGAGGAGCGTACGACCACCCGGCACCGCCTGGAGGGCCACCGGGACGCCCTGGTGGCGCACGACGTCGAGGAGGACCCCCGCTGGACGGTCCACGGCCGCTACGACCGCCGCTCCGGCTACGAGGCCGCCCTGGAACTCCTGCGGCGCGACCCGTCCCTGACGGCGGTGGTGGCCGCGAACGACTCCGTCGCGCTGGGCGCGTGCGCGGCCCTCCGGGAGTCGGGGCGGCGCATCCCGGACGACGTCTCGGTGGCCGGCTTCGACGACCTGCCGTTCAGCGTGGACACGGTGCCGTCCCTGACGACGGTACGGCTGCCGCTGGCGGAGGCGGGAGCCCGCGCGGGCCGCATCGCGATGGGCCGCGAGGAGCCGCCGCCCGGGGGGATCGCGACGGTACGGGGGGAACTGATGGTACGGGGGTCGGTGGGGGCGCCGCGGGGGTGACCCCGGAGGCGGGTCTCCGGGGGGGCGAGCCCGGAAGCCGGCCCGGTGGCGGCCCCGAGGCCCGGCCCGGGTCTCGTACCGGAAGACCCGTGCCACGGCCGGAAGACCGGTGCCACGGCCGGGCGACCGGCGGCCCGGCCTGGCGGGCCCTTCCTCCGGCACGGATGTCCGTCGCGGACGCGGTGGCCCGGCGCGTCCCGGGGGTGACGACTGGACCCGCGCGGGGACCCGGGTGACAGTAGAGGGCATGAAGCTGGCGTTCTCCACCCTCGGTGTCCCCGGTCTGCCGATCCCGGAAGTGGTCCGGCTGGCGGCGGCCAACGGTTTCCACGGCGTGGAGCTCCGCGCCCATCCGGAGGAGCCGGTGAACCCGGCCACCGGCGCCGCCGGGCGCGCGAACGCGGTGGCCGCGTTCGCGTCGGCCGGCATCGAGATCATCTGCGCGGCCGGCTACACGAAGATCGCCGCCCCGGGTGACGACGCACTCGTCCTGGCCGAGCTCCGCGCCCTGATCGACCTGGCGAAGGACCTGAACGCGCCCTTCGCCCGCGTGTTCCCCGGCGGCGACCCCGACCGCCCCGACGAGTCGGACGCGATCGCCGCCCGCCGCCTGGGCACGGCCGCGGAGTACGCCGCGGAGGCAGGCGTACGCATCCTGCTGGAGACCCACGACTCGCACCGCACCGGCGCCGCGGCGATCCGGATCCTCGGCCCGGTCGGCCACGGCAGCGCCGGAGCGGTCTGGGACGTGATGCACACCTGGCTGGGCGGCGAACAGCCCTCGGAGAGCTACGCCGCCCTCGCCCCCCACCTCGGCTACGTCCAGGTCAAGGACATCGCCTCCCCGGACGACACGACCCCCCTCCCCCTCGGCAAGGGCATCCTCCCCCTCTCCGACTGCGTGGAACTCCTCTCCCGCCACAACTGGGACGGCTGGCTGTGCTGGGAGTACGAGAAACGCTGGTACGACGGCATCCCCCCGCTCCAGGACCTCCTCCCCGAGGCCCACACCCACCTGAGCCGCCTGCTCACCGAGTCGGCCTGACGCCACGCGGTCACGCGACCGTTCGTTGACGAACCGGACGGCCTCGCTGAGTTCGCGTCTGCGCGCAGGACCGCACCGGTGGCACTCACACGGCGGCCATCCCGGGACCATGAGAAGCGGGAGGTAGTCCGCGGACCGCACATCCTTCACCTCCTCCCAGGTTCGGCCACCGTCATGTGACACTCGCATGGTCATCAGCACGCGGTCGGGAGTCTCGTCGCTCATACCGCCACCTCCGCGCAGCGGACGCAGTCGGGTTCGGCAAGCAGATCGCCGACCACGTCGCGACGGACATCGCGTCCGGCGAGCTGACGGGAAGGGTTCCATCGGAGCTGGAACTGCGCCGGGAGTACTCGGCCGGGGCATCGACGGTCCAGCGATCACTGGCTGTCCTGCGCGAACGCGGGCTGATCTACACGGTCCCCGGACGCGGATCCTTCGTGAGGCATCCGGATGACGACGCGGGGGCGTCGGCGACGGGCGGCGCGTGACAGGCGGTCCGCCGGCCGGCACGGGCCGAGCGCATCCACGAGCGCATCGTGGAGCAAGCAGACGTGCCCAGCCTCGGGTGGTACGTCCGGGGCGGTCGCGGTCGCGGTCGCGCAAAGATCGCGTGAAGATCGCTGTCGGCGGCGTCAAGAGCGCGCGAAGATCCGGGGGACGTTCCGGCGGGGGCGTTGGCTGGCGGTCGTGTCCATATCGTTCAAGCGGCTCGTCGTGGGACCGCCCCTCAGCAGTGACCGCCTGGGTGAGCAGATGCTGTCCAAGCGGATCGCCCTGCCGGTCTTCGCCAGTGACCCGTTGTCGTCCGTCGCGTACGCCACCCAGGAGATCCTGCTGGTGCTGACCCTGGGCGGTCTGGCGTATCTGCACCTCGCGCCGTGGGTCGCGGCCGCCGTGGTGGTGCTGCTGGCCGTGGTGGTGCTGTCCTACCGGCAGGTGGTGCACGCCTATCCCTCCGGCGGCGGCTCCTACGAGGTGGCGTCGCGCAATCTCGGCGCGTGGGCGGGGCTGGTGGTGGCCTCGGCCCTGATGGTGGACTACGTCATGACGGTGGCCGTGTCGGTGGCCGCCGGGGTGGACAACATCATCTCCGCGGCGCCGGCGCTCGAGCCCTACCGGGTCCTGGTGAACCTGGCCTTCGTGGCGCTGCTGACCGCGATGAACCTGCGCGGGGTGCGGGAGTCCGGCCGGCTGTTCGCGGTGCCGACGTACCTGTTCGTCGTGGGCGTGCTGGCGATGATCGCCGTCGGGCTGCTGCAGACGGCGTTCGGGCATCCTCCGGTGGCCGAGAGCGCCGACTGGCAGGTCCGCGCCGCGGCGGGCCACGTGGGGCTCACCGGGCTGGCCCTGATGCTGCTGGCACTGCGGGCGTTCTCCTCCGGCTGTACGGCGCTGACCGGTGCGGAGGCCATCTCCAACGGCGTTCCGGCCTTCCGGCCCCCCAGGTCGCGCAACGCCGCCACCACGCTCACGGTGATGGGCGGACTGTCGATCACCATGTTCGCCGGTATCACCGCGCTCGCCATGATCAGCCATGTGCACTACGTGGACAACACCTGCCGGGTGGCCGGCTTCCCGGGGAACTGCGCGAGCGGCACCCAGCGCACGGTGATCGCGCAGATCGCCGCGGCGGTGTTCGGCGGCACGCACTCGGTGATGTTCTTCTTCATCCAGGCCACGACCGCGCTGATCCTGATCCTGGCGGCCAACACCGCCTTCAACGGCTTCCCCCTGCTGGCGGCGATCCTCGCCGAGCACCGCTACCTGCCCCGGCAGCTGCACACCCGCGGGGACCGGCTGGCGTTCTCCAACGGCATCATCATCCTGGCCGTGGTCGCCGGAACCCTGATCTACGCCTTCGAGGGGTCGGTGACCCGGCTGATCCAGCTCTACATCCTCGGCGTGTTCACCTCCTTCACGCTCTCCCAGGCGGGCATGGTCCGGCACTGGAACCGTGAACTGGCGCACACGGCCGACCCGGGACGGCGCAGGCACATCCACCGCTCCCGGGTGATCAACGCGGTGGGGGCCTGCCTGACCGCGCTGGTGCTGGTGGTGGTCCTGGTCACCAAGTTCAGCCACGGCGCGTACCTGGTGGTGATCGCCATGCCGGTGCTGTACGCGATGATGCACGGCATCCGCCGCCACTACGACCGGGTGGCCCGCGAGCTGCGCCCGCGGCCGGGCGGCATCGTGCTGCCCAGCCGCACCCACGCGGTCGTGCTGGTCTCGAAGGTGCACCAGCCCACCCTGCGCGCGCTGGGCTACGCCAAGGCGACCCGCCCGGACTCCCTGACCGCGCTGACCGTCAAGATCAGCGACGAGGAGGTGGACGTGCTGCGGAGCGAGTGGGACGAGCGGGAGATCCCGGTTCCACTGACGGTCATGGCCTCGCCCTACCGCGACATCACCGGATCGGTGCTGTCGTACATCGCCCGGCTGCACGGCGAGCACCCGCAGGACCTGATCGCCGTCTACATCCCGGAGTACGTGGTCGGCCACTGGTGGGAGCAGCTGCTGCACAACCAGTCCGCGCTGCGCCTCAAGGCCCGGCTGCTGTTCCAGCGCGGGGTGATGGTGATCAGCGTGCCGTGGCAGCTCGACTCCAGCGACCGGGCGGCCGCACGGCGGCCGTATCCCGCCCCGGGCGGTACGACCGCCCCGGCCGCCGCGGCGGGTACGGCCACCCCGTCCGCCTCGGTGGGCACGACAGGCACCGGGCCGGAGGTCGGCTAGCGTCGCGTACATGAAGGGCTTGGAAGTGTTCCGGCATGTCGGGCGGGGCCGCGGGGGCGCGGCCCGCCGGCTGGCCGCGGCCGGTACCGGTACGGCCGGCCTGGCCTGCCTCACCGCGGCCCTGGTACCGGTACGGAACTCGCTGTCGCTGGCGAGTGTCGTGCTGATCTACCTCACCGCGGTCGTCATCGTGGCCGCCGCGGGCGGCCTGCGCCTGGCGCTGGCGGCGGCGGTGGCCTCCGATGTGCTGGTCAACTTCTTCTTCGTACCGCCCTTCCACACCCTGACGGTCGAGCGGCGCGACGCGCTCATCACGCTGGCCGTCTACGTGGTGGTCGCCACCACCGTCAGCGTCGCGGTCGACCTGGCGGCCCGGCAGCGGGAGGCGGCCGTCCGCAGCGGTGTCGAGGCCGCCCTGCTGGCCCGCATCACCGAGGCGCCGCTGGAGGAACGGCCGCTGAGAAAGGTGCTGCGGCAGGTCCGGGACACGTTCGGTATGACCGGCGCCGCGCTGCTGGAACGCGACGACGGCGGCGAGCACCCGGTCGCTGTCGTCGGTGAGCCGCCGTCGGCCGATCCGGCACTGTCCGCACCGGCCGGGGAGCGTCTGCGGCTGGTGGCCGACGGGCCGGCCGTCCTGGCCCCCGATCAGCGCTTCCTCACCCTGCTGGCCACCGCCGCCGCCCGCGCGCTGCAGGCCGAGCGGCTGACCGAGCAGGCGGCCCGGGCGCGGGAGCTGGCCGAGATCGACAAGATGCGGGCCGCGCTGCTGGCCGCGGTCGGCCACGACCTGCGCACCCCGCTCGCCGGGATCAAGGCCTGTGTGTCCAGCCTGCGGGAGCCCGACCTGGACCTCACCGCCGCCCAGCAGGCGGAGCTCCTGGCCACCGTGGACGCCTCCGCCGACAAGATGTACGACCTGGTCGAGAACCTCCTCGCGCTCAGCCGTCTGCAGGCCGGCGCCCTCAGTGTCCATCTCCGGGCCGGCGCACTCGACGAGATCACCGCCTCCGCCCTCCTGCACACCCCGCCGCCGCCGGGACGTACCGTCGAAGTCGACGTCCCCGACGATCTGCCGCCCGCCTGGGTCGACCCAGGCCTGCTGGAACGCGTCATCGCCAACCTGGTGGCCAACGCGCTGGAGGCCGGACCGCCCGACCGGCCCGTCCTCGTGCGCGCCCGCGTACTCGCCTGCCCGGAAGGAGACGTGATCCGTCTGCGGATCACCGACCACGGTCCCGGTATCCCCGCCGACCAGCGGGAACGTATCTTCGCGCCGTTCCAGCGGCTGGACGACCGCACCACGCATCACGGCCTCGGCCTGGGCCTGGCCATCGCCCGCGGCTTCACCGACGCGATGAACGGCACCCTCACCCCCACCGACACCCCCGGCGGAGGCCTCACCATGACCCTCGTCCTCCCCACCGCGCCATGAGCCGCATCCTCGTCGTCGACGACGACCCCCATCTGCTGCGCGCCCTGACCATCGCGCTGACGGCCCGCGGCCACCGGACCACCGCCGTACCGGACGCCACCGCCGCCCTGCGGGCCGCGGCCACCCACGCGCCGGACCTCGCCGTCATCGACCTCGGCCTGCCCGACATGGACGGCATCAACATCATCGAGAGCCTCCGCGGCTGGTCCACCGCCCCGATCATCGTCCTGTCCGCCCGCCATGACGAGACCGCCAAGATCAACGCCCTGGACGCCGGTGCCGACGACTACGTCACCAAACCCTTCGGCATGGGGGAATTCCTCGCCCGTATCCGCGCCGCCCTGCGCCGCGCCGCCCCCGCCGAGGAACAGCCCGTCGTCACCACGGCCGCCTTCACCGTGGACCTGGCCGCCAAGCGCGTCACCACCGCGGCCGGCGAGACCCGCCTCACCCCCACCGAATGGCACCTGCTGGAGATCCTGGTCCGCAACCCCGGACGCCTGGTCACCCAGCGCCAGCTCCTCCAGGAGGTCTGGGGGCCGCGCTACGAGAAGGAGACCAACTACCTGCGCGTCCACCTCGCCAACCTCCGCCGCAAGCTCGAGCCGGTGCCTTCCCGCCCGCACCACCTCATCACCGAACCGGGCATCGGCTACCGCTTCGTCCCCGGCAACCCCGACGACCCCGGCACCCCTGGAACGCGCGACGGCTGACGCCGTTCCGGGCCGGGCGTCGCCCGGTCCGACCGTGCGGAACCAGCGGTGATTTCCGCATGGTTGGATGAGGCAACGCCGACCTTTCCGTCCCGGAGGGCCCCGTGCTCGATCTTCAGCGGCTTCGTGCCCTGCACGCCGTCTCCGTCCACGGGACCGTCGGTGCCGCCGCCACCGCGCTCGGGTACACCTCCTCCGCCGTGTCCCAGCAGATCGCCAAGCTGGAGCGGGAGACGCGGACCGTGCTGCTGGAGCGGGAGGGACGCGGGGTCCGGCTCACCGACGAGGCCCGGCAACTCGTTTCCGTCGCGCAGGAGTTGCTGACCATCGTGGAGCGGGCCGAGACCGCGATCGAGGAACGGCGCGGGGTGCCCGCCGGGCGGCTGACGGTGGCCGCGTTCGCCTCCGCCGCGCGCGGGCTGCTGCCCGGTGTGCTCGCCGATCTCGCCGTACGGCATCCCGCGCTCGACGCCCGCCTCAGCGAGGTCGACCCGCATCTGTCCGTCGACCTGGTGGCCAGGGGCGCCGTCGATCTCGCCGTCGCCCACGACTGGGACATCGCCCCGCTGCCCGCCCCGCCCGGCGTCGAACAGACCCCGATCGGGGAGGACCTGTGCGATCTGCTGGTCCCTCGGGGACACCGGTTCGCGGGGCGCACGGACGTCCGGCGCGAGGAACTGGGCGGGGAGCGGTGGATCTGCCAGCCGCCGGGGCGGGTGTGCAACGAGTGGCTGATGCGGACGCTGCGCGCGGCGGGGCACGAGCCGGACGTGGTCCACCAGGCCGACGAGAACCCGACCCTGGTCGCCCTGGTCGCCGCCGGGCTCGGCATCTCCCTCATCCCCCGGCTGGGTCGCGGCCCCGTACCTCCGGGTGTCGTCGAGGTCGGCCTCGACCCCGTACCCGTACGGCGGCTGTACGCCGTCTGGCGGACCGGGGCCACCCGCCGCCCCGCGATCGCCGAGACCGTCCGGACCCTGCGCGAGCACGGCCGCGGGCTCCGCGGCGGTACGGCGTGACGGCGGCCCGCCGTCACCGGCGCGCCCCTCCCGAGCACCGATGACGGCTCCCGCACTCCGGTCGCCGCCGATGTCCGTTCCCGCGCGTTCCCTTGACCGGCAGAAACCTTCCGGATATTGCTGACGTCTCGGAAGTTTCCTTCAGCGACGTCAGTACCATCCGGAAGGAGCGCACGTGCCGGTCACCGGAAGCCAGAGCCGAGCCCCCCAGCCCTCCCCCTCCCGACGCACCCTCCTCACCGCCTCCGCCGCCGCCCTCACGACGGGCGGGGCCACCGCCACCACCGCCCGCGCCGCCGTACGGGCACCGCGCGACGACGCCTCGCTCCGGGCGCTCGTCTCCCGCATGACCCTGGAGGAGAAGGCCGGCCAGCTCTTCGTGACGCGGGTCTACGGCGCCTCCGCGACCGACCCCGACCAGGCCAGCATCGACGCCAACCTGAATGAGTTCGGCGTCCGCACCGCCGCGGAGCTGATCGCGAAGTACCGGGTGGGCGGCATCATCTACTTCACCTGGGCCCACAACACGCAGGACCCGCACCAGATCACCGCCCTGTCCAACGGCATCCAGCGGGCGTCCCTGGCCCAGCCCCGCGGTCTGCCGGTGCTGATCGCCACCGACCAGGAGCACGGCATCGTCTGCCGCGTCGGCAGGCCCGCCACGCTCTTCCCCGGTGCGATGGCGATCGGTGCCGGCGACTCCCTCGAGGACGCCCGCGCCCTGGGGCGGGTCTCCGGCGCCGAACTGCGGGCGATGGGCATCCGCCAGGACTACTCCCCCGACGCCGACGTCAACGTCGATCCGGCCAACCCCGTCATCGGCGTCCGTTCCTTCGGTGCCGACCCGGACGCGGTGGCGCGGCTGGTGGCAGCCGAGGTGACGGGGTATCAGGCGTCCGGGGTGGCCGCCACCGCCAAGCACTTCCCGGGGCACGGCGACACCGCCGTGGACAGCCACTACGGCTTCCCCGTCATCACGCACAGCCGCGAACTCTGGGAGAAGCTGGACGCCGTGCCCTTCCGGGCCGCGATCGCCGCCGGTATCGACTCCGTCATGACCGCGCACATCATGGTCCCGGCCCTCGACGACTCCGGCGACCCCGCCACCCTCTCCCGTCCCGTCCTCACCGGCATCCTGCGCGAGGAACTCGGCTACGACGGGGTCGTGGTGACCGACTCCCTCGGCATGGAGGGCGTCCGCTCCAAGTACGGTGACGACCGCGTACCCGTGCTCGCCCTCAAGGCGGGCGTGGACCAGCTCCTCAACCCGCCGTCCCTGGACGTCGCCTGGAACGCCGTCCTCGCGGCCGTGCGTGGCGGCGAGCTGACCGAGGCCCGCCTCGACGAGTCGCTGCTGCGGATCCTGCGGCTGAAGGCGAAGCTGGGGCTGCTCGACGAGCCGTACGCCGACCCGGCCCGCACGGACCGCGTCGTCGGCACCCGCGCGCACCTCGCCCTCGCCGACCGCATCGCCGACCGCACGACGACCCTGCTGGTCAACCGGGGCGGGCTGCTGCCGCTGTCCCGCCGCAAGCACCGCAGGCTGCTGGTCGTCGGCGCCGATCCCGCCTCACCGTCCGGTACCACCGGCCCGCCGACCACTGTCCTCGCCGCCGCGTTCACCGGCCTCGGTTTCACCGCCACCGCCCTGTCCACGGGTACCTCGCCCTCGGCCGACACCGTCGCCCGGGCGGTCGCCGCGGCGGGCGACGCGGACGCCGTCGTCGTCGCGACGTACAACGTCACGGCGGGCAGCGCGCAGCAGACGCTCGTCGGGCAACTCGTCGCGACCGGGAGGCCGGTGGTCGCCCTCGCGATCAGGAATCCCTACGACGTGGCCCAACTGCCCTCCGCCCAGGCCGTTCTGGCCTCCTACTCCTGGACCGACGTCGAACTGGGCGCCGCGGCGCGGGTGGTCGCGGGACGGGTCCGTCCGCGCGGCAGACTCCCCGTGGACGTCCTCCGGGCCGACGATCCCACCCAGGTGCTGTACCCGATCGGGTACGGGCTGTCGTACTAGGCGCCGCGGCGGACCGTACGGCACCCTCGGCGCCCGCCGGACGGCGCACGTCCTCCGGTGGGCGTCAGCACAGGATCCATCCCGAGCTGACCGACCGCCGTCCCACCTGCCCCTTCACCCATACGCACCGGTGCCCCGCGTGCACGGTGACCGGGCCGGCGAGGTACGCGTAACGGCCCTTGTCGACGACCGGACGGTTGCCGCGGGCCTGCACGCTCACCATCATCGTCTGCCGGACGCCGGGGTGGTCGGGGACGGTGAGGGCGCAGACGTAGCCGTTGTGCTGCCGGTAGACGTGCACGGTGCCGGTGGCGAAGGGGAGGGTTCTGACCTCGCGTCCCGCGCAGGTCAGAACGGTCGCCGACGCGTTCACCGCGGCGGTCGCCGGTGCGGTCGCGGTCGCCGCCTGTGCGGCGGCCGGTGCGGCGAGCGCGAGCACCCACGCCCCGGCGAGCACGGCCGCGCCGCGCCCCGGCCTCCTGCCCGTCCCGCCCCGTGTCGCACCCCGTGTCGCACCACTGTCCACTGCCGTCCCCTCCCGTATACGACCATGAACCTTCCATGCGCGTACTGATGTACGGACGCATGGCGTAGGCCCATCGGTTGCGCGGGGAAGGGGAACTGACGGAGCGTCAGTGGGTCGCGCCGACCGGTTCCTCCGGTTCCGCCGCGCCGATGAAGGTGCGCCACAGGCGGGCGTACCGTCCGTCGAGAGCGAGGAGTTCGTCGTGGGTGCCGTCCTCGGTGACCCGGCCGTGGTCCATCACCACCACCCGGTCGGCGCGCGCGGCGGTGGTCAGCCGGTGGGCGACGACGAGCGTCGTACGGCGGCCCGCGAGCCGGTCCGTCGCCTGGTTGACCTGGGCCTCGGTGGCCAGGTCGAGGGCGGCGGTCGCCTCGTCGAGGAGCAGGACGTCCGGGTCGACCAGTTCCGCGCGGGCGAGGGCGATCAGCTGACGCTGGCCCGCGGAGAGGTTGCGGCCGCGCTCGGCGACCTCGTGGAGGTAGCCGCCGTCGAGCGTGGCGATCATCTCGTGGGCGCCGACCGCGCGCGCCGCGGCCTCCACCTCGGCGTCGGTGGCGTCGGGGCGGCCGTAGGCGATGGCGTCGCGGACGGTGCCCTGGAAGAGGTACGCCTCCTGCGGGACGACGCCGAGCCGGTGCCGGTAGGTGGTGAGGTCGAGGTCGCGCAGATCGGTGCCGTCGACGGTGACCCGGCCGGCGGTGGGGTCGTAGAAGCGGGCGACCAGCTTGACGAGCGTGGACTTGCCCGCGCCGGTCTCGCCGACGAAGGCGACCGTCTGGCCCGCGGGGATGCGCAGGTCGATGCCCTCGAGCGCGGCCTCGGCGGCGCCCTCTCCGTCACCGGTGTAGGTGAAGCGCACGTCCTCGAAGGCGATCTCGCCGCGCAGAACGGCCAGTTCGGAGGGCACCGCCGGGGACTTGGTGGACGTCGGCTCGCGCAGCAGCTCCTGGATGCGGCCCAGGGAGACGGTCGCCTGCTGGTAGCCGTCAAAGACCTGGGAGAGCTGCTGGACGGGGGCGAAGAACAGGTCGATGTAGAGCAGGTAGGCGACCAGCGCGCCGGTGGTGAGGGTGGCGGCCTCCACCCGTCCCGCGCCGGCGATCAGTACCGACGCCGCCGCGACCGACGACAGGAACTGCACGAAGGGGAAGTAGACGGAGATCAGCCACTGGCCGCGGATCCGGGCCTGGCGGTAGTCGGCGCTGCGCTCGGCGAACCGCCGTCCGCCGTCCCGCTCGCGCCGGAACGCCTGCACGATCCTGAGGCCGGCGACCGATTCCTGAAGGTCGGCGTTGACCACCGAGACCCGCTCGCGCGCCAGCTCGTACGCCTTCACACTCGCCCGGCGGAAGTAGTACGTGGCGATGATCAGCGGCGGCAGGGTGGCGAAGACGACCAGCGCCAGCTGTACGTCGATGACCAGCAGGGCGAGCATGATGCCGAAGAAGGTGACGACGGAGACGAAGGCCGTGACCAGGCCGGTCTGGAGGAATGTCGACAAAGCGTCCACATCGGTGGTCATCCTCGTCATGATCCGGCCGGTCAGCTCGCGCTCGTAGTAGTCGAGGCCGAGGCGCTGGAGCTGGGCGAAGATCTTCAGGCGCAGCGCGTAGAGCACGCGTTCGCCGGTACGGCCGGTCATCACGGTCTCGCCGATCTGCGCCGCCCACTGCACCAGCACCGCGAGCAGCGCCAGCAGGGCGGCCGCCCAGACCGCGCCGAGGGCGGCCTTGGTGACGCCCTGGTCGATGCCGTGCCGGATCATGACCGGCAGCAGCAGCCCCATGCCGGCGTCCACGGCGACGAGGGCGAGGCTGATCAGGAGCGGGCGGCCGAAGCCTCGCAGCAGCCTGCGCAGACCGTACGACTCCTCGGCGCGGACGGCGTGCGCCTCGTCGACGCCGGGGGTGTCGTCGGCCGGGGGCAGGGCGGCGACCTTGGCCAGCAGCTCGGGGGTGGCCGGGGTGCCGGCGAGGGCGGGGTCCTTCGGCTCGCGGTCGCCGGTCCACAGGCGGGGGGTGACCCCGCGCTCCGCGTCGAACTCGGCGTCCAGCTCGTCGCGTACGGAGGTGTCCTCGGCGGGCGCGGCGGGGAGGACGTGGCCCGGGGAGACGGCGCCGAGTTCGTCGGGGTCGGTCAGCAGGCGGCGGTAGAGGGCCGAGCGGGACTGGAGCTCCTCGTGGGTGCCGACGTCGGCGAGGCGGCCCCGGTCCAGGACGGCGATGCGGTCGGCGAGGCCGAGGGTGGAGCGGCGGTGGGCGATGAGGAGGGTGGTGCGGCCCCGCATGACGTGCCCCAGGGCCTCGTGGATCTCGTGCTCGACCCGGGCGTCCACGGCGGAGGTGGCGTCGTCGAGGACCAGCAGCCTCGGGTCGGTGAGGAGGGCGCGGGCGAGCGCGATGCGCTGGCGCTGGCCGCCGGAGAGGGTGAGGCCGTGCTCGCCGACCTTCGTGCCGTAGCCCTCGGGCAGCTCGGTGATGAACCGGTCGGCCTGCGCGGCGCGGGCGGCTTCCTCGATCTGCTCGTCGGTGGCGTCGGGGCGGCCGTAGGCGATGTTGGCGCGGACGGTGTCGGAGAAGAGGAACGAGTCCTCCGGGACCAGGCCGATCGCGGCGCGCAGCGAGTCGAGGGTCAGCTCGCGGACGTCGTGCCCGCCGACCAGGACGGCGCCGTGGGTGACGTCGTAGAAGCGCGGCAGGAGGAGGGAGACGGTGGACTTGCCGGATCCGGACGAGCCGACGACGGCGAGGGTCTCCCCGGGTTGTATCTCGAAGCTCAGCCCGCGCAGCACGGGCCGTTCGCTGGCGTACCCGAAGGACACGTCGTCGAACTCGACGGTCGCCGGGGCGTCGGCGGGCAGGTCGAGGGTGCCGTCGGTCATGGTCGGCTCGGTGTCGATCAGCTCCAGGACGCGCTCGGTCCCGGCGCGGGCCTGCTGCCCGACGGTGAGGACGACGGCGAGCATCCGCACCGGGCCGACGAGCTGGGCGAGGTAGGTGGAGAAGGCGACGAAGGTGCCGAGGGTGATGTGCCCGCGGACGGCGAGCCAGCCGCCGAGGGCCAGCATGGCGACCTGGCCGAGCGCGGGGACGGCCTGGAGGGCGGGGGTGTAGCGGGCGTTCAGCCGGATGGTCCGCATCCGCCCGGCGAACAGCCGCCGCCCGACCTCCCGCAGCTTGCCGGTCTCCTGGTCCTCCTGCCCGAAGCCCTTCACCACGCGTACGCCGGTGACGGCGCCGTCGACCACGCCGGCCACGGCGGCGGCCTGCGCCTGCGCGTACCAGGTGGCCGGGTGCAGCCGGGAGCGGCTGCGGCTCGCGATCCAGCCGAGCGCGGGCGCGACGGCGAGGGCGACCAGGGTCAGCGGCAGGGACAGCCAGGCCATGATGACGAGGGAGATCAGGAAGAGGAGCACGTTGCCGATGGTCATCGGCAGCATGAAGAGCAGCCCCTGGATCAGCTGGAGGTCGCTGGTCGCCCGCCCGACGACCTGCCCGGTGGACAGCTCGTCCTGACGGCGCCCGTCGAGGCGGGTGATCGCGTCGTACATGCCGGTGCGCAGGTCGTGCTGCACGTCGAGGGCGAGGCGGCCGCCGTAGAAGCGGCGGACGTAGGTACAGGCGTAGACGAGGGCGGCGGCGCCGACCAGGGCGCCCGCCCAGGGGGCCATGGCGCGGGTGCGGCTGCCGATGACGTCGTCGATGATCACCTTGGTGATCAGGGGCACGACGGCCATCACGGCCATACCGGCGAGGGAGGAACCGAGGGCGAGGATCACGTCGCCGGGGTGCCGCCAGGCGTATCCGGCCAGCCGTTTCGCCCAGCCTCGCGGTTCGTCGTGCTGCGCCGTCACGCCGGTGCCTTCCGTCCGGGGGCCTGCTCTACCGGAAGGCACCAACGTCGGTGGCGTGGGATTTCATCCCGCCGCAACAAAACGCTCCGCGGGTCTGTCCGCGGGTCTACCGGGGGGCTGTGACCCGGAGGGAGTAGAAGCGGGTCGTCTGGGCCGGGTTCTGGTTGTCGTCGCTGACCAGGAGGACGTCGAAGGTGTTGCCGTGGCGGCCGGTGACGGTCATGCCCTCGATGTTGTCGAGGAGCGGGTTGGGCTGGGGCTGCTTGGCGGTGGCGCCGAGGGACGGGCAGTCGGCGATGTCGGCCAGCAGGGTCTTCTTGACCAGGCGGACCTCCGGCCCGCCGGTGAGGTTCTCGACGCCGCTGGTGTCCGTGGCGCGGCGCGGGTCGGCGAGGTAGAGGCGGACGGTGTTGCCGACGCCGGAGGTGAAGCCGCGTTCCAGGACCAGGAGGCGGCCGTCGGGCAGCGCCTGGACCTCGGGGACGCCGAGGCCGGTGTCGGTGCGGTAGGCGTACTGCGCGGCGAGCCTGAAGCGGCCGCTCCCGGGACCGTGCGTGCGGTGCCAGGTCTGGAAGCGGACGATGCCGGTGCTGTCGCCGGAGATCGCGTACTCCATGGACGCCAGCAGGGTGTGCCCGCCGGGCAGCATGGTCAGGCCCTCGAAGGTCTGGTTGGCCGTGGCCCGCCCGGCCGGGGCGACGAACAGCGAGGACGGGACCGGGAGCCGGTCGAGGATCGTGCCGTCGCGGGAGTAGCGGCGTACGGAGGGTTCGGTCTCGGAGCTGATCAGCCGGGTGCCGTCCCGGTCGACGACCAGGCCCTCCGAGTCGAGCGCGGCGCCGTTCTCGTCGGCGAGCGGGACGACGGAGCGGGGCCGGAGGGTGCCGGCGTCCAGGGTGAAGAGGGAGGAGCGGTCCTCCAGCGCGGCGATCGAGCCGTCGGTGTCGACGGCGAGCGCGGAGAAGTTGCCGACGAAGGTCCCGTCGTACGTCGTCTTGTCGAGCGCGTCGGAGAAGCGGTCGAGGGAGACGTACGGCGAGCAGGCGTCGACCTGCGCGGTGCCCGTGGCGGTGCCCGCGGCGGCGGGCGGGGTGGCGGCGGTGGCGGGCCCGGCGGCGGTCGTCAGGACGGCCGCCGCCAGGCCGGCGGTGACGGTGGCGAGTACGGTTCTCAGGCGCATGGGCGACACCGTAGGGCGGATCGGTGACGCGGGGGAGGACGCCTCGTGACGGAACCGGGGGCGTCGGAGGATCAGCGGGAGCAGCCGGGCGAGCCGGGTGAGTCGGGTGGGCCGGGTCAGCCGGACGTGCTCGACGAGCCGGATGCCGCCAGGTCCCGGTGGATCACCTTGGCGACGCCCTGGATGGTGCTGATGCCGTAGCTCATGGTGCTGTTGCCGTGGGTGAGCACGGTGATCATGTAGTCGTGGCCGCCGCCCTTGAAGGTGCCCACGCTGTGCACCCGCCAGCCGTGCGTGCTGCGCTGCAGCCAGCCGTTCTTGACGTGCACGGAGACGGTGGAGGGCGCGCCGTAGGGGGTGCCCCAGCGCTGTGACGGGACGACCTGCCCCATCAGCTTCTGGATGTAGGCGCGGGAGCTGTCGCTGAGGACGGAGTTGGCGGCCGTGATCAGCTTGAGCAGCTTCTGCTCGTCGGTGACGGTGATCTGGGTGAGGCCCCAGTAGTTGTCGGCACCGGGGACGGTCTGGGTCATGGCGGCGGCGGCGAGGAAGCCCTTGATCTTCGTCATGCCGAGCTGCTTCCACAGGGTGGAGGTCGCCGCGTTGTCCGACTGGGTGATCATCGCCTGGGCGAGGGTGGTCTCGCGGCTGGTGAGGGAGCGGTTGTGCTTCTTCGCGTCCCACAGGAGGGCGGCGAGGACGGTCACCTTCACCACGCTGGCGGAGTCGTAGGCGCTGGAGGCGCGCAGGGTGCAGGTCGTCTTCGTCGAGCGGTCGTAGAGGCCCACGGCGACGGTGCCGGAGCGGGTGGCGAGGGCCGCCGTGATGTCCTTCTTCAGCTTGGCGGCGAGGGTCGTGCTCGTGCCGGAGGTACAGCTGACGGTCGGCGTGGCCGCGGCGGCGGGCGTGGCGGCCACGGCGGGCACGAGCACCGCGGCACCGAGGCCCACCGCCACGGTTCTGCCGCGCCAGGACGATATGTGCTGAGTCATGGATGACCCGTCTCTCTAGGGCGGTAAGGCCGCGGGGATACGGCCTCGCAGACATGACTCGCTCGAAGAGACGACGGTTGTACATGAGTCCGAGGGACGGGCGCCCTCCGCCAGGACTGCCCTCCCGGCCAGGATTTACGTTCCGAAGATGTGATCCACAGCCGGCACCCAGGCTCGTCACAGTGGGCGCCCAACGACCCCCGTCACGGTGCCATGGTGACCTCTGCCACCGATCCACTCCCCCACACCCCCGCGTCCGCCGACTGGCCGCCGCCCGCCGGGCCCGCCGCCGCGCCGCCGGAGCGTGCGCCGCGCTGGTCGTTGCCCGCGCTGATCGCGATCCTCGTCCTCGCGGCGGGGCTGTACGCCTGGAATCTGTCGGGCTCCGGTCTCAACAGCTTCTACAGCGGCGCCGTGCTCAGCGGCACGCAGAGCTGGAAGGCCTGGTTCTTCGGGTCGCTGGACGCCGGGAACTTCCTCACCGTCGACAAGCCGCCGCTCGCGCTCATGGTCATGGGCCTGTCCTGCCGCGTCTTCGGCTTCGGGACCTGGCAGATGATGGCGCCGATGATCGTCGCCGCGCTCGCCACGATCTGGATCCTGCACTCCTCCGTGAAGCGGGTCTGGGGCCACGGCGCGGCGACGGTCGCCGCGCTGGTGCTGGCACTGACCCCGATCACCGTCGCCATCAACCGCGACAACAACCCCGACACCCTGCTGGTGC
The DNA here is from genome assembly GCF_040644295.1 of Streptomyces sp. NPDC047000. Lineage (NCBI taxonomy): Bacteria > Bacillati > Actinomycetota > Actinomycetes > Kitasatosporales > Streptomycetaceae > Streptomyces > Streptomyces sp. NPDC047000. Next base: position 262,357 of record NZ_JBEYWE010000005.1, read on the forward strand.
TCCTGATGGTGGGCGCCGCCGCCCTCGGGCTGCGCGCCGTCACGAGCGGCCGGCTCCTGCCGCTCGTCGGGTCGGCGGTCTGCTTCGGCCTCGCCTTCAACACCAAGATGCTCCAGGGCTACATCGCCCTGCCCGCCGTCGCCGGCGTGTATCTGTACGCGGCCCGTCCCGCCCTCGTGAAGCGGATCGTCAACCTGCTGATCGCCGGGGTCGCGCTCGCCGTCAGCAGCTTCTGGTGGGCGGCGGCCGTGTCCCTGGTGCCCGCCGACGACCGGCCGTACATCGGCGGCTCCACGGACGGCACCGCCTGGGACCTGATCATGGGCTACAACGGCCTCGGCCGCGTCTTCGGTGGCGAGGGCAACGGCGGGGGCGGCGGGAACGGGGGCGGCGGAGGCGCCTCCTTCGCCGGGACCGCGGGCCTCGGCCGCATGTTCAACGACGTCCTCGGCGGCCAGATCTCCTGGCTGCTGCCCTTCTCCGCGATCGCCCTGGCCGGCGGCCTCGTCCTGTGCGGCCGCGCCCCGCGCACCGACCTCACCCGCGCCGCGCTGCTGCTGTGGGGCGGCTGGACCCTGCTGCACTTCCTCACGTTCAGCATGGCGGAAGGCACCATGCACCCCTACTACACCACCGCCCTGGCCCCCGGGATCGCCGCCCTGTGCGGAGGCGGCGGCGCCATGCTCCTCGGCGCGCTGCGGGGCGACCGGCGCTGGGTGTGGGTGCTGCCCGCCGCGCTCGGCGTCACCGGGCTGTGGGCGATCGTGCTGCTGCGCCGCGCCTCCGGCTGGAACAGCTGGCTGTGGCCGGTGGTCGGCCTGCTGACCGCCCTCGCGATCACCGGGCTGATCCTCTTCCGCTCCGGCGGTACGCGGATCCGGCTGCTCACCGCCTCCGTGGCCGCCGCGGTCGTCGCCGCGGTCGCGGGTCCGGCGGCGTACGCCTGGTCGGTGCCGTCCGGATCGGGCGGCGGCATGGGCGGGACGAACCCCACGGCGGGCCCCTCCACCGGCAACGGCTTCGGCGGCGGCCCGGGCGGCGGCGGCAACCGCGGCGGCTTCCCCGGCGGCGGCTCCATGGAGGCGCCGGGCGGTCAGAACCAGGCCGGCGGTGCCCCGCAGGCGGGCGGCGAGCTGCCGGGCGGCGGCGAGATGCCCGGCGGCACCGGCGGGGAGATGCCGGGGGCGCAGGGCGGACAGCAGTACGGCCGGCTGCCCGGCGGCGACGCCGAGGCGGGCGGCGGTACGGCCCCCGGCGGTGAGAGCGGCTCCGGAGGCGCGCCCTCCGGCATGACCGGCGGTCCCGGCGGAGGCATGGGCGGCGGAGGCGGCATGGGCGGGGCGAGCAGCGAGCTCGTCTCGTACCTGAAGAAGCACCGGGACGGCGCCACGTGGCTGCTCGCGGTGTCCAACTCGCAGAGCGCCGCCCAGATCGAGCTGAGCACCAGGATCCCGGTCATCTCCATGTGGGGCTTCACCGGCTCCGACAACGCCATGACGGTGGCCAAGCTGAAGGAACTGGTGAAGAAGGGCGAGCTGCACTACATCCAGCTCGGCGGAGGCATGGGCGGCGGAGGCGGCATGGGCGGCGGCAACAGCGTCAGCTCGGCGGTCACGGCGTGGGTGCAGAAGCACGCGACGGCGGTGAAGGAGAGCGCGTACAGCAAGAGCACATCGTCATCATCGTCGTCGGGTTCGAAGTCGTCGTCCTCCCAGAACCAGAGCAGCCAGTCCGCCCTCTACCGTCTGGACCCGTCCGACGTCAGCTGACACCACCTGCGACGGCCCCCGCCGATCCGGTCGGGGGCCGTCGTCGTGTGGCGGGCGTCCCAGCGCCCGGAACACCCGGGACCCGCCCCCGTGGGCTGCCTCACAATGGGTTCATGCCGATACCCGGGACACCCAGCCGCGCCGAGCTCGTCGACCACCTTGTGAAGACCCGTATCGCGGGCGATGTCGCCACACCTCGCGAGAACAACCTCAACCACTACCGCAGGCTGGCCAACGGCGAACGGAACTTCTGGCTCGGGCTCGAACTCGGTGACCGGTGGAACGACGAGCAGGACGTGCTCGCGGTGATGGCGGAGCGGGTCGGGGTGAACGACGACCCCGCGTTCCGGTACGGGCAGGACACCATCGACCCGGAGCTGACGGTGGACGCCCTGGAGCGGATGGCGGGGCGGCTGCGGAAGGCGGCCGAGGGCGGGCAGCGGGTACTGCTCGCGACCGGTCACCCGGGCGGGCTGCTCGATGTGCACCACGCCACCGCCGTCGCGCTGCGCGCCGCGGGCTGCGAGGTCGTCGTCATCCCGGAGGGGTTGCAGACGGAGGAGGGGTACGTCAGACAGTTCGCCGACATCGCCGTGCTCGAGCACGGGGCGAGCCTCTGGCACACCCACTCCGGCGAGCCGATGCACCAGATCCTCACCGCGCTGGAGCGTGCGGGACGCCCGCTGCCCGACCTCGTCGTCGCCGACCACGGCTGGGCGGGGCGGGCCGCCCAGCACGGCATCGACTCCGTGGGGTACGCCGACTGCAACGACCCGGCCCTCTTCCTCGCCGAGTCCGAGGGCACCCTCCAGGTCGCCGTACCGCTCGACGACCATGTCGTCAGCCCGCGGTACTACGACCCGATGACCGCCTATCTGCTGTCCGAGGCGGGACTCACCGGGCAAGGGGACCGGGAGGACCAAGGAGACCAAAGGGACCGAGAGGACCAGGAAGCCTAGCGGGGGACGCGGACCACGCCCTCCTGGATCACCGACACCGCCAGCCGGCCGTCCTGCGTGTAGATCCGAGCCTGGCCCAGGCCCCGGCCGCCGTACGCCGACGGGGACTCCTGGTCGTAGAGCAGCCACTCGTCGGCGCGGAACGGGCGGTGGAACCACATCGCGTGGTCCAGGGAGGCGCCGACCACGTCGCCCACCGCCCAGCCGCCCCGGCCGTGGGCCAGCAGCACCGAGTCGAGCAGCGTCATGTCGGAGACGTACGTGGCGAGCACGACGTGCAGCAGGGGGTCGTCGGCGAGCTTGCCGTTGGTGCGGAACCAGACCTGCGAGTGCGGTTCGCGAGGTTCGCCGAAGCGGCCGTACGGCGGCTCGTCGACGTAGCGCAGGTCGACCGCCTCGCGGGTCTGGAGGAGGCGTGCCACCACGCCGGGGGCGAGGTGGCCGTAGCCGCGCAGGCGTTCCTGGGAGGTCGGGAGGGTCTCGGGGTCCGGGGCGGACGGCGCGGGGGCCTGGTGGTCGAGGCCGTCCTCGTACGTCTGGAAGGACGCCGAGAGCCCGAAGACCGGCTTGCCGTGCTGGACGGCGACGACCCGGCGGGTGGTGAAGGAGCGGCCGTCGCGCAGCCGGTCCACGGTGTAGACGATGGGCGCGCCGGGGTCGCCGGGACGCAGGAAGTACGCGTGCAGGGAGTGCGCGGGCCGGTCCGCCGGGACCGTACGCCCGGCGGCGGTCATCGCCTGCGCGGCGACCTGGCCGCCGAAGACCCGCGGGACCATGGCGGAGCGGGACTGCCCGCGGAAGATGTTCTCCTCGATCTGCTCCAGGTCGAGCAGATCGAGGAGATCCTGTAGTGCCTGGCTCATGGCGTCCGTTGTATCGGTCGGACCGCTGCCGCTGGTTGCGGGCGGCTTACAGGCCCATGTCCTGCTGGTCCTGCTGGTTCCTCTACAGGCCCATGTCCTTCGCGATGATCGTCTTCATGATCTCGCTGGTGCCGCCGTAGATCCGGTTGACGCGGTTGTCGGCGTACAGGCGGGCGATCGGGTACTCGTTCATGAAGCCGTAGCCGCCGTGCAGCTGGAGGCAGCGGTCGATGACGCGGTGCGCGACCTCGGTGCAGAACAGCTTGGCGCTGGCGGCCTCGGCGGGCGTCAGCTCGTTCGCGTCCAGGGCCTCCAGGGCGCGGTCGGCGACCGCCTCGGCGGCGTCCACCTCGGCCTGGCAGGCGGCGAGCTCGAACTTGGTGTTCTGGAAGTGCGCGACCGGCTGGCCGAAGACGGTGCGCTCCTTGACGTACTCCTTGGTGAACCGCACGGCCGCCTTGGCCTGCGCGTAGGCGCCGTAGGCGATGCCCCAGCGCTCGGAGGCGAGGTTGTGGCCGAGGTAGGAGAAGCCCTTGTTCTCCTCGCCGAGCAGGTCCTCCACCGGGACCTTCACGTCGACGAACGCCAGCTCGGCGGTGTCGGAGGTCTTCAGGCCGAGCTTGTCGAGCTTGCGGCCGACGGAGTAGCCCTCGGACTTGGTGTCCACGGCGAACAGGGATATGCCGTGCCGGCGGTCCTCGGCGGTGGGCGCGGCGGTGCGGGCGCAGACGATGACGCGGTCGGCGTGCACGCCGCCGGTGATGAAGGTCTTGGCGCCGTTGAGGACGTAGTGCGTGCCGTCCTCGGAGAGCCGGGCGGTGGTCTTCATGCCCGCGAGGTCGGAGCCGGTGCCCGGCTCGGTCATCGCGAGGGCCCACATCTCCTCGCCGGAGACGAACTTGGGCAGATAGCGCTTCTTCTGCTCCTCGGTGGCGAGCATCTTGATGTACGGCAGGCCGAGCAGCACATGCACTCCGGAGCCGCCGAAGTGGACGCCCGCGCGGGCGGTCTCCTCGTAGATGATCGCCTCGAACTTGTACGAGTCGATGCCGGCGCCGCCGTGCTCCTCGTCGACGCGGATGCCGAAGACACCCAGCTCGGCGAGCTTGTGGTAGAAGTCGCGGGGGGCCTGGCCGGCCGCGAACCACTCGTCGTAGACGGGGACGACCTCGGCCTCGATGAAGGCCCGCAGGGTCTCCCGGAACGCCTCGTGATCCTCGTTGAACACCGTACGGCGCACGCCGCCACCTCCACAGAACCGTGCATGTCTAAGCGCTTGCTCAGAGCAACGGTACCGGCGGGTAGGGACGGGCGTCCAGAGTGTCCGGGGGCGGGATGCCGTAACGCTCGTCACGCGGACGGGTGAGGGCACGGAGGGACGCACGGGCGGGTCCGCGGGGGCGCAAGGCGCCGGAATCAGGGCGCCCCGGCCGCCTCGAAGGCGCCGCGCGCCATCTGGTGCAGCAGCCGGGCGGTGACCGCGCGCCCCGGCAGCGCGCCCGGCCGGGCCAGGTGCGGGGTGGAGTTGAGCAGGCCGAACACCGCGTGCACGGCGGCGCGGGCGGCGGGCTCGGTCAGTTCCGGGTGCAGCTCGCGCACCACCTCCACCCACAGTTCGACGTACTGCCGCTGGAGCTGGCGCACCAGCTTGCGGTCGCTGTCGCGCAGGCGGTCCAGCTCGCGGTCGTGCAGGGTGATGAGGGGACGGTCGTCCAGGGCGAAGTCGATGTGGCCCTCGATGAGCGAGTCGAGGACCGCGCCGGGACCGGCGGAGTTGTCCGCCTCCGCCAGCCGGCGGCGCGCGCCGGTCAGCAGCCGGCCGCTGATGCCGACCAGCAGTTCGGCGAGCATCGCGTCCTTGCCGGGGAAGTGCCGGTAGAGGCCGGGGCCGCTGATGCCGACCGCGGCGCCTATCTCGTCGACCCCGACACCGTGGAAGCCGCGCTCGGCGAAGAGGCGGGCGGCCTCCTTGAGGATCTGTTCACGGCGGGTCGCGGCGTCGGTTCTGGTGACCATGGGAGTAATTCTAGACAGAAGCGGTTAGCGGTCGTTAACCTGAAGGCCGATGGTTAACGCTCATTAACACCTGGTGAGGGGACCGCGGGATGCAGGAGGCACCGGAGCTGACGAGTGATGGGGGTGCCCCCGCGCGAGATCGTTCGAGCGTGGGGGAGGACCCCGCCTCGGAGGCCTGGCGGGCCAACGAGCGGGCGCACCGCGCGCTGGCCGGGGAGCTGCGCGGCAAGCTGGCCGCGGCCCGCCTCGGCGGCGGCGAGCGGGCGCGGGCCCGGCACACCGCGCGCGGCAAGCTGCTGCCGCGCGAGCGGGTGGACGCACTGCTCGACCCGGGTTCGCCGTTCCTGGAGCTGGCGCCGCTGGCGGCCGACGGGATGTACGACGGCCAGGCACCGGCGGCCGGGCTGATCGCCGGGATCGGACGGGTCGCCGGGCGCGAGTGCGTGATCGTCGCCAACGACGCCACGGTCAAGGGCGGCACGTACTACCCGATGACCGTGAAGAAGCATCTGCGCGCCCAGGAGGTGGCCCTGGAGAACCGGCTGCCGTGCCTGTACCTCGTCGACTCGGGCGGCGCGTTCCTGCCGATGCAGGACGAGGTGTTCCCGGACCGGGAGCACTTCGGGCGGATCTTCTACAACCAGGCCCGGATGTCCGGCGCCGGCATCCCGCAGATCGCCGCCGTCCTCGGCTCCTGCACGGCGGGCGGGGCGTACGTCCCGGCGATGAGCGACGAGGCGGTCATCGTGCGCGGCCAGGGCACCATCTTCCTCGGCGGGCCGCCGCTGGTGAAGGCCGCCACCGGTGAGGTGGTCACGGCGGAGGAACTGGGCGGCGGCGAGGTCCACGCGCGGGTGTCGGGCGTCACCGACCACCTGGCGGAGGACGACGCGCACGCGCTGCGGATCGTCCGGACCGCCGTCGCCACGCTTCCCGCGCGCGGGCCGCTGCCGTGGGAGGTGACGGCGTCCGTCGAGCCGAAGGTCGATCCGTACGGCCTGTACGGCGCGGTGCCGGTCGACCCGCGCACCCCCTACGACGTACGGGAGATCATCGCGCGGGTGGTGGACGGCTCGCGGTTCGCCGAGTTCAAGGCGGAGTTCGGGCAGACCCTCGTCACCGGCTTCGCCCGCGTCCACGGGCATCCGGTCGGGATCGTCGCCAACAACGGCATCCTGTTCTCCGAATCCGCCCAGAAGGGCGCCCACTTCGTCGAGCTGTGCGACCAGCGCGGCATCCCGCTGGTGTTCCTGCAGAACATCTCCGGCTTCATGGTCGGCCGGGACTACGAGGCGGGCGGCATCGCCAAGCACGGCGCCAAGATGGTGACCGCGGTGGCCTGCACCCGGGTGCCGAAGCTGACGGTGGTGGTCGGCGGGTCGTACGGGGCGGGCAACTACTCGATGTGCGGCCGGGCCTATTCGCCCCGGTTCCTGTGGATGTGGCCGGGCGCCAAGATCTCGGTGATGGGCGGCGAGCAGGCCGCGTCCGTCCTCGCGACCGTGAAACGGGACCAGCTGGAGGCGCGCGGGGAGAGCTGGCCGGCCGAGGAGGAGGAAGCCTTCAAGGCGCCGGTGCGCGCGCAGTACGAGCGCCAGGGCAACGCCTACTACGCCACGGCGCGCCTGTGGGACGACGGGGTGATCGACCCCCTGGAGACCCGCCGGGTGCTGGGTCTGGCCCTGACCGCCTGTGCCAACGCGCCGCTGGGAGAGCCCCGGTTCGGCGTCTTCCGGATGTGAACGCTGCGATGAGGGGACCCATGTTCGAGACGGTGCTGGTCGCCAACCGGGGCGAGATCGCGGTGCGGGTGATCCGTACGCTGCGGGCCATGGGGGTGCGCTCGGTGGCGGTGTACTCCGACGCCGACGCGGACGCCCGGCACGTACGGGAGGCCGACACGGCGGTGCGGATCGGGCCCGCGGCGGCCGCGGAGAGCTATCTGTCGGCGGAACGGATCATCGCGGCCGCCGTCCGCACGGGCGCGCGGGCGGTGCACCCGGGGTACGGCTTCCTCGCCGAGAACGCCGCCTTCGCGCGGACCTGCGAGGAGGCGGGGCTCGTCTTCATCGGGCCGCCTGCCTCGGCGATCGCGCTGATGGGCGACAAGATCCGGGCGAAGGAGACGGTGCGGGCGGCGGGCGTCCCGGTGGTGCCGGGGTCCCGGGGCAGCGGCCTGACGGATGCCCAACTGGCTTCCGCCGCGGCCGGCATCGGTGTCCCGGTGCTGCTGAAGCCGTCGGCGGGCGGCGGCGGCAAGGGCATGCGGCTGGTGCGGGACCCGGCGGTGCTGGAGGAGGAGATCGCGGCGGCCCGCCGGGAGGCCCGCGCGTCCTTCGGGGACGACACGCTGCTGGTCGAGCGGTGGGTGGACCGGCCCCGCCACATCGAGATCCAGGTCCTGGCCGACGGCCACGGCAACGTCGTCCACCTCGGCGAACGCGAGTGCTCGCTCCAGCGGCGGCACCAGAAGCTCGTCGAGGAGGCGCCCAGTGTGCTGCTGGACGGGCCGACCCGGGCCGCGATGGGCGAGGCGGCGGTGCAGGCGGCGCGCTCCTGCGGGTACCGGGGCGCGGGCACGGTGGAGTTCATCGTGCCGGGCGGCGACCCGTCGTCGTACTTCTTCATGGAGATGAACACCCGCCTCCAGGTGGAGCACCCGGTCACCGAGTTCGTGACGGGCCTCGACCTGGTGGAGTGGCAGCTGCGGATCGCGGCGGGCGAGCGGCTGCCGTACGGGCAGGACGACATCACCCTCGCCGGGCACGCCGTGGAGGCCCGGATCTGCGCCGAGACGGTGTCGGTGCGCGAGGGCGCGCGCGGCTTCCTGCCGTCCGGCGGCACGGTGCTGCGGCTGCGCGAACCCTCGGGGGACGGCGTGCGCACCGACTCCGGGCTCAGCGAGGGCACGGAGGTGGGCAGCCGCTACGACCCGATGCTGGCCAAGGTCATCGCGTACGGCCCCGACCGGGCGACGGCACTGCGCAGGCTCCGGGCGGCCCTCGCCGGGACGGTGACGCTGGGCGTGCCGACCAACGCCGGGTTCCTGCGGCGGCTGCTGGCGCATCCGGCGGTGGTGGCGGGGGACCTGGACACCGGGCTGGTGGAGCGGGAACTGGACGGGCTGGTCCAGGACGACGTCCCGCCGGAGGTCTACGCGGCGGCGGCCCTGCTGCGCCACGGGTCCCTCCGCCCGCCGCCGTCCGTCTCCGGCTGGGCGGACCCGTTCGCGGCGGCGGACGGCTGGCGGCTGGGCGGCGAGGCGGCGTGGACGGCGTACCACGTACGGGTGACGGGCCACGAGCCGGTGGTGATACGGGTCCGGACCACGGGCGGGGGCGACGGCGGTACGGAGCTGCTCCTGCCGGGAGCGGAGACCCCCGTGCCCGCCCGCCTCATGCCCGGGGACCCGCTCACCGTCGAACTGGACGGTGTGACACACGCCTTCACGGCCCTGACCGGTACCGCCGGCGAGGACGGGGTATGGCTGGCCCGGGACGGCGACGCCTGGCACGTCCGCGCCCACGACCCGGTCGCCGCGAGCCTGGACCGGGCCGCGCACGCGGGCGCCGACTCGCTGACGGCGCCGATGCCCGGCACGGTGACGGTGGTGAAGGTGGCGGTGGGCGACGACGTGGTCGCGGGCCAGAGCCTGCTGGTGGTGGAGGCGATGAAGATGGAGCACGTCATCTCCGCCCCGCACGCGGGCACGGTCACCGGACTCGACGTCACCCCGGGCACGGCGGTCGCCATGGACCAGGTGCTGGCGGTGATCGCGCCGCACGAGGAGGAAGCGGTGGACACGGACGGAGGCGAACGCGCATGACCCGACCCCCCGGACTCCCGATGACCGTCCCGGCGCCGGACCTGCCCGCACGGGTGCGGATCCACGAGGTGGGCGCGCGGGACGGCCTGCAGAACGAGAAGGCGACCGTACCGACACAGGTGAAGGCGGACTTCGTCCGCCGCCTGGCCGACGCGGGCCTGACGACGATCGAGGCGACGAGCTTCGTCCACCCGAAGTGGGTGCCGCAACTGGCCGACGCGGAGGACCTGTTCGACCTCGTCAAGGGCGCCCTGCCCGGGATACACCTGCCGGTGCTGGTCCCCAACGGCCGCGGTCTGGACCGGGCCCTGGCGCTCGGCGCGGACCGGGTCGCCGTGTTCGCCAGCGCCACGGAGTCCTTCGCGAAGGCCAACCTCAACCGCACCGTGGACGAGTCCCTCGCGGTGTTCGACCCGGTGGTGCGGCGGGCGAAGGAGGCGGGAGCGCATGTCCGCGGCTATGTCTCGATGTGCTTCGGCGACCCGTGGGAGGGTCCGGTCCCGCTCCACCAGGTGGCCCGGGTCTGCACGGCGCTGCGGGACATGGGCTGCGACGAGCTGAGCCTGGGCGACACGATCGGCGTGGCGACGCCGGGCCACGTACGCGCGCTCCTCACCCTCCTGAACGAGGAAGGCGTGCCGACGGACGCCCTGGGTGTGCACTTCCACGACACGTACGGCCAGGCGCTGGCGAACACGTACGCGGCCCTGGAGCACGGCGTGAGCACGGTCGACGCCTCCGCCGGCGGCCTGGGCGGCTGCCCGTACGCGAAGTCGGCCACCGGCAACCTCGCCACGGAGGACCTGGTCTGGATGCTGCACGGCCTGGGCATCGAGACCGGCGTCGACCTGGACCGCCTCACCGCGACCAGCGTGTGGATGGCGGCCCACCTCGACCGCCCCAGCCCGTCCCGCACCGTCCGCGCCCTCTCCCCGGCTCTCTCCCACCAGGAGCAGTGATCACCATGGACTTCCGCCTCTCCCCCGAACTGGAGGAACTCCGCCGCACGGTGGAGGAGTTCGCGCACGACGTGGTGGCCCCGAAGATCGGCGACCTCTACGAGCGCCACGAGTTCCCCTACGAGATCGTGCGCGAGATGGGCCGGATGGGCCTGTTCGGCCTGCCGTTCCCGGAGGAGTACGGCGGCATGGGCGGCGACTACCTGGCGCTGGGCGTGGCCCTGGAGGAACTGGCGAGGGTCGACTCGTCGGTGGCCATCACCCTGGAGGCGGGAGTCTCGCTGGGAGCGATGCCGATCCACCTGTTCGGCACACCGGCCCAGAAACAGGAGTGGCTCCCCCGCCTCTGCACGGGCGAGATCCTGGGCGCCTTCGGCCTGACGGAACCGGACGGCGGCTCCGACGCGGGAGCCACCCGCACCACGGCCCGCCTGGACCCGGCCACCGGCGAATGGGTGATCAACGGCACCAAGTGCTTCATCACCAACTCGGGCACGGACATCACGGGCCTGGTGACGGTGACGGCGGTGACGGACCGCAGGCCGGACGGCAGGCCGGTGATCTCGTCGATCATCGTGCCGTCGGGCACCCCCGGCTTCACGGTGGCGGCGCCGTACTCCAAGGTCGGTTGGAACGCCTCGGACACCAGGGAACTGTCCTTCGCGGACGTCCGGGTCCCCGCGGCCAACCTGCTCGGCGAACAGGGCCGCGGCTACGCCCAGTTCCTGCGCATCCTGGACGAGGGCCGGGTCGCCATAGCGGCACTGGCGACGGGGCTGGCACAGGGCTGCGTGGACGAGTCGGTCAAGTACGCCAAGGAACGCCACGCGTTCGGCCGCCCGATCGGCGCGAACCAGGCGATCCAGTTCAAGATCGCGGACATGGAGATGAAGGCCCACACCTCCCGCCTGGCCTGGCGCGACGCGGCGGCCCGCCTGGTCTCCGGAGCCCCCTTCAAGAAGGAGGCGGCCCTGGCCAAGCTCCATTCCTCCACGGTCGCGGTGGACAACGCCCGCGACGCCACCCAGATCCACGGCGGCTACGGCTTCATGAACGAGTACCCGGTGGCCCGGATGTGGCGCGACTCCAAGATCCTGGAGATCGGCGAGGGCACCAGCGAGGTCCAGCGGATGCTGATCGCCCGGGAGTTGGGACTGGCGGGGTAACGGGAGACGGGGCAGGAGACGGTCCGGAGGCGGCGGGGTGTCGTCGCCTCCGGGTTCGGTGGGGGTGGTGGTCAGCGGGGCAGAAGGGCGAAGATCCCCCAGCCCAGGTGTTCGCGTTCGTATCTGACGTAGCGGACGGGGTCCGTCGTGAGTTCGGCTCTCAGTTCGGGGGCCAGTTCGTCGTCGGGGTGGCGGTCGAGCCAGCGGCGGACGTTGAGCCACTGGGCGGCCCGGTAGCGGTCCCAGCTGTCCTGGTCGGCGAGCACCATCTCGACGACGTCGTGGCCGAGTTCGCCGAACTGCTCGATCAGTGCGGGCAGCGTGCGGAAGTCGTCCCGGCTGCGGGCGTGGCACGCCTCGACGGTGACCTGGTCCGGGGGCTCCCGGCGCCAGTACGGCTCGCCGATCAGCAGCATGCCGCCCGGGCGGAGGCTGCGGCGCAGCAGGTCGATCGTGCCGGGCACTCCGTCGCCGATCCAGGTGGCGCCGACGCACGCGGCGAGGTCGACGGGTTCGTCCGCGACATGGCCGGACGCGTCGCCGTGCACGAAGTCCACCCGGTCGGCGACGCCGAGTTCGGCCGCCCGGGCCCGGGCCTTGGCCGTGAAGTCGCTGCTGAGGTCGACGCCGGTCCCGGTGATGCCGTGGTCGCGGGCCCAGGTGCACAGCATCTCGCCCGATCCGCTGGCGAGGTCGAGCACCCGCGTGCCGGGCGTCAGGCGCAGAGCCTGCCCCAGGACGGCCAGTTTCTCGCCGGTGAACGGGTTGTGGATACGGTGACTGCTCTCGCGGATGGTGAAGCTACGTGGAATGTCCACGGGTGAGGTTCCTTACGTCCGAGGGGGTCATGCCGTGCACGGGGAACGGCCGGCTGCTGCCGTCCGTCACTGCCTGGACCGCCATCAGACGCACCTCTTCCGGCCGCGCGGAACTCGGACGCGGCGACGGTAGGCCGCGCGGGTGGCCGTGTCCAACGGTTTTCGCCCCGTGCCGGACGGCCGCGAGGGCTTGGCGGGACCGCGGGTGTCCCAGGGAACGCCCTATACGTGGGGGCGCGGAGTGCGAGATCCCCTGGACATCAATTGAGGTTAGGCTAACCTATCTTCCAATTGTCCGGTGGGCCGTCCGCCCTGGTCGAAAGCAGTCATGCTCATGTCCCTCGCTCGTGCCAGCCATCTCACCCGACGCGGCGTCCTCGCCGCCGGCGGTGCCCTCGGTCTCGGGGCCGTGCTCGCGGCCTGCGGTGATGACGACGATGCCGAAAGCAGCGGTGCGGGCAAGGGGAGTTCGGCCGCCGCGTCCGGGCCCTGGTCCTTCAAGGACGACCGCGGCCAGACCGCGAAGACCGGCAAGGCCCCGGCAAACATCGTCGCCTTCGTCGGGGTGGCCGCCGCGCTCCACGACTACGGCGTCGGGGTCAAGGGCGTCTTCGGGCCGACGACCACCAAGGACGGCAAGGCCGATGTGCAGGCCGGGGACATGGACGTCACCAAGGTGACCGTGCTCGGCAACGAGTGGGGGCAGTTCAACATCGAGAAGTACGCGGCGCTCGCCCCCGACGTGCTGATATCCACGATGTTCGACAGCGCCGGGACGCTCTGGTACGTGCCGGAGGAGTCCAAGAAGAAGATCCTCGCCGTCGGGGCGCCGAGCGTCGGGATCTCCGTCTACAACCGGCAGCTGACCGCACCGTTGCAGCGGATGCTCGACCTCGCCGAGTCGCTCGGCGGCGACGTCGCTTCCGATGCCGTCGCCCAGGCCAAGAAGCGCTTCGAGGACGCCTCCGCCAGGCTGCGCGCCGCCGTCAAGGCCAACCCCGGGATCCGGGTCATGGCCGGTTCCGCCAGCCAGGACCTGTTCTACGTCTCCGGGTCCAACCTCTCCATCGACCTCGAGTACTACAAGGCCCTCGGCGTCACCTTCATCGAGCCCCCGGAGAAGGCCAAGGCCGAGGGCGGCGGCTGGTACGAGTCGCTGAGCTGGGAGAACGTCGACAAGTACCAGGCCGACGTCATCATGATGGACAACCGCACCTCGGCCGTCCAGCCCGCCGACATCACCGAGGCCACCTGGAAGAAGCTGCCCGCCGTCAAGGCAGGCCAGGTCATCGCCCGCAACCCCGAGCCGATCCTGTCCTACGACAAGTGCGCCCCCCTCGTCGAAGCCCTCGCCACCGCCGTCGAGAAGGCGAAGAAGGTCGGGTGAGCCGCGCCGACCGCCGCACCCAGCAAGGACTTTGAGCGGCAGTCACGCGCAGCGGAGTGATCGCCGTCACGGGAGGGGCAGGTTTGGCCAAGATTAACTTAGGCTAGCCTTACCTAAGTTGAGCCCGCAGGCTCCGCCCCTCCCGCCCCGCACGGACCGTCCCCACCGGAGGACCCCCACATGCGCTCGCACCTGCTCAATGACCTCACCGCGGAGCACTACCGGCGCTCCGTGACCGAAGGAGTCGAGCGGGTGGCGGCACGACTCGCCACCACCGAAAGGCCGTTCACCGGCGTCACCGTGGACGGCCTCGCGCCCCGCATCGACCGCGTCGACCTCGACCGCCCCCTCCACGACACCACCGCCGCACTCGACGAACTCGAGGACGTCTACCTCCGCGACGCCGTCTATTTCCACCACCCCCGCTACCTCGCCCACCTCAACTGCCCGGTCGTCATCCCGGCGGTGCTCGGCGAGGCCGTGCTCTCCGCGGTCAACTCCTCCCTCGACACCTGGGACCAGTCCGCCGGCGGCACCCTCATCGAGCGCAGGCTCATCGACTGGACGGCCGCCCGGATCGGCCTCGGGGCCGCCGCCGACGGCGTGTTCACCTCCGGCGGCACCCAGTCCAACCTCCAGGCCCTGCTGCTGGCCCGCGAGGAGGCCAAGGCCGGATCCCTGGCCACGCTGCGCGTCTTCACCTCCGAGGTCAGCCACTTCAGTGTGCGGAAGGCCGCCAAACTGCTCGGGCTGAGCCCCGACTCCGTGGTCACCGTGCCCGTCGACCACGACAAACGGATGCAGACCGTCGCCCTCGCCCATGAGCTGGAGCGCTGCCGGCGGGACGGACTCGTGCCGATGGCCGTCGTCGCCACCGCCGGGAGCACCGACTTCGGGTCCATCGACCCGCTGCCCGAGATCGCCGGGCTGTGCGCCCAGTACGGGGTGTGGATGCACGTGGACGCCGCCTACGGGTGCGGACTGCTCGTCTCCGGCCGGCGCCGCGACCGCCTCACCGGTATCGAACGCGCCGACTCCGTCACCGTCGACTATCACAAGTCCTTCTTCCAGCCGGTGAGTTCGTCCGCCCTGCTGGTACGGGACACCACCGTGCTACGGCACGCCACCTATCACGCCGAGTACCTCAACCCCCGCCGCATGGCCGAGGAGCGCATCCCCAACCAGGTCGACAAGTCCCTCCAGACCACCCGCCGTTTCGACGCGCTCAAACTGTGGATGACGCTGCGGGTCATGGGTGCCGACGGGATCGGTGAACTCTTCGACAGCGTCTGCGACCTCGCCCAGGAGGGATGGCGGCTCCTCGACGGCGATCCGCGGTTCGACGTCGTCGTCGAGCCCTCCCTGTCCACCCTCGTCTTCCGTTACGACCCGGCCGCCGCGGGCGGTCCCGCCGCCACCGATCCCGCCGAGATCGACCGCGCCAACCTGCACGCCCGCAAGGCCCTGTTCGCCTCCGGTGACGCCGTCGTCGCGGGCACCAAGGTCGGCGGCCGTCACTACCTCAAGTTCACCCTCCTCAACCCCGGGACGACGGTGTCCGACATCGCCGCCGTCCTCGATCTGATCGCCGGCCACGCCGAGCACTACCTGGGAGAGTCCCTTGACCGTGCTTCCTGAGTCCGCGAGCGCGGACGCCGCCCACGACGTCGTCGGCATCGGCCTCGGCCCCTTCAACCTCGGCCTCGCCTGCCTCACCGAGCCGATCGCCGGACTCGACTGCGTCTTCCTGGAGTCCAGGCCCGGCTTCGAGTGGCACTCGGGCATGTTCCTCGACGGCGCCCACCTCCAGACACCGTTCATGTCGGACCTCGTCACCATGGCCGACCCGACCTCGCCGTACTCCTTCCTCAACTACCTGAAGGAGAAGGGGCGGCTGTACTCCTTCTACATCCGCGAGAACTTCTACCCGCTGCGCATCGAGTACGACGACTACTGCCGCTGGGCCGCCGGCCGGCTCGGCAGCGTCCGCTTCGACACCACGGTCACCGAGGTGACGTACGACGAGGACACCGAGCTGTATCTCGTGCGCACCGCCCGGGACGACGTCCACCGCGCGCGTCATCTCGTCCTCGGCACCGGGACCGTCCCCCACG
Source organism: Streptomyces sp. NPDC047000 (assembly GCF_040644295.1). NCBI lineage: Bacteria > Bacillati > Actinomycetota > Actinomycetes > Kitasatosporales > Streptomycetaceae > Streptomyces > Streptomyces sp. NPDC047000. The sequence goes on from NZ_JBEYWE010000005.1 coordinate 278,234, forward strand.
TACCCGCCGTCTGCCGGGACCTCGGCAACGATGTCGTGCACACCTCGCGGTACGCGCACCGCAAGGCCGAGCTCCAGGCCGCCGGTTCGATCACGATCGTCGGCAGCGGGCAGAGTGCCGCCGAGGTCTACCGCGAACTGCTCGACGGCATCGGCACCCACGGCTACCAGCTCAACTGGGTCACCCGCTCACCGCGGTTCTATCCGCTGGAGTACACCAAGCTGACCCTGGAGATGACCTCCCCCGACTACATCGACTACTTCCACGCCCTGCCCGAGGACACCCGGCACCGCCTGGAGAAGGCGCAGAAGGGGCTCTTCAAGGGCATCAACGCGGACCTGATCAACGACATCTTCGACCTGCTCTACCAGAAGGGCGTCGAGAGCGGCGGCCGGCCCGTCCCGACCCGGCTGCTCACCAACTCCACGCTCACCGGGGCCCGGCACGAGGACGACGGTTCGTACGTGCTCGGCTTCCACCAGGACGAGCAGGGCAAGGACTTCGAGATCCGCAGCGAGGCCGTCGTCCTCGCGACCGGCTACCACTACGAGCCCCCGGCCTTCCTGGAACCCGTCAGGGACCGGCTGCGCTTCGACGGTCACGGCAGCTTCGACATCGCCCGCAACTACTCCGTCGACGTCACCGGGCGCGGCGTCTTCCTCCAGAACGGCGGCGTCCACACCCACAGCGTCACCAGCCCCGACCTGGGCATGGGCCCGTACCGCAACGCGTACATCATCCGCGAGCTGCTCGGCAGCGAGTACTACCCGGTCGAGAAGACCATCGCCTTCCAGGAGTTCGCCGTATGAGCCACACGCCCTCCACCGGGGTGACCCCGGACGGCTTCGCCTTCCGGCCCCTCCACCCGCTCAGGGACGCCGCGTTGCTGCATCGCTGGGTCACGCATCCCAAGGCGGCCTTCTGGATGATGCGGGACGCGCGGCCCCAGGACGTCGAGCACGCCTATCTGGAGATCACCGAGGACGAACACCATCACGCGCTGCTGGGGCTGCTCGGCGACGATCCCGTGTTCCTCGTGGAGCACTACGACCCCGCCCACCGGGAGCTGGCCGGTCTCTACGATCCCGAGCCCGGTGACATCGGGATGCACTTCCTCGTCGCGCCCACCGACACGCCCGTGCACGGGTTCACCCTCGCCGTCATCACGGCCGTGGTCGCCCACCTCTTCGAGGATCCGGCCGTCCGGCGGATCGTCGTCGAGCCCGACGTGCGCAACACCGCCGTGCACGCCCTCAACGCGGCCGTCGGGTTCGTGCCCGAACGGGAGATCGAGAAACCGGAGAAGAGGGCCCTGCTGAGCTTCTGCACCCGGGAGGCGTTCGAAGCGGCCGTCGCGAAGGCGGTGGCCACCGCATGACCGCGCTCACCGACAGCGTCGCCCACCTCTCCCCCGAACACTGGGAGACCGCCAACCGGCTGCTGATCCGCAAGGCGCTCGCCGAGTTCGCCCACGAGCGCCTCCTCACCCCCGAGCGGCAGCAGGACGGCGGCTACACCGTCCGCAGCGACGACGGCCTCACCCGCTACCGCTTCACCGCCGTCCGCCGCGCGCTGGACCACTGGCAGGTGGACGCCCCGTCCCTCACCCGGACCCGTGAAGGTGCCGAACTCCCGCTCGCGGCGCTCGACTTCTTCATCGAGCTGCGGCAGAGCCTCGGCCTGAGCGACGCGATCCTGCCCGTCTATCTGGAGGAGATCTCCTCCACCCTCTCCAGCACCTGCTACAAACTCACCAAACCGCCGCTCCAGGCGGCCGAGTTGGCCACCCGCGGCTTCCAGGACATCGAGTCCGGGATGACCGAGGGCCACCCCTGCTTCGTCGCCAACAACGGGCGGCTCGGCTTCGGCGTCCGCGAGTACCTGGCGTACGCGCCCGAGACCGGCCGCCCCGTCCGGCTGATCTGGCTGGCCGCGCACCGCTCCCGCGCCGCGTTCACCGCCGGCGCCGGGATCGAGTACGAGAGCTTCGTGCGGGACGAGTTGGGGCAGGCGATGGTCGAGCGGTTCGACGCCGTGCTGCGCGGGCGCGGGCTCGACCCGGCCGACTACCTCCTCATACCCGTCCACCCCTGGCAGTGGTGGAACAAGCTCACCGTCACCTTCGCCGCCGAGGTCGCCCGGCAGCATCTGGTCTGCCTCGGCGAGGGCGACGACGCCTATCTGGCCCAGCAGTCCATCCGTACCTTCTTCAACTCCTCCGATCCCGCGAAGCACTATGTGAAGACGGCCCTGTCCGTCCTCAACATGGGCTTCATGCGCGGACTTTCGGCCGCCTACATGACGGCGACCCCGGCCATCAACGACTGGCTCGCCCAGCTCATCGCGGGCGACCCGGTGCTCAGGTCGACCGGCCTGTCGGTCATCCGGGAGCGTGCCGCCGTCGGCTACCGGTATCTGGAGTACGAGCGGGCCACCGATCCCCACTCCCCGTACCGCAAGATGCTCGCCGCGCTGTGGCGGGAGAGCCCGGTGCCGTCCCTGGCGGACGGCGAGTCCCTCGCCACCATGGCGTCGCTGCTGCACACCGACCACGAGGGCGCGTCGTTCGCGGGGGCGCTGATCGAGCGGTCCGGGCTGCCGCCCGCCGAGTGGCTGCGGCGCTATCTGCGGGCGTACTACACCCCGCTGCTGCACAGCTTCTACGCCTACGACCTGGTGTTCATGCCGCACGGCGAGAACGTGGTCCTGGTCCTCGGCGAGGACGGCGCCGTGCGGCGCGCGATCTACAAGGACATCGCCGAGGAGATCGCGGTGCTGGACCCGGACGCGGCGCTGCCCGACGAGGTCGCCCGCCTCCGGGTCGACGTGCCGGAGGACCGGAAGCTGCTGTCGATCTTCACGGACGTCTTCGACTGCTTCTTCCGCTTCCTCTCCGCCCTCCTCGCCGCCGAAGGGATCCTCGGCGAGGACGACTTCTGGCGGACGGTCGCCGAGGTCACCCGCGCATACCAGGAGTCGGTGCCCGAACTCGCCGACCGGTTCCGGCAGTACGACCTCTTCGCCCCCGAGTTCGCGCTGTCCTGCCTCAACCGGCTCCAGCTGCGCGACAACCGGCAGATGGTGGACCTGGCCGACCCGGCCGGCGCGCTCCAGCTGGCCGGGACGCTCCGCAACCCGCTCGCCGGGTTCTGACGCGGCCTGGCGGGCCCCGAGCACGGCGCGCTGCGGGTGCCGCGGGTGCCGTGGCCCAGGTCAGTCAGTGGTCCACGGCACCTGCGGCGACCGGTAGAACCCGATACCCAGCGCCTCCCAGCGCGGTCCCTGCGCCGCGAGCCGCACCTTGTAGGCGTCCCAGTCGTGCGTGGCCGCCGGGGACCAGCCGAGCTCGGCCGCGCCGGGCAGCCGGGGGAAGGCCAGGTGGTCGATGTCGGCGCCGGTCACCACGGTCTCCGTCCACAGCGGCGCCTCCACGCCCCGGACGGACGACTCCGGCAGCCCCGGGAGATAGGCGCCCGGGTCCCAGTCGTAGGAGCGCCGCACCTCCACGAGCCCCGCCCAGTCGAGGCCGATCGGGGTGCCGGCGGTGTACTTCATGTCGAGGTACACCCGGTCGGCGGGCGACAGGACGATCCCGGTGCCGTGCTGTGCGGCGGCGACGACCTGCGCCTTCTCCTCGGCCGAGGTGGTGTCCAGGCCCCAGTACTGGGCGAGCGCGCCCTTCGCGGGGTGCGCGCCGGTGAGCTGGTGCCAGCCGATGACCGTCTTGCCGTACGCGGCGACGACCGGCTGCACGCGGTCCATGAAGACGGTGTAGTCGGCGTGGCTGGTGGAGTGCGCCTCGTCGCCGCCGATGTGCAGATAGCGGCCCGGGGTGAGCGCGGCCAGTTCGCGGATCACGTCGTCGACGAAGTCGTACGTCACGTCCTTGTCCACGCACAGCGAGCTGAAGCCGACCTCGGTGCCGGTGTAGAGCGGGGGCGCGGTGCCGTCGCAGTTCAGCTCGGGGTACGAGGCGAGGGCCGCGTTCGTGTGGCCCGGCATGTCGACCTCCGGGACGACCTCCAGGTGGCGGGAGGCGGCGTAGCGGACGATCTCGCGGTAGTCGGCCTTGGTGTAGTGGCCGCCGGGGCCGCCGCCGACCTGGGTCGAGCCGCCGTGGGACGCCAGCCGGGGCCAGGAGTCGATCGCGATGCGCCAGCCCTGGTCGTCGCTCAGGTGGAGGTGCAGGACGTTGAGCTTGTAGAGGGCGAGTTCGTCGATGTAGCGCTTGACCTGGGCGACGGTGAAGAAGTGCCGGGACACGTCGAGCATCGCGCCGCGGTAGGCGTAGCGCGGGCGGTCCACGATGGTGCCGCCCGCGACCGGCCAGGGGCCGGGCTGCACGGTGTCCTTCTCGACGGCGGGCGGGAGCAGCTGGCGCAGGGTCTGCACGCCGTGGAAGAGACCGGCCGGTTCCCGGGCGGTGATGACGACCCCGCCGCGCCCGCTGTGCAGACGGTAGCCCTCGGCGCCGTACGGGCCGGGCGCCAGCCGGAGCTGGATGCCGCCGGTGCCGTGCGTGGTCAGCGGGAGGGGGTGGCCGGTGGAGGGGCGCAGCAGGTCCGCCAGGTACGTGCCGACGCTCCGGGCCCTGGACGGGGCGACGATGCGGGTGTCGCGGGTGATGCGGTACGGCGTTCCGCCCGGGGTGACCGAGGCCGGGGCCGGGATCACCCGGCCCAGCGGGGTGACGGTGCGGGCCGGTGCGGACGTCGCCGAGGACGTGTGGGCGGTCGCGGTGGTGAGGGTTCCGGCGGCCGCGACGAGCAGCAGCGCGCCGAGCATCCGGGGCGTACGGGGCGTCGTACCGCGTTGCCGTCCCACAGGAGCTCCCTTCGATACGGCCGGTCGATGCGGCCGAGGCCGTGGCGGACGGGACCGCCGGAAGCCCATTGTGGTCCAGACCTTTCCGGGAGGGAAGCGGCCGGCCCGGCGTGCCGGGCCGGCCGGAGCACCCACCGGCGGCGGGAACGGGCTACTTGGCCCGGCGCGCCACCGTGAAGTGGTCGATCCGGTCCCCGGTCTCCGCGATGCCCTGCACCGTGAGCGTCGCGTAGCGCCCCCTGGGCGCCGGGGTCACGTCCACCCGCAGGAACGAGTAGTTGAGGTACCGCACCCGTGACCAGGCCACGGTCTCGTTCACCTTGCCGTCCTTGGTGTTGACGAAGGACGCGACGGAGTCGACCTCGTTCGGGTGGCCCTCGTAGGAGTCGGGCGCGCTGAACGCGTAGAGGCTGCGGCCCGCCGCGCCCGCCGTGACGTAGACCACGCCCTCGGTCTCGGGGTAGGCGGTCCCGCCGATCGGGAGTTTCCTGGCGACCGTGTCGCCCTTGATGACGTCGGTGCGCTCGTACTGGTGGTTGTGGCCGTTGATGACCAGGTCCACCGTGTACTTCTCGAACAGCGGCACCCACTCCTGGCGCACCCCGCCCTCCGAGGCGTGGGCGGTGGAGGTGCAGTAGGCGCAGTGGTGGAAGAACACGACGATGAAGTCGATGTCCTTGGCGGCCCGGAACTTCTTCAACTGGCCCTCGAACCACGTCGTCTGGGTGCCGCCGGAGATGCCGAGGTTGGCCGGGATCTCGAAGGAGACGTCGTTGGGGTCGAGGGAGATGATCGCGGTGTTGCCGTGGACGAAGGAGTACACGCCCGGCAGGTGCCGCCGGTCGGGTCCGTTGTCGGGGAGGGTGAAGCGGGCCTCCTCGCCGCCGTAGCCGTTGGGCGAGTACCAGGCCTCCATGTCGTGGTTGCCGTAACTGACCATCCACGGGACCTGCTTGGCGACCGACTCGGTCTGGTACAGGAACTGGTCCCAGGTACGGGAGTCGAAGCCGGTGTCGGTGGCCTTCCCCTGTCCGGCCGGGTCGCCGTAGGCGATGTCGCCGGCGTGGAGGTGGAAGGCGGGGTTCTGGCCGAGGATCAGGCTGTCGTTGGCCAGCGCGTGGTAGCTGACGCCCTGGTCGCCGAAGGCCGTGAAGGTGAACGGCTCCTTGCCGGCGGGGGCGGTGGTGAAGGTGCCCAGGGTGCCCAGGAGATGGGCCTGGGCGGGGTCGAAGCCGGCGTGGCCGACGCCGTAGTAGTACGTGCGGCCGGGGCGCAGGCCGGCCAGCTTCGCGTGCAGGTAGTACTGCGTGTGGTCGCCGCTGGCGCCGACCCCGGCGGGGGTGTAGAGGGTGCGGACCTCGGCGGGGATCCTGCGGGAGAGGTCCCAGGGATGGGCGCCGATGCGGACGAACGGCTTCTCGACGGCGACCGGGACCTGCCAGGAGACGGTCATCTCGGTGCGCGCGTCGTTGCCGTAGGCGAGGTGGCGGCCGAACGGGGCGACGAGGGCGCCGTCCACCTTCTCCACCGCGGGGGCGGCCGACGGTGTCGGGACCGCGGCCTGTGCCGTCCCGCCGGTGACGAACGCGCCGCCCGTGACGGCGCCGAGGGTGACGGCGCCGCCGCGGATCATCGTGCGCCGCGAGAATCTGGCGCGCAGGTACTCGTGCTGCTCGGCCATGCTCATCCGCTCGGCCAGCTTCTCGGGTACTCCCATACGTGGAATGTCCATGGGGTGTGAACTTCGTCCCTTCGGGCGACCGGGCGCAAGACACAGGATGGACAGCTCGGAAACAGCGGTCCATGAGAGATTCAACAGCCGCCTGCCCGAAATCGGGCAGGTTTCTTGCGAAACTGCGCCGCGTGTCCCAGGATCTACGGGTGCACGACGAACTGGTCGATCATCTGACGAGGTCCACGCCCCTGGGGCGCGGCGAGGCGCTGCGCGTGATCCAGGACGTGCTGGCCTATTTCGGCGACACGACCGAGGTCTACGTCCGCCGCCGCCACCGCGAACTCCAGGCGCAGGGCCTGGTGAACGCGGAGATCTTCGAGCAGATCGCGGCGGATCTGGGACACCGGGCGGTGGCACCGCCCGACCTCACGCTCCGGCAGCTGCGCCGGATCGTGTACGGCTGAGGCCGCGGGACGCGGCATACGGAACGGACGCGCGACCGGCACCACGAGTGCGGACGCGGCAGGAGACAGGCGCGGCCAGAGACCGGCGCGCCGGACAGCAACGCAGGGACCGGGAACCACCGGGGTCCCCAGGGGTTAGGGATACGGACACATGTGCGGAATCGTCGGATACATCGGGAAGCGTGACGTCGCTCCTCTGCTCCTCGAGGGCCTGCAACGCCTGGAGTACCGGGGCTACGACTCGGCCGGCATCGTCGTCACCTCGCCGCGCACCGGCGCGCTGAAGACGGTCAAGGCCAAGGGCCGGGTACGCGACCTGGAGGCCAAGGTCCCGGCGCGCTTCAAGGGCACCACCGGCATCGCCCACACCCGCTGGGCCACCCACGGCGCCCCGTCCGACGCCAACGCCCACCCGCACCTGGACGGCGCGGGCAAGGTCGCCGTCGTCCACAACGGCATCATCGACAACGCCTCCGACCTGCGCCGCAAACTCGAGGCGGACGGCGTCGAGTTCCTCTCCGAGACCGACACCGAGGTCGTCGTCCACCTCATCGCCCGCTCGGAGGCGGCGAAGCTGGAGGACAAGGTCCGCGAGGCGCTGCGTCTCGTCGAGGGCACCTACGGCATCGCCGTGCTGCACGCCGACTTCCCGGACCGGATCGTCGTGGCCCGCAACGGCTCGCCGGTCGTCCTCGGCATCGGCGAGAAGGAGATGTTCGTCGCCTCGGACATCGCCGCGCTGGTCGCCCACACCCGCCAGATCGTCACCCTGGACGACGGCGAGATGGCCACCCTGAAGGCCGACGACTTCCGCACGTACACCACCGAGGGCACCCGCACGACGGCCGAGCCGACCACCGTGGAGTGGGAGGCCGCCTCGTACGACATGGGCGGCCACGAGCACTACATGCACAAGGAGATCCACGAGCAGGCCGACGCCGTGGACCGCGTGCTGCGCGGCCGGATCGACGACCGCTTCTCCACCGTGCACCTCGGCGGCCTCAACCTGGACCCCCGTGAGGCGCGCCGGATCCGCCGGGTGAAGATCATCGGCTGCGGCACCGCGTACCACGCCGGCCTGATGGGCGCCCATCTGATCGAGGAGCTGGCCCGCATCCCCGCGGACGTCGAGCCGGCCTCCGAGTTCCGTTACCGCAACGCCGTCGTCGACCCCGACACCCTCTACATCGCCGTCTCCCAGTCCGGTGAGACGTACGACGTGCTGGCCGCCGTGCAGGAGCTGAAGCGCAAGGGCGCCCGGGTGCTCGGCGTCGTCAACGTGGTCGGGTCGGCCGTCGCCCGCGAGGCGGACGGCGGCGTCTACGTGCACGCCGGGCCCGAGGTGTGCGTGGTGTCCACCAAGTGCTTCACCAACATGACCATCGCCTTCGCCCTGCTCGGCCTGCACCTCGGCCGCACCCGCGACCTGTCGGTGCGCGACGGCAAGCGGATCATCGCGGGCCTGCGCAAGCTGCCCGCGCAGATCAACGAGATCCTCGCGCAGGAGGACGAGATCGAGAAGCTGGCCGCCGAGTACGCCGAGGCCCGCTCGATGCTGTTCATCGGCCGGGTGCGCGGCTACCCGGTGGCCCTGGAGGCGTCCCTGAAGCTCAAGGAGGTCTCCTACATCCACGCCGAGGCCTACCCCGCCTCCGAGCTGAAGCACGGCCCGCTGGCCCTGATCGAGCCGACCATGCCGACGGTGGCGATCGTGCCGGACGACGACCTGCTGGAGAAGAACCGCGCCGCGCTGGAGGAGATCAAGGCCCGCAGCGGCCCGGTCCTCGCGGTCGCCCACCGGGAGCAGGAGAAGGCCGACCGGACGATCATCGTGCCGAAGAACGAGGACGAGCTGGACCCGATCCTGCTCGGCATCCCGCTCCAGCTGCTCGCCTACCACACGGCGAAGGCGCTCGGCCGTGACATCGACAAGCCGCGCAACCTCGCCAAGTCCGTGACGGTCGAGTAGGAACCCTCGTCCGTACCTGGCCTGACGTCCCGTAGGCCTGACACACGGACACGCGTACGCACGGACACGCGCGGACGTGAACGGCCCCCTGTGAGCCACCCGCACAGGGGGCCGTTCCCTGAGAGACCGGAGCCGCCTGGTCCGGCCCGCCGCTGCCTCGGCCGGTGGCCGTCACACCCCGGGTCCGGCAGCGCGTCACGCATCCGCTCGTACGCCCGCACACTCGTACGCCCGCAGGTTCATACGCTGACCGGTATATGCCCTGGGCAGGGAACCGAACACCTCTACGCGTCGGTAGAGTTGGGCACGCGGCCGCGCCGGGACGGCATCAGGGCCGGCGGCCCCGCGTACCGGGGCGGTCCGTGCCGCACCCGGGGCGCGGGCCGGTCACGGGATGACGATGACGGGCCGCCGGGCCCGCTTGGCGAGCCGTCCGGCGACGGAGCCGAAGATACGGCCCACGATGCCGTGCGTGGACCCGACGACGATCGCGTCGGCCTCGTACTCCCGCCCCACCTCTTCGAGTTCGTGGCAGATGTCGCCGCCGCGCTCCACGAGGATCCAGGGCACCTCGGCGAGATGGTCGGCGCAGGCGAGTTCGAGCCCGAGCACCTCGGTGCGGTGGTCGGGGACGTCGACGAAGACCGGCGGCTCGCAGCCCGCCCACACGGTGGTGGGCAGCCGGTTGGCGACATGGACGATGATCAGGCCGGAGCCCGAGCGGTGGGCCATGCCGACCGCGTAGGCGAGCGCGCGCTCGCTGGACGTGGAGCCGTCGAAACCGACGACCACGCCGTGCAGGAAGGCGGGATCGCAGAACTGGCGTGGCTCTTCCGCCGCCAGGGGGTCGGCCGCCTGGTGATCGGCGACGGGCCGCCTGCGGTCCGCGGGTTCGGAGAATTCGTGTCCGGCCATGGGCTTCTCGGCGTTCAGACCTCGTGGGTGGGACGACAGTGTGCGGCGGAGCTGTGTCCGGGAATCATCTTCCCAACCCCATACCCCCAAGGGTACGGCGCCAAGCCTCCTTCGCCCGGATCCCGCGCGTGGTCCACGGGAGTTCCCCGGAGCATGCACGAGGGACGCCCGTAACGCAATGGTTGCTGCCCGGTACAGGCGATTTGCACAGCGTTCACTTACCCGTACAGGGGACACCCGGTCCCCCGGTTCCGTACGGGGTCCGCGGCCCCGCCGGCCGGACGGTGCGGACACCGACCGTCACCTCCGCCCCCGCCCGGCGGCACGCACAGTGACCGGCGCCGGGTCCGGGCGTTGAACCGCGTGAACCTCCGCCGCAGGGAGTCAGCCATGCCCGGAACACCGCAGCCCTCCCCCGAGCCGCACCCCGAGCCGCACCCCGCCGAGCCCCCGTCCGCGACACCGTCCGAGCCCCCGCCCGGACACCCCGTCCGGCGCCCCGCCGGACACTCCCGCGACCGGCTCACCGACCGTGCCGCCGACCACCCCGCCGCCCGTCCCGCCGTCCGTCCCGCCAAGGACTCCGTGACGGACGTGGTCCGCTGGGCGGCGTTCAGTTGCGTCCTCGTCCCGGTCGCCCTGCTCTGGTACGGCACCTCGCTCGCCGGCACGGCCGGCACCGCCTTCGGCCTGGCCGCCGTGACCGCGGTGTGCCGCCTGCTGCTGCGCCGGTCGGAACGCCGGTCGGAACGCCGCGCGGGGCCCCGGGCGCAGGGCCGGGACGGGGCGCGAGGAGGCGGACGTCACACCGGGGGGAGTACACCGGTCGACTGACCGGTTTTTGCGCACGCGCCCGTTTGTTTTCGGCCAACTTCTGGAAACCGCGCATCCCCCGTCCGAACCACCCCCCAACACCCGTTCCACCTGCACAAAAAGGGTCTGCGGGGCCCCGCGGACCCTACGTGGATTGGCCACTACGACAAGGCGCACTTCCCTGCACGGCCCGGGAGTGCAACGCTTCGTGATCGAATGCTTCACGCCAAGTTGCCATGTCGACATTGAGTGGGGTGGCGAACTGGCCACGAAGGCACCGTGCAACACAGTAGATTCGATCTTGACTGTCTTACGGCGGGGGACTCGTGCAGGACCGAGGGGAAACGTGCAGGAGCGACACAACCGAGGAGCCGCGACCACCGAGGGGGGCTTAGCAGTATGAGCCACGACTCCGCTGCCGCGCCGGAAGCCGCGGCCCGGAAACTGTCCGGGCGACGCCGCAAGGAGATCGTCGCGGTGCTGCTGTTCAGCGGCGGCCCCATTTTCGAGAGTTCCATACCGCTGTCGGTGTTCGGGATCGACCGCCAGGACGCCGGCGTGCCCCGCTACCGACTGCTGGTGTGCGCGGGCGAGGAGGGCCCGCTGCGGACCACGGGGGGCCTGGAACTCACCGCGCCGCACGGCCTGGAGGCGATCTCGCGCGCGGGCACGGTCGTCGTGCCCGCCTGGCGTTCGATCACCTCGCCGCCGCCGGAGGAGGCGCTCGACGCGCTGCGCCGGGCGCACGAGGAGGGGGCCCGCATCGTGGGGCTGTGCACGGGCGCGTTCGTGCTGGCCGCGGCGGGCCTGCTGGACGGCCGTCCCGCGACGACCCACTGGATGTACGCGCCGACGCTGGCCAAGCGCTATCCGTCGGTACACGTGGATCCGAGGGAGCTCTTCGTCGACGACGGGGACGTGCTCACCTCCGCGGGTACGGCGGCGGGCATCGATCTCTGCCTCCACATCGTGCGGACCGACCACGGCAACGAGGCGGCCGGCGCGCTCGCCCGGCGGCTGGTCGTGCCGCCGCGCAGGACGGGAGGCCAGGAGCGCTACCTGGACCGCTCTTTACCTGAGGAGATCGGCGCCGACCCGCTCGCCGAGGTCGTCGCCTGGGCGCTGGAGCACCTGCACGAGCAGTTCGACGTCGAGACGCTGGCGGCCCGCGCGTACATGAGCCGCCGCACCTTCGACCGCCGCTTCCGCTCGCTGACGGGCAGCGCTCCCCTCCAGTGGCTGATCACCCAGCGGGTGTTGCAGGCACAGCGGCTGCTGGAGACGTCGGACTACTCGGTGGACGAGGTGGCGGGCCGCTGCGGCTTCCGTTCGCCGGTGGCCCTGCGCGGCCACTTCCGCCGTCAGCTGGGCTCGTCGCCGGCGGCGTACCGGGCCGCGTACCGGGCCCGCCGCCCCCAGGGCGACCGGCCGGGCGACGGCGACGCGCCCACGGCGCACCCGTCGGCGACGATGAGCTCGGGACCGACGGTGCAGCTGCACCCGGAGGGGCCGGTGCCGCCCCAGAGCCGCCGTACGGCCGCGGCCGCGTCGGTGGGTTCGGGCGCGGGGCTGTCCGGGGCACTGGAGGGCCGCGACCCGTATCTGCCGAGGCAGCGCAGCGGGGCGTGACAGGCACGTAGGAAGCGGGCGGGGCGCCACCCGGGCAGGCCACCGAGCCGGCCCCGGCGCCCCGCCCGCTCTCGCCGTGCCGCGGTTGCCGCCGACGAGCCGAACGGCACGGGAACGGCGCCGGTAATGACAAGGTCACGTCACGACCGGGCCCCGTCGGCCTTTCGGGCCGTAAGGTTAGGCATATGAACGATCGCATGGTGTGGATCGACTGCGAGATGACCGGCCTCTCGCTGTCCGACGACGCGCTCATCGAAGTGGCCGCCCTCGTCACCGACTCCGAACTGAACGTACTGGGCGAGGGTGTGGACATCGTCATCCGCCCGCCGGACGCGGCCCTCGGGACGATGCCGGAGGTGGTGCGCCAGATGCACACCGCGTCCGGACTCCTGGAGGAGCTCCCCGGCGGCACGACGCTGGCCGACGCGCAGGAACGGGTCCTCGCCTACATCCGCGAGCACGTCAAGGAGCCCGGCAAGGCCCCGCTGTGCGGCAACTCGGTCGGCACCGACCGCGGCTTCCTGCTGCGCGACATGCCGGAGCTGGAGAGCTATCTGCACTACCGCATCGTCGACGTCTCCAGCGTCAAGGAGCTGGCCCGCCGCTGGTACCCGCGGGCGTACTTCAACAGCCCGGAGAAGAACGGCAACCACCGCGCGCTGGCCGACATCCGCGAGTCCATCGCGGAGCTGCGCTACTACCGCGAGGCGGTCTTCGTCCCTCAGCCGGGCCCCGACTCCGACACGGCCCGCACGATCGCCGCGAAGCACGTCCTCCCCGCCCGCTGACCCCCCGGGAGCCCCCGCACCCGGCCCCTGGAAAAGCCGGGCGCGAGCACCCCTGAGAACCCTGTACACTTTTTCTCGGCCGGTCGGAGACAGCGTTCAGTCGAACCACCGGCCCATGGTGGGTGTAGCTCAGCTGGTAGAGCACCTGGTTGTGGTCCAGGATGTCGCGGGTTCGAGTCCCGTCACTCACCCTCACCGGAGGGGCCGGTGACCTGAGGAGTCCTCAGGTCACCGGCCCCTCACCTGTACGTCACGACACGGACACATTCCGTCCACGGACGGCATACGGAGCGCATTATTCCCCCCAGCATCTACGTTCCAGGGGGGAACATGCACACCACCCGTATCACCGCCACCACCGTCGCCGCGGTCACCGCCGCACTCGCCGTCACCCTCACCGGATGCAGCGGTATCACCGGCGGCGACAAGGCGGACAGCTCCAAGAGCACCGGCACACCGACCGCCGACACCATGGTCGGCGCCGGCAGCGCCACCAAGGAGTACGCCATCCCGACCGTGCCGACGGGGGCGAGGCGCGCCGAGCTGCTCCGCGCCCTCGCCGCCGCCAATCCGGACATCGTGAAGTACGAGGAAGAGGCCATCAACGCGGCACGCAGCCAGTGCCCGGCGCTCAACGGCGACGGTGCCAAGGCCGACCGGGCCGCCGCGAAGCTCTTCACCTACAAGGACGTCACGACCACCGAGGCCCAGGGGAAGCAGATCGACGCGGCCCTCAAGGACCTGGACTTCTGCGAGGCCTGACCCGGCGGCCCCGGGCCGGTCAGTGCCCGGCGGGCGGGGGGTCGGCGCGGACCAGACCCGTCTGGTAGGCGATCACCACCAGCTGGGCCCTGTCCCGGGCCTGGAGTTTGGCCATCGCCCGGTGGATGTGGCTGCGGATCGTCAGGGGGCTGACGACCAGGTGATCGGCGATCTCGTCGTTGCTCTTGCCGAGGGCCGCCAGGGACATGACCTCGCGTTCGCGGTCGGTGAGGGAGGCCAGCCGCTGCGGGGAGTCCGGGCGGCTCGGTTCCGGGGTGGCCAGGAAGCGGGCGATCAGGGAGCGGGTGGCCGTCGGGGAGAGGAGCGTCTCGCCGTCGGCGACGGTACGGATGCCGGACAGGAGGGCCTCCGCGCTGACGTCCTTGCCCAGGAAGCCGCTCGCCCCCGCGCGCAGGGCCTTCGCGACGTTCTCGTCGTCCTCGAAGGTGGTCAGGATCAGGATGCGGGTCGCGGCCAGGGCGGGGTCGGCGGCGATCAGTGACGTCGCCGTCAGGCCGTCGGTGCCCGGCATGCGGATGTCCATCACGATGACGTCGGGGCGCACGGTGCGGGCGAGGTCCACGGCCTCCTGTCCGTTCGCCGCCTCCCCCACCACCGTCATGTCCGGGTCGGTGTCGATGAGGATGCGGAAGGTGGCGCGCAGGAGGGCCTGGTCGTCGGCCAGGAGGACGCGGATCGGGGTCGTCATGGGGTGGGTGCCTCGGTCAGCCGGTCGGGTGCAGGGGGAGCGTACAGGTGACCCGGAATCCGCCTCCGGGGAGCGGGCCCGCGGTGAGGGTGCCGCCCACCGACTGGGCCCGCTCCCTCATGCCGATCAGGCCGAAGCCCCGGGCCGCCGGTGTCACCGGTGTCACCGGTGCCGATGACGGGGTGTCGTTGGTGATCGTCAAGGTCAGTGCGTGCGGGACATAGGTGAGTCTCACGTCCGCCCGGCCGGTACGCGCGTGCTTGGTGACGTTGGTCAGGGCCTCCTGGACGATCCTGAACGCCGTCAGGTCCGTGCCCGGTGAGAGCGGCCGGGGATCCCCGGCGACGGTGACCGTGACGTCCACGCCCGCGGTGGCGCAGGACGCCGTCAGGTCCGGCAGCCGGTCCAGGCCGGGGGCGGGGGCCCGGTCGTCCTCCGTCTCGGGGCCGGTGTCCTGCCGGAGTACTCCCACCGTCGCCTTCAGCTCGCGCAGCGCCGCCGCCGTCGTCTCGGAGAGCGCCGTCAGCATCTCGTACGACTGCGCCGGGTGCGAGTGGTAGAGGTGTACGGCGGTGCCCGCCTGGGCGTTGGCCAGGGCCAGGTGGTGGGCGACCACGTCGTGCAGCTCGCGGGCGATCCGCATCCGCTCCTGGACGACCCGGCGGCGGGCCTCGTCCTCGCGTGCCTGCTCCTCCTGCCGGACGCGTTCGGCGGCGTAGGCGCGGCGTACGGCGACGTTGCTGCCGAGCAGCGTGGACAGCAGGACCCAGGCCGCGGGGTTGACGATGCCCAGCATGACGGGGTGCTGGTGTCGCTGGGGGTCGAGGAACGACGTGGTCAGCACCAGGGCCGTCGTCACGGCCAGGGCGGCATTGCGTGACGTGGTGCGTTCGGCGCGCAGGCCCAGCGCGTACAGGGCCGTCAGCAGCGGACCCATGATCATCGGGCTGAGCAGGTAGCCGGCCGTCCCCTCGGCCATGGTCAGGACGGCTACGAGCGCCAGCACCCGTAGGGGGTACCGGCGGCGCAGGGGCAGCGCCAGGCAGGCGGTGGCGGACAGGACGAGGACGGGCCACAGGGGCAGCGGCTTCGCGCTGATCAGCGCGGTCAGCCAGGATCCGGTCGCGGTGACCGCGAACAGGAGCAGCAGGCCCGCAGCCTCGGTCGCGCGGGGGTGCCTGGCCGCCCTGGTCTGCCAGCTCGTCCTCATGTCTCGGTCTCTCCGTGGCGGGATACGGACAACATAGTGGCCGGGGCCGGGCACCGGGGCCGGGCACCGGGGCCGGGCACCGGGGCCGGGCACCGGGGCCGGGCACCGGGGCCGGGCACCGGGGCCGGGCACCGGGGAGGGACGCCCTCGGCCGGAGACACCTTCGGCGTCCTGGCGTCCCTCCCCGGTGCCCCGGTGATCCGGTGCCCCGGTGATCCGGTGATCCGGTGATCCGGTGACCGGCGGTACCCCGGCGCCCGGCGGCGCTCAGGTGCGTACCGTCTCCCGTTGTTCCGCGCCCGCGCCCGCCGGCGCCCCGCGCTCGGTGGTCAGGGCCGCGCCCTCGATGTCCACGCGGGGCAGCAGCCGGTCGAGCCACCGCGGCAGCCACCACGCCTTGTCGCCGAGCAGGGCGAGGACCGCCGGGACGATGGCCATCCGGACGAGGAACGCGTCGAACAGCACCGCCACCGCGAGGCCGAAGCCGATCGTCTTGATCATCGATTCGTCGGAGGTGATGAAGCCGGCGAACACCGCGCTCATGATGACCGCCGCCGCGACCACGACCCGGGCGTTGTGCCGGAAGCCGGAGACCACGGCCTGCGCCGGGCGTTCCCCGTGGACGTACGCCTCCCGCATCCGGGCGACCAGGAAGACCTCGTAGTCCATGGCCAGGCCGAAGACGATGCCGACGAGGAAGATCGGCATGAGGCTCATGATCGGGCCGGTCTGCTCCACCCCCAGCAGGCTCGCGCCCCAGCCCCACTGGAAGATCGCGACGACCGCGCCCAGCGCGGCCAGCACCGACAGCAGGTAGCCGAAGGCCGCCTTCAGCGGGACCAGGACCGACCGGAAGACCAGCATCAGCAGGACCAGGGCCAGGCCGACGATCACCGTCAGGTACGGGAACAGGGCGTTCTGGAGCGCGGTGGCGACGTCGATGTTCATCGCGGTGGTGCCGGTCACCTCGAACGTGGCGCCGGTCGTCCTCTCCAGGGCGGCGCGTTCCGCGCGGATGCTCTGGACGAGGTCCTTGGTGTGCTCGTCGTTCGGGCCGGTGCTCGGCACCGCCGAGAGCAGGGCCGTGTCGCCCGCCGGGTCGAAGCGGGCGGCGGAGACGGACACCACGCCGTGCGTCTCCTTGATCCGCCCGGTGATCGCGGTGACGGCCGCCTGCGGGTCGCCGGCCTTGCTCGCGTCCACGACGACGGTCAGCGGCCCGTTGAACCCGGCGCCGAAGCCCTCGGCGAGGGCGTCGTAGGCGCGGCGTTCCGTGGTCGACGTGGACTTGGCCTCGTCGCCCGGCATGCCCAGCTCCAGGCTCGCGGCGGGCAGCGCGAGGGCGCCCAGTCCGGCGACGCACAGCAGGAGGACGGGCAGGGGGTGGCGGACCACGAAACCCGCCCAGCGGGAGCCGCCGTTGGCCTTGGCGGCCTGCTTGCGCAGTGCCTTGGGCCGGTTCCTGCGGACCCCGCGGGCCAGTACGGCGTCGGGCCACAGGCCGAGCAGCGCCGGTACGAGGGTGAGGGCGACCAGCACGCCCACGGCGACCGCCGCCGCCGCGCACAGGCCCATCTTCGTCAGCATCGGCACGCCGACGACCGAGAGGCCGGCCAGCGCGATGATCACCGTGAGTCCGGCGAAGACGACCGCGGAGCCCGCCGTGCCGACGGCCAGGCCGGCCGCCTCGCGCGCCTCCCGGCCCTGCGCGCGCTCCTCGCGGTAGCGGGAGACCACGAACAGGGCGTAGTCGATGCCGACCGCGAGGCCCAGCATGGAGGCCAGCGTGCCGGTCGTCAGCGACAGGTCGAACGTGCTGCCCAGGGCGAGGATCCCGGCCATGGAGAGGCCGACGCCGACGAGGGCGGTGAGCAGCGGCAGACCGGCCGCCGCGAGGGAGCCGAAGGTGATCAGCAGGACGATCGCGGCGACGGCGACGCCGATCCCCTCGGCGGGGCCGCCCGCCTCCGGCTGGCTCGACACGGCGGTGCCGCCCGCCTCGACGGTGACCCCCGCGTCCCGGGCGCCGTCGATGGCGTGGGTGAGGGCGGTCTTGCTCGCGTCGCTCAGGTCGCCGCTCGCCACGGTGTAGGTGACCGTGGCGTACGCCGTGGAGGCGTCCTTGCTGACGGCGCCTGCCTTGAAGGGGCTGACGACGCCGGCGACCTGGGCGCCCTTGCCCGCCTCGGTGACGAAGTCGTCGATGACCGTTCGCGTGTGCGACGCGGTCACCTTCTGTCCGTGGGGGGCGATGAACACGACGCGGGCGGTGGCGCCGTCGGCGTCGGCGCCGGGGAAGCGCTCGCCGATCAGGTCGAAGGCCTTCTGCGCCTCGATGCCCGGCATGAAGGACGTGCCGCTGTCGTCGGCGGCGGGTGCCCTGACGGCGCCGATACCCACGGCGACAAGGGCTGCGGTCCACAGCAGCAGGACGAGCCAGCGGCCGCGGAAGGCGCCCCGGCCGAGTCGGGAGAGGAAGGTGGCCACGGCAGTCGCATCTCCAGAGTCAGGTCCGGATCGGGTCCGGATTCGATGGCTCTACCTTCGTCCGGGGACCCCTGCCAGGTCGTCATGCGTGGGCCGCGTTTGTGCGCTGGTGCGAACCATGCATCGCGCGCGGGATGTCGTACAGGCGTAGGAGACGCGCCTACTGCGCCGGGAGGAGATCCCGCCTCACGACGACGCCCGTGCCACCAGCTGGGTCGGCAGGACCGCGTGGCGGCGTTCCAGGCTGCGGGAGGTGGCCGGGCGGCTGTCGGCGATGTCGGCGAGGAGGAGGTCGAACATCGCGCGGCCCATCTCCTCTATGGGCTGCCGGACGCTGCTGAGGGGCGGGTCCATGTGGTGGGCGATGGCCGAGTCGTCGTAGCCGACGAGGGCGACGTCGTCCGGGATGCGGCGGCCCGCCTCGCGCAGGACCTGGCGGGCGCCGGCCGCCGTCACGTCGGAGCCCGCGAAGACGGCGTCGAGGCCCGGCCGGCGGGCCAGCAGCCGGGTCATGGCGCGGCGGCCGCCCTCCTCGGTGAAGTCACCCGGTTCGACGAGGAGTTCGTCGGCCTCGATCCCGGCGTCCCGGAGGGCGGCGCGGTAGCCGTCGGCGCGCCGCTGGGCACCGTAGACGTCGAGGCGGCCGGTGATGTGGGCGATGGTCCGGTGGCCCTTGGAGAGGAGGTGCTCGACGGCCTGCCTGCCGCCGCCGAAGTTGTCCGAGTCGACGGAGGTCAGCGACTCCGCGGCCGACCGGGGGCCGCTGATCACCGCCGGGATCTCCAGCTGGGCCAGCAGGTCGGGCAGCGGGTCGTCGGCGTGCACGGAGACCAGCAGGACCCCGTCGACGCGGTGCGCGGCGAGGTACTGGGCCAGGCGGCGGCGCTCCCGGTCGCTGCCCGCGAAGATCAGCAGCAGCTGCATCTCCGTGTGGGTGATCGCGGAGCCGACGCCGCGCAGCATGTCCGAGAAGTACGGCTCCGCGAAGAACCTGGTCTCCGGCTCGGGCACCACCATCGCGATCGCGTTGGTGCGGTTGGCGGCGAGCGCGCGGGCGGCCGTGTTCGGGACGTAACCGAGTTCCGCGACCGCCGCCTGGACGGCGGCGCGGGTCGCCTCGCTCACCCGGGGTGAACCGTTGATCACCCGGGAGACCGTGCCCCGGCCGACGCCGGCGCGCGCCGCCACCTCTTCGAGGGTGGGGCGACGGCTGCTCCGGCCCCGTGCTCCGTGGCCTGCCATGGGCTCCGCCTCCCGTCGACCTTGCACTGGTCAGGAATCTAACAGCCTGGTCGCGGGGCCGGACGCAGACGGTCGGCCGCGGGTACGGCCGGCCGGGTGCACGGCATCGCGACGGGCGCCGTTAGCTAACAGCCGGATAACTGAACGCACTTATGAGCGCAGACTCCCTTGACACCCTCGCGGGAACCGACGACTCTTCAACTCATCACCTGTGGGAGCGCTCCCACGGTACCTGACACATACACGTCCCGCACGTTCCCCGCCCGAGCCGCAGCGAGAAACAACGGGCCCAACAGTGCAGTTGGCCGGGGGGTCGGCACGTCAGGCAAATGGAGGAGCAATGCGCACGAGTACCCGGCTGGTGGCCTTCGCGGCCGTCGCCGCGCTGACGACGGGCCTGCTGGCCGGCTGTTCCAGCGACTCGAAAGACAGTTCGTCGAGCTCGAGCGGTGGTGACACCAAGGGGAAGACGACCCTGACGATAGGCACCTTCGGTGTGTTCGGCTACAAGCAGTCGGGTCTGTACGACGAGTACATGAAGCTGCACCCGAACATCAGCATCAAGGAGAACGTCACCACCCGGACCGACGTCTACTGGCCCAAGGTCCTCACCCGCCTCCAGGCCGGTTCCGGCGCCGACGACATCCAGGCCATCGAGGTCGGCAACATCACCGAGGCCGTCCAGACCCAGGCCGACAAGTTCGTCGACCTCGGCAAGGAGGTCGACAAGTCGCAGTGGCTGGACTGGAAGACCGCCCAGGCCACCACCAAGGACGGCAAGACCATCGGTCTCGGCACCGACATCGGCCCGATGGCGGTCTGCTACCGCAAGGACCTGTTCAAGAAGGCCGGCCTGGAGACGGACCGCACCAAGCTCGCCGCGCAGTGGAAGGGCGACTGGTCGAAGTACGTCGACCTCGGCAAGGAGTACATGAAGAAGGCGCCCAAGGGCACCAAGTTCGTGGACTCGGCCTCCTCCGTGTACCAGGCCGCCCTCAACGGCGCCAGTGAGCGGTACTACGACAAGGACGGCAACGTCATCTGGGACAAGTCCTCCGGCGTCAAGTCCGCGTGGAACGTCGCGATGAGCGTGGCCACCAGCACCATGTCGGCCAAGCTCAAGCAGTTCGACAAGCCGTGGGACCAGGGCTTCGCCAACGCCAGCTTCGCCACCGTGGCCTGCCCGGCGTGGATGATCGGCTACATCGAGCAGAAGTCCGGTGACTCGGGCAAGGGCCAGTGGGACGTGGCCCAGGCGCCGACCGCGAGCAACTGGGGCGGCTCCTTCATCGGTGTGCCGTCCGCCGGCAAGCACACCAAGGAGGCGATCGCCCTGGCGAAGTGGCTGACCGCTCCCGAGCAGCAGGCCAAGGTCTTCGCCAAGCAGGCCAGCTTCCCGTCGACCCCGGCTGCCTACGCCAGTCTGAAGCCCGCCGCGGACACCACGGCGTACTTCTCCGACGCGCCGATCACGCAGATCTTCTCCGACGCGGCCAAGACGATCCCCACGCAGTACTTCGGGATCAAGGACCAGCCGATCATGACCGCGCTGACCGACGTCGGCATCCTCCAGGTCGAGCAGAAGGGCAAGTCCCCTTCCGCGGGCTGGAACGCGGCCAAGGCTGAGATCAAGGACGTGCTCGGCCAGTGAGCAGCTCCAAAGAGGCCCTCGCGCATTCCGCGCAGAGCGCCGACGCCGCGCCCGGCTCCGTGCCGGGCGCGGCCCCGGGCGCTCACGGTCGCGGTACGCCGCCACCGGATGCCCCCTCGTGGCGCAGCCGGCTGTACCGCTGGGACATGAAGGCGTCGCCGTACGCGTTCATCTCCCCGTTCTTCCTGATCTTCGGGGCGTTCTCGCTCGTCCCGCTGCTCTACACCGCCTGGTACTCGCTGCACAACGTACAGCTGTCCTCCCTGGACACCCAGACCTGGGCGGGCCTGGACAACTACCAGAAGCTGCTGTCCTCCGAGTTCTTCTGGAACGCGCTGGGCAACACCTTCACCATCGGCGTCATCTCCACGGTGCCGCAGCTGCTCGCGGCCATCGGCCTCGCGCATCTGCTCAACTACAAGCTGCGCGGCTCCACGGTCTGGCGCGTGATCATGCTGACCCCCTACGCCACCTCGGTGGCGGCGGCGACGCTGGTCTTCACGCTGCTGTACTCGTGGGACGGCGGCATGATCAACTGGCTGCTCCACTTCGTGGGCGTCGACCCGATCAACTGGCGTGAGGCGGACTGGGGTTCGCAGTTCGCGGTGTCGTCGATCGTGATCTGGCGGTGGACCGGCTACAACGCGCTGATCTATCTGGCCGCGATGCAGGCCATCCCGGTCGACCTGTACGAGTCGGCGGCGCTGGACGGCGCCAACCGCTGGCAGCAGTTCCGGCATGTGACCGTCCCGCAGCTGCGGCCGACGATCCTGTTCACCGTGGTGGTCTCCACCATCGGCGCGACCCAGCTCTTCGGCGAGCCCCTGCTGTTCGGCGGGGTGAGCGGCACCAAGGGCGGCTCCGAGCACCAGTACCAGACCCTGGGCCTCTACATGTACGACCAGGGCTGGATCATCGGCAACCTCGGCAAGGCGTCAGCGATCGCGTGGACCATGTTCCTGATCCTGCTGCTCATCGCCGGGATCAACATGCTGTTCACCCGACGGCTGAGGAAGACCCAATGACCGCAACCGAACTGACGCTCCCTCAGCCGGAGGCGAAACCCGGCGGCCGGGACACCCGCAGGCAGCGCAGGATCATGGGCGCGGGCAAGCAGATGAACGCGGGCCCGGTCACCTACGTCGTCCTGACGGTCTTCGCGCTGGTGTCGCTGGCCCCGCTGGTGTGGACGGCGATCGCGGCCTCCCGCACCGACCAGCGGCTCGCCCAGACGCCGCCCCCGCTGTGGTTCGGCGCGAACCTGTTCTCCAACCTGGAGAGCGCGTGGAACGAGGCGTCCCTCGGCACCGCGATGGTCAACAGCACCATCGTCGCGGGGTCCATCACCATCGCGACCGTGGTGTTCTCCACGCTCGCCGGCTTCGCGTTCGCCAAGCTGAAGTTCCGGTTCTCCAACGTGCTGCTGCTGCTCACCATCGGCACGATGATGATCCCGCCGCAGCTCGCGGTCGTCCCGCTGTACCTGTGGATGTCCGACCTCGGCTGGTCCAACCAGTTGCAGACGGTCATCCTGCCGACGCTGGTCACCGCCTTCGGCACGTTCTTCATGCGGCAGTACCTGCTCCAGGCGCTGCCGACGGAGCTGATCGAGGCGGCCCGGGTGGACGGCGCGAGCAGTCTGCGCGTCGTGTGGCACGTGGTCTTCCCGGCGGCCCGGCCCGCGATGGCCGTGCTCGGCCTGCTGACCTTCGTGTTCGCCTGGAACGACTTCCTGTGGCCGATCATCGCCCTCAACCAGCAGAACCCGACCGTCCAGGTCGCGCTGAACTCGCTGGGCACCGGTTACGTCCCCGACCAGTCCGTGATCATGGCGGGCGCGCTGCTCGGCACGCTTCCGCTGCTCATCGCCTTCCTGCTGTTCGGCAAGCAGATCGTGGGCGGCATCATGCAGGGCGCGGTCAAGGGCTGACGCCCCGCACCGCCACCGGGCTTCCCCCGGGGGCCGGGTCAGCGCCGCCCCGGCCCCGACAGCCCGCTTCCCCTCGTATCCCCTTCCCCTCCTCTTCGGCCCGCGGGTCCCCTCTCCTCGACCCGGGGGGCCGTACGACCTCCTATGGGAGCGCTTCCATGCCTGAGTCCGCACAGCCGGAGACCCCGGTGACCTTTCCCCCCGGCTTCCTCTGGGGCGCCGCGACCTCCGCGTACCAGATCGAGGGCGCGGTGCGGGAGGACGGCCGTACGCCCTCCATCTGGGACACCTTCAGCCACACCCCCGGCAAGACCGCCGCCGGCGAGAGCGGTGACATCGCTGTCGATCACTACCACCGTTACCGTGACGACGTGGCCCTGATGGCGGACCTGGGCCTGTCGGCGTACCGCTTCTCGGTCTCCTGGTCCCGGGTGCAGCCCACCGGCCGCGGCCCCGCCGTCCAGGTCGGCCTGGACTTCTACCGCCGGCTGGTCGACGAGCTGCTCGACCACGGCATCAAGCCCGCCGTCACCCTGTACCACTGGGACCTCCCGCAGGAGCTGGAGGACGCGGGCGGCTGGCCGGAGCGCGACACGGCGTACCGTTTCGCCGAGTACGCGCAGATCGTCGGCGAGGCGCTCGGCGACCGGGTGGAGAGCTGGATCACGCTCAACGAGCCCTGGTGCAGCGCCTTCCTCGGCTACGGCTCCGGTGTGCACGCCCCCGGCCGTACCGACCCGCTGGCCTCCCTGCGCGCCGCCCACCACCTGAACCTGGCGCACGGCCTCGGCACGACGGCGCTGCGCTCGGCGATGCCGGCCCGCAACACGGTCGCGCTCAGCCTGAACTCGTCGGTGGTGCGGCCCGTCTCGCAGAGCCCCGCCGACCTGGCGGCCGCGCAGAAGATCGACGACCTCGCCAACGGCGTCTTCCACGGCCCGATCCTGCACGGCGCGTACCCGCGGTCGCTGTTCGAGGCGACGTCGTCGATCACGGACTGGTCGTACGTCCTGGACGGCGACCTCAAGCTGATCCACCAGAAGCTGGACGCGCTGGGCCTGAACTACTACACCCCGACACTGGTCGCCTCGACCGGGACCGAGCTGTCCGGCCCGCGCGCCGACGGCCACGGCGCCAGCGACCACTCCCCCTGGCCGGGCGCGGACGACGTCGCCTTCCACCAGACGCCGGGCGAACGGACGGCGATGGGCTGGAGCATCGACCCGACCGGCCTGCACGAGCTGCTCATGCGCTACTCCCGCGAGGCTCCGGGCCTGCCGCTCTACATCACCGAGAACGGCGCGGCCTACGACGACAAGCCCGACCCGGACGGCCGCGTCCACGACCCCGAGCGCGTCGCCTACCTGCACGGCCACCTCGCGGCGGTCCGCCGCGCCATCACCGACGGCGCGGACGTGCGCGGCTACTACCTGTGGTCCCTGATGGACAACTTCGAGTGGGCCTACGGCTACGGCAAGCGCTTCGGCGCGGTGTACGTCGACTACGCCACCCTCGCCCGCACCCCGAAGTCGAGCGCCCACTGGTACAGCGAGGCCGCCCGCACCAACGCCCTGCCGGGCGTGGACTCGGTGAACTGACTCCTCGAACCACCCGGACCGGGGGAAACAGGGGGAGAGGCGCGGCACGCCGGGGGCGTGCCGCGCCTCGCTGTGTCCCGGCGCCTCATCCCTTGCCGGAGCCCAGGGTGAGGCCGTTGACGAAGTGGCGCTGGAGGGCGAAGTAGACGGCGAGGGTGGGGAGGGCGGTGAGGAGGGCTCCCGCGGCGACCAGGTTGGGGTCGGTGAAGTACTGGCCCGAGAGGTTGTTCAGGGCGGAGGTGATCGGCATGTTCGCGCCGGTCGAGATCAGGACCAGGGCCCAGAAGAAGTCGTTGTAGATCCAGATGGAGAGGAGGGTCGCCAGGGCGGCCATGGCGGGCCGGCAGAGGGGGAGGGTGATCTGCCAGTACAGGCGCCAGACGGAGGCGCCGTCGACCAGCGCGGCCTCGGTCAGCTCGTGGGGCAGGGAGCGCATGTAGTTGCTCAGCACGAACGCGCAGAACCCGGACTGGAACGCCACATGGATGAGGACCAGGCCGAGCGCGGAGTCGTAGAGCTTGCCGCTGGCGGTGATGCCGGGCAGGTCGGTGAGCAGGTACATGCGGTACAGCGGGGTGATGATGACCTGCTGCGGGAGCAGGTTGCCGGCGGTGAAGACCAGCAGCAGGGCGAGGTTGAGGCGGAAGTCGAAGCGGGCGACGTAGAACGCCACCATGGAGGAGAGGAACAGGGTCAGGAGCACCGACGGGACCGCTATCAGCAGGGTGTTGCCGAAGTAGTGGATCATGTCGGACTGCTGGAAGGCGTTCCTGAAGTTGGCCAGGCTCAGGGTGTCCGGCCAGGAGACGTAGCCCTTGGCGCTGGTCTCGGCGTAGGGGCGCAGGGCCGAGAAGACCGCCCACAGCAGCGGGGCCAGCCAGGCCAGGGCGGTGGCGGCGAGGAAGACGTGCAGCAGGACGCGGGCCGGGCGCAGCGGGGCGCGGTTGCCACGGCGCGGGCCGGCCGCCAGGGCGGGGGCGGTCATGTGCGGCGTTCCTTCCGGAAGGTGGCCACCAGGTACGGGATGATCACCACGAGCGAGATGACCAGCAGGACCACCGCGATCGCCGAGCCGTAGCCGATGCGGCTGGACTCGCCGATGATGTTGTTCGTCACCAGGATCGACAGCAGTTCGGTGCCCTGGGCGCCCTTGTTGAAGACGAAGACCAGGTCGAAGGCGCGCAGGGCCTCGATGATCGTGACGACGAGCACGACGGTGTTGGTGGGCCGCAGGGTCGGGAAGATGACGCCGCGGAAGGTCTGCCACTCGTTCGCGCCGTCCAGTGCGGCCGCCTCGCGCAGGGACGGGTCCACGCTCTTCAGCCCGGCCAGGTAGAGGATCATCATGTAGCCGGTGTGGCGCCAGGACGCGGCGACCAGGACCGCCCACAGGTTGAGCTTCGGGTCGCCGATCCAGTCGATGTAGTGGCCGGGCCTGTTGGTGCCCAGGAGGCTGTTGATCAGACCGGTGTCGGGGTTGTAGACGAGCTGCCAGACGAACCCGATGCACGCCATGGAGATCACGACGGGCAGGAAGAACGCCGTCTGGTAGACGCGGCTGAAGCGGATCCGCTTGTCGAGCTGGACGGCGAGGAACAGCCCGAACGGCGTCGGGATCAGGATGAGGACGACGAACCAGACGACGTTGTGCTGGACGGCGGGCCAGAACTGCGGGTTGTCCTCGAAGAGCTGCCGGAAGTTGTCCAGGCCGACCCACCTGATCGCGTCGAAGCCGATGCCGTCCCAGGTGGTGAAGGCGAGGGCGACGGAGGCGAGGGCGGTCACCCAGACGAGGATCACGTGCAGGACCGTCGGCACGCCCGCCATCACGGCGAGCGTGATCCGGTCGCGGCGGGTCAGCAGGCGCCGGGCGCCCCGGTGCGCGGGCCGCCCCTCGGGCGCGGGCGCGTGCCCCGGGGGCGGCTCGGCGGCCGTCCCCGGGGACTTCGTGGGAATGTCCGTGGTCATGCGGAGGCGAAGATCGTCTTCTTCTGGCGTTCGATCGAGGACAGCAGTCCGTCGACGCCCTTGGGGTTCTGGACGAACTTCTGCAACGCGGGCTGCATCACCGTGGAGGTGAAGTCGGGGCGGCTGTCGCGGTCCATGAACTGGGTGAGGCTCTTGGCGCCGCTGATCATGGCGTACGCCTTTTTTTGCAGGGCGGTGTACGAGGACGTGTCCGCCTTGCCGGAGGCGGCGACCACGCTGGAGTCGGCCTTCAGATAGATCTGTTCGGCCTGGGGAGTGCCGAGGAACTCCAGGAGTTTCACGGCTCCGGCGTGGTTCTTCGGCGCCTTGCTGAGCATGAAGCCGTCGGTGGGCGCCTCGACGGTGTCCTGGCCGTAGGCGGGGTCGATCTCCGGGAAGGCGAAGAAGTCGATGTCGTCGAGGACGGCCTTGTCGGTGAACTGCTGGGCCACGAAGGAGCCGAGGAGATACAGCCCGGCCTTCCCCGCGGCGAGCGTCTGCGCGGCGTCCTCCCAGGTGCGGCCCATCGCGCCGTCCTGGTGGTACGGCAGGAGTTCGGTCCAGTGGTCGAAGACGGCTCTGACCCTGGCGTCGGTCCAGGACGCCTTGCCGGCCATCAGCTCGACGTGGAAGTCGTAGCCGTTGAGGCGGAAGTCGAGCTGGTCGAAGGTGCCCATGGCGGGCCAGGCGTCCTTGTCGCCGAAGGCGATGGGGACCAGGCCGTCCTTCTTCATCCGCTTGCACAGGGCGATCAGCTGGTCCCAGGTGGCGGGTATCTCGTAGCCGTGCCGCTGGAAGACGCTCTTGCGGTAGAAGAGCGCCCACGGGTACGTGACCAGCGGAACGAAGTAGTACGTGCCGTCCTCGCCCACGCTGAGCTTCTTCATCGCCTCGGGGAAGTTGCCCCCGATCTTCGCCCACACGTCGTCGATGGGCGTGGCCAGCTTCTTGGCCGCGAAGAACTGCATACGGTACCCGGCGAACCAGTTGAACACGTCGTCCGGGGTGCCCTGGAGATAGGAGTTGATCTGCTCCTGGAAGGTGTTGTGGTCCTTGGTGTTGACGTGGACCGTGATGCCGGACTGCTTCCTGAACGCGGCGTACAGCTGCTCGAACGCCTTCTTCGGGACGGCGTCCGACGCGTTGGAGCCGAGGGAGACGGTCTTGGGGTCGGAGGCGCTGCCGCCGCTTCCGCAGGCACTGAGCAGGGGGACCCCGGTCCCGAGGGCGGCGGCGCCGGCCAGCCCCTGTAACAGGGTGCGGCGGCCGGGGCGGCGGGAGGTGAAGCCGGACGGTGCGAGAGACATGGCGACTCCAGGGGACTCGGCTGGCTCGGCTCGCCACATCAGAGCACGCTCCCGGGGGCACGGGAAGAGGCGTACAGCCCGCGGGCTGTACGCCTCTCGATCCGACGCCGGCCGGACGGCCGTCAGACGGCCACCGGTCGGTCACCTCGCCGGTTTTCTGTGGGGGGTGTTGTGGGGGGTCTTGTGGGGGTGCTGTGGGGGGGTGTTCGTGGGGGGATGTGGGGACTATGGGGGTTTGTGGGAGGTTGTGGGGTTTATTCGTGGGGGCTGTCGGGGCCGGGGCCTGCGGGTCCGGGGGGAACCCGCGGGTCTGGGGGAACCCGCGGGTCCGCGGCCCGGCCCCGGGGATCAGTTGAACGCGTTGAAGGCCTTGGAGAAGGCGTTCGCGTCCTGGACGATCGAGCTGCAGGTCGCGTCCGCCGTGGCCTTGGCACCGCCGGCGCACTGCTTGTCACGGGTCGCGGACCACATCGACAGCCAGCCGAGGCCCTTGGACTTGGCGAAGGTCACCAGCTGGCTGGCGTCGTCCACCTTGAAGATCTCCGTGGACTGGTCGTTGACACCGATCATCGGGGTCACCGCGACGGCCTTCCAGGCGGCGCTGTCGGTCAGCCCCAGCACGCTCTTGATCTGCGCCTGGGTGGCGGTGGCGGCCTGCTCGGCGTAGGTGCCCATGTCACCGCTGTAGGAGGCGCCGTAGTCCATCGCCATGACGTTGACGGTGCTGATCTTCACGCCGTTGGACTTGGCGTTGGACAGCAGGGTCACGCCGTCCTGGGTCAGGCCCTCGGGCATCACCGGGAGGGTGAAGGAGACGTCCAGGTTCGTGTGCGACGCCTGGAGCTTGGCGATCGCCTGGGCGCGGCGGGTGTTGGCCGCCGTGTTGGGCAGCGCGGCGCCCTCGATGTCGAAGTCGACCTTGGTGAGCTTGTACTGGTCGACGACCTTGCCGTACGCCGTCGCCAGCGCGTCCGCGGAGGAGCAGGTCAGGCCCAGCTCCTGGCCGGAGGCGCCGCCGAAGGAGACGCGCACGTCACCGCCCTTGGCGCGCAGCGCGCCGATCTGCGCGGCCACGGAGTCGCTCGCCAGGTCGGTGACGCCGCCCCACTTGGGGGTGCAGCCGCCGCCGTCGGTGACGAAGGCGAGGTTGTAGTTCTTCACGCCGGTCGCATTGGTGTTCGCGATCAGGTCGAACGCCGGGTAGAGCGAGGTGTCGACGTACGGGGCGAAGCCGGCCGAGGTGGTGGTGCCGGTGCCGGAGCTCTGGGTGGGGCTGGCGGTGGCCGTGGGGGTGGAGGTGGCCGACTTGGTCGGAGTGGGGGTCGCCGACTGGGTGGGGGTGGCCGTGGGGGTGGCGGTCTCGGTGGGACGGCCGCTGGGCTCCGGGGTGGCGGTGCTGTCGGTGGAGCACTTGACGTTGTCGATCAGGCAACCGGTCGGGTTGCTGCCGCCGTTGACGACGAAGCCGACGGTGACCGACTTGCCCGCGGCGAGACCGTCGGTCTCCCACGTGGCGTGCTTCACGGTGACGTGCTGGCCGCTGACGCTGTACTCGGCGTTCCACAGCGAGCTGATCTTGTTGCCGGAGGGGAGGTCGAACTCCAGCGTCCAGTCCTTCTCGGTGGAGCCGCTGTTGTTCGTGACGACGTACTGCGCCGTGTAACCGGTGCCCCAGTCGCTGGTCTTGGTGTACGCGGCGCCGACGCCGGCGGCGTTCGCCGTACCGGTGAGCAGCAGGGCGCCACCGCCGACGACGGCCGCGGCGACCACGCTGCCGATCACCTTGTTCCTGCCACTGATGCTGCGCCGGTGCGTGCTCATCGGGTGCCTGCCTTCGCCGTTCGCTGGGGTCCGCCGGGGGTGCGGTACGGCAGCACGCTAGCGCCCGGGAAACGGGCAAAACGCCTGTTCCAGACGGGGTTCGAAGGTCTTAGGGTGCGCTTAAGGAAGGGATCGGGATCGATTAAAGGTCGAGACCAATCCGCCCGTCCGGCGCCTGCGCACCGCCCCTCGGTGACCCCGTCCGGCGGTCTTGCGGCCGTCCAGCTGGATCCAGATCCGCACCTCGGTGCCGCCCAGCACGGAGGAGCCGATCCGTACGTCGCCGCCGGTCTGTTCGGCGAGTCTGCGCACGATGTCGAGGCCGAGTCCGGTCGAGCCGGCCTGCCCGCTGCCGCTGCCGCGGGCCATGGCCGCATCCGGGTCGGGTATGCCCTGTCCGGCGTCGGAGACCAGCACGATCACCGCGTCCTCGGCGTTGTGCACGTCGACCGCGAAGGCGGTGCCCTCGGGGGTGTGCCGGAAGACGTTGCCGAGCAGCGCGTCGAGGGAGGCGGCGAGATCGGCGCGGGCCACCGGTACCCGGACCGGCCGGTCGACCCCGGCCACCCGCCACTTGCGGCCCTCGTCCTCGGCGAGCGCCGACCAGAACTCCATGCGCTGGCGCACCACTTCGGCCACGTCGCAGCCGGCGCCCGCGCCCACGGCGGCGGTCTGCGGTTTGGCCTCGCGGGCGGTACGGATGATGGTGTCGACCTCGCCCTCCAGCTTGGCGACCGCGGCGCGGGTCTGCTCGGCGACGGGGGTGTCGCCGAGGGAGGCGGCGTTGAGCCGCAGCACGGTCAGCGGGGTGCGCAGCCGGTGGGAGAGATCGGCGGCCAGTTCCCGCTCGTTGGCGAGCAGTTGGACGACCTGGTCGGCCATCGAGTTGAACGCCTCGGCGGCCAGCCGCAGTTCCTTCGGTCCTTCTTCGGGCACCCGTGCCCCCAGCTTCCCCTCGCCCAGTTCGTGCGCGCCCTCGACGAGCCGCTGGGCGGGCTGCACCATCCGTACGCCGAGCCGGTCGGCGACGGCCACCGAGCCGAGGATCAGCGCGACACCGACACCGGCGAGCACCGCCCAGGCCGTGCCCACACCGTTGCTGACCTCGGCCTCCGGGACGTACACCTCGACGACGGCGGTGCCGCTGCTCAGCGCGACCGGCTGGAGCAGGGTGGAGCCGCCGGGCACCTCGGTGGTGGAGGCGCGGCCGAGACGCCGTACGGTCGCGATGTCCTTGGTGGCCGCGCGCCGCTTGCCGATCTCGACGGCGGCCACGGTTCCGTCGTCGCTCGCGGGGATGTGCACCGACACCCCGGCGTCCGAACCGGCCGATGCGACGACCCGGTCCAGCTGGTCGCGGTCGGTGGTGATGGACAGCGCGGGCGCGACCGCGGCGGCCTGCCGCTCCGCGTTGGAGAAGGCGCGGTCGCGGGCCATCTCCTTGACGACCAGGCCGAGCGGCACCGCGAAGGCGACCACGACCATGGTGGTGACGGCCAGGCAGACCTTGACCAGGGCCCATCTCATCGGGTCGGCTCCAGTCCGCCGGGCGGCTCCAGCTTCACACCGACACCGCGCAGGGTGTGCAGATAGCGCGGCCGGGCGGCGGTCTCGCCCAGTTTGCGGCGCAGCCAGGACAGATGGACGTCGATGGTCTGGTCGTCGCCGTAGGACTGCTGCCACACCTCGGCGAGGAGCTCGCGGCGCGCGACGACGACGCCGGGCCGTCCGGCGAGGAAGGCGAGCAGGTCGAACTCGCGGCGCGTCAGATCGAGCCGGCTGCCGTCCAGTTCGGCCTGGCGGCGCAGCGGGTCGACGGTGAGTCCGCCGACGCGTATCACGCTGGACGGCGGATCGTCCCCGGCGGCGGCGCGGGACCGGCGGAGCACGGCCGCCATGCGCGCGGACAGATGCTCGACGGAGAACGGTTTGGTGAGGTAGTCGTCCGCGCCGGCGTTGAGCAGCCGCACGATCTCCGTCTCGTCGTCGCGGGCGGTGGCGATGATGACGGGCACGTCGGTGATGCCGCGCAGCATCTTCAGCGCCTCGGAGCCGTCGAGATCGGGCAGACCGAGGTCCAGGATGACCACGTCGAAGCGGAAATGGGCGACCTCGCGCAGCGCTTCGAGCGCCGTGCCGACGCTGCGCACGGTGTGGGTGGCATCGGTGAGATGCCTGATGAGCGCCGAGCGTACGAACTGGTCGTCCTCGACGACGAGCACACTTGCCATGCGCCGCACCGTACGCCATACGGCCGACGCACAGCCGCGACCTGTGGACAACTCGGGGCATGTGCCTACGCAGTGGGCGTCGCGACCCGGCGCTGTGGCGGACTTGTGGCGGTCGTCCGCAGGACGTGTGCGAGCGGTGGTGCGGGTGAGGCAATATGGTCCGCGATGCGCAGAGGACTCGTACACGTACTCGCATGGTCGCTCGCCACGGGCGCGGCGGTCACGCTGTCGTGGTGGGGTGTGCACACGGTGATGGCGGGTACGGCCTACGACCCGCCGCGCGCCCTGCCCATCGCGGCGGCCGAGGCGAACTCGCCGGAGCCGCTGGTCTCCGCGACGGCCCGGGCCCGCCCCTCGAAGGCCGCGAAGCAAACCCCCACCGCCTCCCCCACCGTCACCCGCCGGACGGCGAGCGCCTCCTCCACCCCCACCGGCCCGGCGTCGGGCAGTCCCGCTCCGAAGCCTTCGGCGACGGCCTCGGGCCAGGTGCAGAGCTCGGACACCGCCGGCGGCCGGGTGGTCTTCGACCTCGGCACGGCCGACGCGACTCTCGTCTCGGCGTCCCCGAAGAGCGGATGGTCGATGCAGGTGTGGAAGACGGCGACGTGGATCCGGGTGGAGTTCACGTCGGGCACGGACAAGGTGTCGGTGATCTGCGCCTGGCACGACGGCCCACCCCATGTCGAGGTCGGCAACTACTAGTGCCGCGGCAGGCAATGTTTGCCCGTGAAGGAGCGGCGTCCGGTGCGTGCTCTCTGGGGGTCCCCCCTGCTCGAAGAGCTTGGGGGAGTGCCGGGCGTCGCGACGGGGCGAACGTTGCCTGCCGCGGCACCAGTACCGGTCAGCGGAACGCGGAGGGCGGCGGGGCCGGGGAGGCGACCGCCGCCTCGTCGGTGACGGGACGGGCGCCGCCGGTGAAGTCGGTGAGGGACGTGCCGTGTTCGACCCGGGCGGGGTGCGGGTCGGAGGCGGCGCGGCGGGTGAGTTCGGTGAGGGGCAGGGGCAGGTCGGAGGCGACGAGCACGGCGTTGCCGAAGCGCTTGCCGCGCAGGACGGCCGGGTCGGCGATCAGGGCGAGTTCGGTGAAACGGGCGGCGGCGGTGGCGATCTGACCGCGCAGATGGGCCAGCGGCGGCCCGTCGGTGAGGTTGGCCGCGTGGACGCCGCCCGGTTTCAGGGCGCGGCGGACCTCGTCGAGGAACTCGGTGGAGGTGAGGTGGGCGGGGGTGCGGGCCCCGCTGAACACGTCGGAGACGACGAGGTCGGCCCACCCGTCGGGCACCTTGGCGAGCCCGTCGCGCGCGTCGGCCGACCGCACCCGGATCCGGGCACCGGGATCGAGCGGCAGCTCCCGCCGCACCAGCCGTACGAGCGCGGCGTCCCGCTCGACGACCAGCTGGGTGGAGCGGGGCCGGGTGGCGGCGACGTACCGGGCGAGGGTGAGGGCCCCGCCGCCGAGATGCACGACGTGCACGGGCCGGCCGGCCGGTGCGACGAGATCGACGACGTGCCCGAACCACCGCTGGTACTCGAACTCGAGCCGGTCCGGCTCGTCGAGATCGACGTAGGACTGCGGCGCCCCGTCGACGAACAGCGTCCAGCCCCGCGCCCGGTCCCGATCGGGCACCAGCTCGGCAAGCCCCCCGTCGACCTCTTCGACCACGGCCTCGACCCCCACCTGCCGCCGCCGACCACCACCCCTGGACTTTCCCACCCCTCCATCCTCCCAGCCCCCACCCCCCTCCCGCGATCCAGCCCGCCCCCCACCGCCGTCGGCGGGGTCCGGGGGCGCGGCCCCGGGAGGTTGAGGGACGCAGCCCGCGGGGGGTCGGGGGCGCAGCCCCCGGTCGGGGTTCCAGGGGCGGAGCCCCTCGGGGGGTTCCAGGGGCGGAGCCCCTGGGGTCGGGTACGGGTAGGGGCGGCGGGGGCGAGACTCCCAGAGCCGACCCAGCGGACCGTCGGTGGTGGCCGGCCCGGCAAACCGTCAGCGATGACCGTCGGCCGCCTCGATCAGCCGCGCCGCCTCACCCAGCGCACGGCGCAGGTCGGCCGGATCCGTCGCCGGGTCCGCCGTATCGGGCGGCAGCAGCCACCCCGCCCCCCGGGACGGCACGGAGGGGACCGCGACCCGCATCCCCCGGCCGTCGGTCCCCGTACAGGTGCTGCCCGGCAGGTCCCACGCCTCCGCGGTGCCCGCGGGCACCACGAAGCCGAGCGTGTCGCACCCGTCGTCGTGCAGCACCGGCCCCACCGCCTCGGCACTGCCGCGCCGCAGGATGTCGACGGCCTCCAGGCCCTGCCGGGCGGGCACCGTCACGAGGTCGCACTCGGGCGGCGCCGCCGTGCGCAGCTGCGTACAAGGGTCCTTGCTGCTGTCCATTCCGGCCTCCACCGCGGAATACCGTTCCGACGAACGGCGCGGGAGTCGGGCGGCTCCCGGTCCACGCCGTTCAACGCCCGGCGGCGTCAACGGCAACGGCACATGTCAGCCGTAAAGAATGGCACTTCATGGCAGATCCCGGGTGACATATCCGTTTTGTAGCTAAACCTCGCATGACACACCCTGCGTACCGGGTACGTTCTTGCCCGCCGGAGGGGTCGGGGTCACACGGACGAACTCACCCCGCGTCCGGCGTGGTTCGACGGTTCGCACGAGAGGACCTGGCCATGGCGTCGTCAACGGAGACCTCGTCACAGCCCGGCCGTCCGGCCCGGCCCAATCTCGCCTTCCGGCAGGCGCGCGGGCCGCGCTCACCGGCCGAGTTCGCCGCGCTGGTACGACGGGCCGCGCGCGAGATCGGCGAGCAGGTCAGCTGTGACGCGCGCTACATCGGCCGGGTCGAGGCGGGTGAGATCCGCTGCCCCAACTATGCGTACGAACGGGTGTTCCTGCACATGTTCCCTGATCGCACGCTCACCGACCTGGGCTTCGCGCCCCGCTCGTCGGTCCGGGGCCGCCCGGCCCGCCCGCCGGGACGGCCGGCCGCTCCCGGCACGGATGAGACACCGGGGCCGTACGAGCCGTATGACATCCAGAACCCGCACGACGACGTGAAGGACCCACCCACCCCCCACACCCCGTACGTGCCGTACGGCACGTACGAGAGCCACGAGGAGAGCGACGTGCTGCGTCGCGCATTCATGACCGGCGGCGGCGCCACGGTGGCCGCCGCGCTGGCCCCCCTGGGCCTCGGCCCCCTCGGTCTCGTCCAGGACGCCGCCGCGGCGGACCGGGCGCCGCGTCCCGGGACGAGCGAGGCCGCCGCCGTCGAGGAGGCCGTCCGCAGGATCCGGCTGCTCGACGACCGGCACGGCGCCGACGGCCTCTACCGGCGTGCCGCCGCCCCGCTGCGCACCGCGTACGCGCTGCTCGACGCTGGCGCGACCCGCCGCGCCACCGCGGACCGGCTCCACTCGGGCGCCGGTGAACTCGCCGTCTCGGTGGGATGGCTGGCGCACGACTCGGGCCGCTTCGACGACGCGCGCTCGCACTACGCGGAGGCACTGGCGACCGCCCGGATGACCGGGGACGACGCCCTGGAGGCGCACGCTTTCTGCAACACCGCGTCCCTCGCGCGCGACGCCGGCCGTCCCCGCGAGGCGGTACGGGCGGCGCAGGCCGCCCAGCGGATCGCACGCCCGCTGGGCTCGGCGTACCTGATGTCGCTGCTGGCGCTGCGCGAGGCGGCCGGCTGGGCGGGACTCGCCGACCGCACCGCCTGCGAGCAGGCCCTCACGCGCGCGAAGGCACTCTTCGAGCGGGGCCCCTCGGAGGCCGACCCCGAGTGGATGACCTTCTACGGCGACGCCGAACTGGCGGGCCTGGAGGCGCAGTGCTGGTCGACGCTGGGCGAGTGGCCGCGCGCCGCCCGCCACACGCGTCGCGCCGTCGTCCTCCAGCACCCCCACTTCGCCCGCAACACGGCCCTCTACACGGCTCAGCTGGCCGACGACCTCGCGCGCGCGGGCCGTCCCGACGAGGCGGCGGCGGCCGGTCTGCGGGTCCTCGGGCTCATGGAGCAGGTGCAGTCGTCCCGCATCCACACGATGCTCGCGGGCACCGCCCGGGTCCTGCAGCCGCACCGGCGCGCCTCGGGCGTGCCGGAGTTCCTGGAACGCCACACGGAACTGCCCCACCTGGCCTGAACGGCACCCGGTCCGGACGGCGCGCGCACGGAACGGCACCCGCCCCGAACCGGCGGTACCCCTGAACCGGCGTCACGACCGAACCGGCGTCACACCCGAACCGGCGGCACGGCCGTGAGCAACACAACAGAACCGGCCCGAGTGGGCGCCGTCACACCTCGAGGTGACCGAGGTCGTTCCAGCTCTCGATGGCCGGTTCGCCGTAGGCCCAGCCGAGCACCGACAGGGACGTCGGGTTGAGCCGGATACGGGCCGCGAAGTCCAGCGGGAGGCCCAGCCAGCGTGCGCCGATGGAGCGCAGGATGTGCCCGTGGGCGAAGACCAGCACGTCACGGTCGGCGGCGCGGGCCCAGGAGACCACCTCGTCGGCGCGGGCGGTGACCTGGCCGAGGCTCTCGCCGCCGGGGACGCCGTCACGCCAGATGAACCAGCCGGGGCGGATGTCCTGTATGTCGCACGGGGTCATGCCCTCGTAGGCGCCGTAGTCCCATTCCATCAGCGTGTCCCACTCGGTGGCCCGGTCGCCGAACCCGGCGAGCGAGCAGGTCTCCCGCGCGCGGGAGAGCGGGCTGGTGCGCACCTCGACGCCGGGCAGGCCGTCGAACGGCGCCCGGTGCAGCCGCTCACCCAGCAGCTTCGCGCCGCGCCGGCCTTCTTCGAGCAGGGATATGTCGGTCCTGCCGGTGTGCTTGCCGGACACGGACCAGGAGGTCTGTCCGTGCCGAGCCAGCAGGATGCGCGGTGCCATGGGAACGGGCCTTTCGGGGCGGAGCGGGGACGGGCGGGAGGGGAGAAAACGGAAACGGAGCCCTTCCATCATCGCTCACCGGGCAGGGGGCGATCGCGATCGCACCGGCGGGGGCAACCCCGCGCGCGGTCCCGGCGTCTCTCAGTGCCGGAGCACACGGCACAGGTTCGTGCGGAGGCGCCGCGCACACCCGTGCGGGAGCCCCGCGCAGGTCTGTGCCGAAGCCCCGCACCGGCCCGTGGGCCGACCGCATAAGGTGACACGACCGGCCCACGGAGCGGGGCGGAGGAGAAGGGGGAGGAAGACCGGATGCCGCAGACCGAGACACCCGGCGCCGAGACGGGCCGGTGGACCCGGCTGCGCTGGTGGACCGAGCTTCCGCTGATCCTCCTGGTGTACGCCTGCTACTCGGCGGGCCGGCTGCTGGCCAGGGGCGACGTCTCGAGCGCCGTCGACCACGGCACGGCGATCCTGCGCTTCGAGCAGGCCCTGCACCTCAACGCCGAGCACCCGCTCAACCGCCTGTTCACGCACGAGGCGTGGCTCGGTGTGCCGGCGGACTTCTGGTACGCGTCGCTGCACTACCTGGTCACGCCCGCGATCCTGGTCTGGCTGTTCCGGCGCCGGACGGCGGTCTACCGCACGGCCCGCACCTGGCTGATGACGTCCACGTTCATAGGACTGATCGGTTTCACCCTGCTGCCCACCTGCCCGCCCCGGCTGCTGGACGCGGGTCACGGCTTCGTCGACACGATGGCCCAGTACAGCGCGTACGGCTGGTGGGGCGGCCAGGCCAGCGCGCCGCGGGGCCTGGGCGGCATGACGAACCAGTACGCCGCCATGCCGAGCCTGCACGTCGGCTGGGCGCTGTGGTGCGGCGTCATGCTGTGGCGCCACGGCGGTACGCGCCTGACGAAGGCGGCGGGTGTCGCCTACCCGCTGCTGACCGCGATCGTGGTCATGGGCACCGCCAACCACTACTTCCTCGACGCCGTCGCGGGCGTGGCCGTGATGGGTGTCGGACTGCTGCTCGCGCCGCGGGTGAGGGGCGTCGCGGAGGCGGTGCGCGGGCAGGTCGTCACACGCTTCGCACCCGCCCCTTCCGGCACGGGCTCCCCCATTGTCAGTGGCGGATGCCAGACTGCCGCGGGTGAACGTTTTCCACGGCAGCGCGAGTCCAGCACCGGTACCGAGGCCGACGTCGGAGCCGGTGCCGGAGCCGCTGCCCGAGACGCCGGGGAAGAGGCTGCGGCAGCAGCTCACTGAGCTGCGCGGCGGCCCCGCCGTACCGGCCAGGGCGCTGGACGCGCGGGCCCTCGCGGCGCTCGCCGCGAACCCGGGCTGCCGGCGGCGCGCCCTCCTGGACGGCGCCGGGGTGGACAAGGGGAGGCTGGCGGACGCGCTGGGCTCCCCCGCCGCCTTCGGGCAGTCCCAGTTCGCCCTCACCCGGGGCAACGCGTTCGAGGCGAAGGTCAAGGCCGACGGCGGCGCCGAGCTGCTGCGCCTGGCGCACGAGCGGCTCGACCCGTCCGCCGGGCCGCCGACGCGGGCGTACGTGCCCGACCTGACCGCGGCGGGCTTCGAGGGCCGTACGGCGCGTACGGCGATGGCGCTGCGCGAGGCCGCGGAGACGGGCGACTGGACGCTGCTGGACCATCCGATGGTCGCACTGGACGTGGCGGGTTCGCCGGCCTTCCTGGAGCCGGACGCGGTGGTGGTGCACCCGGACGGCAGCTGGACGGTCGTGGAGATCAAGTCGTTCCCGATGCTGGACGGCTCCGCCGACCCGGCGAAGGTGGGCGCCGCCGCCCGCCAGTCGGCGGTGTACGTGCTCGCGCTCGAGCAGGTCGCCGCGCGGCTGGACCCGGCGCCGCGGGTCCGCACGCGCGTCCTGCTGGTGTGCCCCAGGGACTTCTCCAACCTGCCCACCGCCTCCGCGGTCGACGTGCGCAAGCAGCGGGCGGTGACCGCCCGCCAGCTGGGGCGCCTCACGCGCGTGCAGGACATCGCCGACGCCCTGCCCGAGGGCACCTGTTTCTCCCCCGACCTGCCGCCCGCCCAGCTGGACGCCGCCGTCGAGTCGGTCCCGGCCGCGTACGCACCCGACTGCCTGGCCGCCTGCGAGCTGGCCTTCCACTGCCGCACCCGCTCCCGCGCGGCCGGTGCGGTGACCGCCCTGGGGCGCGCGGTGCGCGCCGAGCTGGGCGGGCTGACGACGGTCGAGGACGTGCTGGCCGCCGCGCACGGCACGGCGGGCGATCCCGCCGACCCGGCGGTGGCGGCCCTGCGCCGCGCGGCCGCCCTGCGCGCGGAGGCCCTGGCGTACGCAGGCTCCGGCGGGGCCGACGGTGACGCCTCCGGCAGCGGCTCCGGTGCGGCCGTCCGCCCGGAGGTGGCCGCGTGTCGCTGATCGCCGCCCTGGGCCGTATGGAGGCCGTCCGCAGCGGCCGCGCGCAGCCCGCCGCGACCGTCCGGCACCGGCATCTGTCGGAACGGCCCCTGGTGTTCGTGCCCCTCACCACCGCGGGCGAGGCCGGTGCCCCGCTGGGCGCGCTCGTCGGCACCGACCGGGACGCGCCGCGCCTGCTCGTCGTACCGCAGCCACGCGACCGTGACCTGCGGTTCGCGTTCCTCGCCGAACTCGCCGACATCGTCCTGCCGTACATCGACGACCTCGCCGCGTCGGTGGAGGCGGCCGAGCGCACCGAGGCCGACCCGGAGACCGGCAGACGGGTCAAGGTGGAGGTCGAGCTGTGCGCGGACGCGCCGCAGCTGATCGTGCCGAGCCGCGCGGGCGCCGACTTCGTCCGGCTGCTGGGCCGCTCCATGCGGTTCCGCCGCACCGCCGAACAGGACCCCGAGACCCCGTACCCGGCGCCGCCCCGGGTCCCGCTGCTGGGACGCTGGCTGACCCATTTCGGCGAGCGGGCCCGGGTGCCCGGCTCGTCGCTGCTGCTCGCCCTGACGGACGTGCTGGGCCGGCACTGGACCACCGGGCAGTCCAGCCTGGAGGACCAGCACCTGGGCGCCCTGCTCGCCTGGATCGATCCGCCCGGCGGTGCCGCGGGCAGCGGCGCCGAGGCCGCGCTGCGGGCCGAGCTGGAGCGGGCCTCCGGCGGCCGCGAGGACGGCCAGTTGATCTGCCCGCCCGCGGGCCCGGCCACCGACCCGGCGTTCGACAACAAGCTGCTCGCCCCGGCGCTCGAGCGCTACGACCGCGCCCGCACCGCCCTCGCCGCCGCCGAGGACGGTCTGGCCGCCGACCGCCGCCTCGCCGCGCTCACCGTCGCCGAGCGCGAGATCCGCGACCTGGTCGAGAGCCGTACGCTGCCCACCTGGCGGGCGGTGTGGCACGGCATCGACCTGCTGCGCGCGCTGCCGGAGGGCGCGCACGTGCCCGACCGGTGGACGCGGGACCGGTGGTCGTTCACCGCGCACCGCGACCGCGTGCTCGCGGGCGAACCCCCGCAGCCGCGCCGCGACGACGCGGTCACCGCGGCGAACAAGCTGGCCGCGCGCGAGCGCGAACAGGCCCGCCTGGACGCCCAGGAGGCGCTCGACGACCCGCTGGTGATGGCCGGACGGCGGCTGGCCGGGGAGGCGTTCGCGGGCGAGGTCGTCGACGCCGTCATGGCGTACAGCGAGGGCAGGCGCCCCAGCCCGCGGCCGCTGGTCACCGTCCGCACCGACGACCGGCCGCATCTCGGGGAGCGGATCAAGGTGTACCGCTCGCTGGGCGGCCGGCCGCAGACCGCGGAGTTCGCCGGCCTGGAGGCCGAGGGCGTGGTCGTGCTGCGGATCCTCGACAAGATGGGCCGGGGCAAGGAGCCCGAGGCGGGTTCCGTACCGGAGAAGGGCGACCGGGTCTGCTTCACGCTGTTCGAGCACGACCAGCGCGGCGGCGCGAAGCTGCCCGACCCGGAGAACACCCCGTGGACCCACGGCGGGCCGCCCGGCGAGGCGGCGGCGATGCCGGAGGCGGCCGATCCGCCGACCGAGGAGGACCTGCTGTGACGACACCCGAGCCGCCCGCCGCCACCGGCGCCCCTTCCCCGGGCCCCGCGGCCGATCTTGATCCCGGTGCTGCGGCGGGGCGGGCGACGGCGGCGATCCTCCACGACACCCTGCACGGCACGGCCCGCGGCGTCGTCGTCGACTCGCCTCCCGGCGCCGGGAAGTCCACCCTCGTGGTGCGCACCGCGCTCGAACTGGCCGCGGCGGGCCGCCCGCTCATGGTGGTCGCGCAGACCAACGCGCAGGTCGACGACCTCGTCCTCCGTCTCGCCGAGAAGGAACCCGGCCTGCCCGTCGGCCGGCTGCACAGCAGCGACGCCGATCCGTACGACAAGGCGCTGGACGACCTGCCGCAGGTCCGCAAGTCGCCCAAGGCGGCCGACCTGGCCGGGATCCCGGTCGTCGTGTCCACGGCCGCGAAGTGGGCGCACGTCAGGGTGGACGAGCCGTGGCGGCACGCGATCGTCGACGAGGCGTACCAGATGCGCTCCGACGCGCTGCTCGCCGTGGCCGGGCTGTTCGAGCGGGCCCTGTTCGTCGGCGACCCGGGCCAGCTGGACCCGTTCTCCATCGTGGGCGGCGAGCAGTGGGCGGGGCTGTCGTACGACCCGTCGGCGTCCGCCGTGTCGACGCTGCTGGCGCACAACCCGCGGCTGCCGCAGCACCGGCTGCCGGTGTCCTGGCGGCTCCCGGCGTCCGCCGCGCCGCTCGTCTCCGACGCGTTCTACCCGTACACGCGGTTCCGCAGCGGCACCGGCCCCGGTGACCGCCGGCTGCGTTTCTCGGGCGCGTCGGACGGGTCGGGCCCGGACCGGGTGATCGACGAGGCCGCGGAATCCGGGTGGGGCCTGCTGGAGCTGCCCGCCCGGCACACCCCGCGCACCGATCCGGAGGCGGTGCGGGCGGTGGCGACGGTGGTACGGCGGCTGCTGGACCGCGGGGGCGTGACGACATCGGAGCGCTCGGCGGAGCCCGCCCCGCTGACCGCGGACCGTATCGCCGTGGGGACGGCGCACCGGGACCAGGCGGCGGCGGTCCGTGCCGCCCTGGCCGGGCTGGGCGCGTCCGGGGTCACCGTCGACACGGCCAACCGTCTGCAGGGCCGGGAGTACGACGTGACGGTCGTCCTGCACCCGCTGTCCGGGCGGCCCGACGCGACGGCGTTCCACCTGGAGACGGGACGCCTGTGCGTCCTGGCCTCCCGGCACCGGCACGCGTGCGTGGTGGTGTGCCGGGCGGGGGTGGCCGATCTCCTGGACGACCATCCGTCGACGGAGCCGGTGCAGCTGGGGGTGACGGCGAAGTTCCCGGACGGCTGGGAGGCGAACCACGCCGTACTGGCCCGCCTGACCGAACACCGCGTACCCCACAAACCCTGACCACCCCCTGAAGGGGCGCGGGGAACTGCGCGACCGGCCCCCACCGCCCCCGGCGAACCCCACAACCCGAGCCCCGATGGCAATCCCCCGTGGAAGACCGAATCGCCTACTTGCGCATCGCGGGACAATAGATGGTGCCCGTCCCCCCAGGCGGAGCCCCACGCATGGACGAACCGTACGAGGAGGACACGACATGGCGGAGCCCACGCCGCGTCGCAACGCACCGCGGCTACGCCCCGCGCCCCTGCTCTTCGAGCCGACGGCCGCGGCCGACGACCCCGAGCACTTCTTCGACCTCGAGTCGATCGACGACCCGCGGGCGCTGCTGAGCCGCGCCACCGAGCTGACGCAGGCCTTCCGCGCCGCCACCGACCGTGCCGTGGAGTTCCAGGCCATGGCGGCCGCCCAGCTCGCCGATCCGCGCCGCTTCGACCGGCTGACCCCGGCGGACATCGCCGAGCGGGCCGAGTGGACCGAGGACTACGCGAAGAAGATGGTCGAGTACGGGCGGGACCTCCTGCGCGGTGTGTCCGAGGGGGCGGAGACCGCCGATCCGGTGTGAGCCGCCGTGCCGGGCCGCCCCGGCGATATCGATTTTTCCTCCCCCGGACCTGGGTGCTAATGTCTACAACGTCAGCACGCGCCGCTAGCTCAGTTGGTTAGAGCAGCTGACTCTTAATCAGCGGGTCCGGGGTTCGAGTCCCTGGCGGCGCACGATGACGATGGCGAGGCATGTTCGCGGAAAGCGCGAACCGGTCTCGCCATCTCTGTTTTTGCGCGGCTTTGCCGCGCGTTGTGGGGGGCTTCGCCCACCCACACCCCCCTTGAGGTCGGGATCGTGGGCGTGTCTTGGGGGGTGGGCGCATCTCGCTCCGGTGAGTGTGTCCTGAACGTCACGGCGTGATCGTCACGGTGTGGCCGTCACGGCGTGATCGTCACCGGCCACTCCCCCGCCGCCGTGCGTGCCCCGACCGTCACCCGCACCCCGTCGTCCGGCACCGTGAACGTCTGGCCCGGGGACACCGGGGCGTCGGCCAGCGGCGGGTAGACCGAGGTCTCCCAGCAGGCCTCCGTGCGCGGGTGCGCGTCGATCACCTCGATAGGGCCATCGCCGGACGCCGTACCGCCGTGCACCCGGTACACCAGGACCCCTTCCCGGCAGTTCGCGAGGTCGTTGCCCTCCGCCGCCCGTCCCTCGAAGGCGAGCGCGCTGTCCGTGCCGGTGCGGACCACCGCGAGCTTCACCTCGGGGACGGCGGGGGCCGGGGCGGGGTTCCGGCCGTCAGGGAGGCCGGTGAGGCCCGTGAGGCCGGTCCGGGGAGGCGGGCTGGGGGACGACAGCGGCTCGATGGCCAGGCGGGTCGGGCGGGTGCCGCGTACGCAGGCCACCTGGCGCGGCTCCAGCCAGCCCAGCTTCCACTTGTGCCAGGCGAACAGGTCCGGGGACAGGCCGAACTGGCTGCCCATCAGGTCCCAGTCGCCGACGTAGGTGTCCCAGTCCCCCTTGCCGTCCGCCGGCCGGTGGTAGAGGTCGGGCAGATCGAAGACGTGGCCCGTCTCGTGGGCGAGGACCAGACGGTCGGGCGGGTGCTGCTCGAAGACCGTCACGACACGCCGGATGTCCGTGCCGTCCGCTTGCAGCGGGGTGTCCAGGTTGACGACCTTGGTCGCGTCGGAGTCCACGCCGGGCGCATCCGGGTCGGCCACGAAGTACACGATGTCGTAGCGGGAGAAGTCGACCACCGGGTCGGACACCCTGAGCGCGTCCCGCAGGTAGGCGGCGCGCTCACCGGCGTCCCAGTCACGCCGTATGGCGTACGACACGGACGGCCGCGGCATCCGGATCCAGTGGGCCAGCGGGTGCGGGCGGACGGTGGTCCTGCCGTAGGAGGCACTCTCGAAGAAGCTGCTGGTGGCCGGGAAGTGATCGGCGGTCAGCTGGGACGGGGTGGTGCTCGGCTCGGAGTCCGGGAAGGACAGGAAGACCAGCACGGCGTCCAGTGGCCGGTCCGGGCGCCGGTACGCGGTGTTCCAGGTGTCCAGGCCCTCCGAGTGGTGCGCGTCGGTACGGTGCAGGGCGCACGGGGAGACGCCGAGGGGCCCGGCGGCGGAGGGGCCGTTGATCAGGGAGGTCGCGATCAGCGCCGACATGGTGGTGCCCACGGCGGCGAGCCCCTTGAGGGGAAGCTGACGCGGCACAGGGACCTCCGGTTGCGGTTCGCGGAACGTCGCGGAAACTTCGCGGAACACCGCACCCAGCCTGTGGGAGGTATATGAGCTATGCCCTGTTTGTCTGCACCGGAAGGGTGAGCACGGTGCGAGAGGGTGACGCGGCACGGCCAGGACGGGCGCGACACCCCGAAACACTCACGGAACGTCACAACCGATCCGGCAGCCGAAGAACCCGTCCAATGGCGGGCAGAAACGATCTGGCAGGGGTACCGGTCCGTCCCCGTCCTCGCCGAGTCGCTGAAAGAGCCCAGGATCAG
Source organism: Streptomyces sp. NPDC047000 (assembly GCF_040644295.1). Classification (NCBI taxonomy): domain Bacteria; kingdom Bacillati; phylum Actinomycetota; class Actinomycetes; order Kitasatosporales; family Streptomycetaceae; genus Streptomyces; species Streptomyces sp. NPDC047000. Next base: position 323,003 of record NZ_JBEYWE010000005.1, read on the forward strand.
CCTCTATGATCGGCACACTTTCCTGCACGGACCGAGAACGACTGCACTGCGGGAGCGAGCGGTGAGCGGAACGTCCGAAGGGCCGGCGCCCGCGGCAGACCCCGTCCGGCCGACCATCACAGACAGTGACACCACGGCGTCCCCGGGTGCCGGTGCCGCCCTGGCCTCCGGCACGGCCACGGGCCCCTCCGCCGAGCCCTGTCCCCCGCCTCCCGCCGGACCCTCCACCGGGCTTTCAGCCGGACCCGCCGTCGGGCTCTCCGCCGGGCTTTCCGCCGGACCTTCCGTCGGGCTTTCAGCCGGACCCTCTACCGAGTCCTCCGCCGGGCCCTCGACCGAGCCCTCCGCTCTGCTCACCTCCGGACCCGCCACCCCGCCCACCTCCGGGTCGTCCGCCCAGCCCGTCTCCGGACCCGCCACCGGACCCGCCACCGGACCCGCCTCCGGACCCGCCTCCGGATCCCACGACCCGTTCCGCACGGCGTTCGCCGCCGCGCCCCTCGCGATGGCCGTCCTGGACCGCGACGGCGTGGTCACCGGCGCGAACAGGACGTTCGGCGCCCTCCTCAACACCGCGCCGAACACCCTGACCGGGTTGTCCGCCGCCGACCTGGTCGACCTGTCCTCCGACACCCGCACCTGGCACGCCTACCGCGAGGTGCTCGGCGGCGGCGAGACCCGGCTGCGCTGCACCCGCCGCATCAAGCAGCCCGACGGCGGCTCCCTGTGGGCGCAGATCACCGTGGAGCCGCTGCCCGGCAGCACCCGGGCCGTCCTGCTGTCCGTGGCCGACATCAGCGCCCGCCGCGAACTCCAGGCCCGGCTGCGGCACTTGCAGATGCACGACGCGGTCACCCGGCTGCCCAACCGCACCCTGTTCTTCGAGCGCCTGACGGCCGCGCTGGAGCCGGAGTCGTACGAACTGGGCGGCACCGGCCGGGTCGGGCTGTGCTACCTGGACCTCGACGGGTTCAAGGCGGTCAACGACACCCTCGGCCACCACGTCGGCGACCAGCTGCTCGCGGCCGTGGCCGAACGGCTGACGCGCTGCGCCGGGGAGGCCGGGTTCGCGAGGTCGGGCGCCCCGCTGGTGGCGCGGCTCGGCGGGGACGAGTTCGCCCTGCTCGTCGAGGACTCGACCGGCACCGACCAGCTCGCCGACCTCGCCGAGTCCGTCCTCACCGCCCTCCAGGCACCCTTCGACCTGTCGGGCCGCCGGCTGTTCCTGTCGGCGTCGATCGGCGTCGTCGAGCGGCACGCCGACGGGACCACGGCGACCGCCCTGATGCAGGCGGCCGACACCACGCTCTACTGGGCCAAGGAGGACGGCAAGTCCCGCTGGACCCTCTTCGACCCCGAGCGCAACGCCACCCGCATGACCCGCCAGGCCCTCGCCGCCACCCTCCGACCGGCCATCGAGCGCGGCGAGTTCGTGCTCGAGTACCAGCCGCTGGTCGGCATGGCGGACGACCGGCTGCACGGCGTCGAGGCGCTGATCCGCTGGAACCACCCGCAGTTCGGCATGCTGACGCCGAATCGGTTCATCGCGCTCGCCGAGGAGGACGGCGCGATCGTCCCGCTCGGCCGCTGGATCCTGGCCGCCGCCTGCCGCCAGGCCCGCCGCTGGCAGCTCGAACGCCCCGGCGAGCAACCGATCTTCGTCAGCGTGAATGTGGCGGTCCGTCAGGTGTGGGACAGCGATCTGGTCGCGGACGTCGCCGCGATCCTCGCCGAGACCGGGCTCGCGCCGGGGCTGCTCCAGCTGGAGCTCACCGAGTCGGACGTGATGGGCTCGGCGGGCCGCCCGTTGCAGACCCTCCACGCCCTGTCGGAGATGGGGGTGCGCATCGCCATCGACGACTTCGGCACCGGCTACTCGAACCTGGCCTACCTCAGCCGCCTGCCGGTCGACGCGCTGAAGCTGGACGGGTCCTTCGTGCGCGGCTTCCAGTACGACGACGACGGCGACGGCGGCTCCCCCGCCGCCTCCGGCGAGGAGGCTCCGGGGAACGGCCGGGACACCGGCGGGGCCGCGTCGGGCGCCGTACGGCCGCCGAACCCGGCCGACGAGGTCATCGTCGAGGCGATGGTCCAGCTCGCCCACCGGCTGGGTCTGACGGTCACCGCGGAGTGCGTGGAGACCTCGTCCCAGGCCACCCGGCTGCGCCGGATCGGCTGCGACACCGGCCAGGGCTGGCTGTACTCCCGGCCGGTGTCACCGGACCGCATCTCCGAGCTGCTGGCGCACGGCTCCACGCCCCTGGAGCCGTCCGCCACCGACCGGGGCCGGGCCGCTGCACCCGGTCCGGCGGGCCGACCAGGTACCGCAGGCACGGCGGGCCGGACGACCGCAGCAGGCACCGCGGCCACGCCGGGCCGGACGGGCTCGGCGGACGCAGGTGACCTCGCCGGTGCGGCCGCCGACCGGGATCCGGCCGGTGCTGTCGCCGACCGGGCTCAGGCGGTCGGCAAGCCGTAGGCGTCCGCGACGAGTTCGTAGGACCGCAGCCGCAGCGCGCCCCGGTGGGCGTGCGAGGTGAGCATCAACTCGTCGGCGCCGGTGCGCTTCTGGAGTTCGTCGAGCCCGGCGCGCACCTCGTCGGCGGTGCCGTGCACGATGTTCGCCGTCCAGGACGAGACGAACTCCCGCTCCATCTCGCTCAGTTCGTACGCCTCCGCCTCCTCGGGCGCCGGGAAGAGTCCCGGGCGGCCGGTGCGCAGCCGGACCATGTTGATGCCGGTGGCCAGGACCTGGCGGCGGGCCTCCTTCTCCTCGTCGGCGGCGAACGCGGCGACGCCGATCAGGGCGTACGGCTCGTCGAGGACCGCCGAAGGGCGGAAGGAGTCCCGGTAGAGGTCCAGGGCGGGCACGGTGTTCTGCGCGGAGAAGTGGTGGGCGAAGGCGAACGGCAGGCCGAGCATCGCGGCGAGCCGCGCGCTGAAGCCGGAGGAGCCGAGCAGCCAGATCGGCGGCCGGTGCGGGGACTGGACGCCGCCGGGCGTGGTGCCCTGGATCGGTCCCGGGATGGCGTGGATGCGCCGGTAGGGGTGGCCGTCGGGGAAGTCGTCGTCCAGGAAGCGGGTCAGCTCGGCCAGGTGCTGGGGGAAGTCGTCGGCGGCCTCGTTGAGGCGGTCGGCGCGGCGCAGGGCGGCGGCGGTGGCGCCGTCGGTGCCGGGGGCGCGGCCGAGGCCCAGGTCGACGCGGCCGGGGGCCATCGCCTCCAGTGTGCCGAACTGCTCGGCGATGACCAGGGGCGCGTGGTTGGGCAGCATCACGCCGCCCGAGCCGAGCCGGATGCGGTCGGTGTGGGCGGCGAGGTGGGCGAGGATCACGGCGGGCGAGGAGGAGGCGACGCCGGGCATGGAGTGGTGCTCGGCGACCCAGTACCGGTGGAAGCCGCGCGCCTCGGCGAGCCGGGACAGCTCGACGCTGGTGCGCAGCGCGTCGGTGGCGGTGCTCCCGGCGCCCACGGTGACCAGGTCCAGTACGGAGAGGGGAACGGGGGCGGTGCCGTGCGTCACGCCCCGGATCTCGTCGTCTGCCGTGTCTGCCGTCACCGTGGGTGCCTCCTGTCGTGGGCCGCGCGGGCCGTCCTGTCGCGGACCGCGGGGCCGTCGATCGGTCATCCGCCCGGGCCGTCGCCCGGGTCTTCCGTCGGACCGTCGCTCGGACCTTCTCCCGGACCGCCGCTCGGACCTTCGCTTCAGCGGGTCCTCAACAGGAGGGAGTCTCCGGTTATTCCCGGCCCTGTTCCCGGGAGGGCGGCACCTGCACGATCGGCTCCCTGGTGAACAGCGCCCCGAGCAGCGGTGCGTTGATCCTCCGGTCGGTCAGGCGGAGCGCCTCCCACACGGTGACCTGGCTCGCCGTGAGCACCGGCTTGCCGAGCGCCCGTTCCAGTGCCGGGAGGTGGGAGACGGTGGCCAGGCCCGTGTCCGGCAGCAGCACCGCCTGGGCGTCGGGCCGGTCGGCGGCGCGGGCCAGGGCGAGCAGCCCGGCCTCCCCCTCGGCCGCCGGGCCGGCCGGGGAGGCGGTGTGCACGACGGTCGCCTCGGCGCCCCCCGCGCGCAGGAAGTCCGCGAAGCGGGCGGCGGCGGGCTCCGGACGGGCGGTCGCCACGGCGACCCGGCGGGCGCCCAGCTCCCGCACGGCGTGCACGAAGGCGAGGGAGGTCGAGGAGGCGGGCATGCCGGTGGTCCGGGCCAGGGCCGCCGTCTGCGCGTGGGCGCCCTCCCAGCCGTGGCCGGAGCTCTCGCCCGCACTCGCCCAGACGACGGCCTCGGCGCCCGCGAGCCGCAGCTGCTCCCCCGCCGCCGCCAGCCGCTCGGGCGGCCCCAGTCGGCGTACGGCGTCGTCCGCACCCGCGCCGCCCTCCCCGGGGCCTGCACCGGAACCAGCACCGGGGCCTGCGCCGGGGCCCCCGGCCCCCGTGTCGGCGACATGGACGACGTCGAGCCGGATGTCGCTGCCGAGAAGCTGCTCGATGCGCGGGTAGTCGTCCTCACCGGCCCGCGCGGCGCCTCCCGGGCGGTCGGTGAAGAGGAATCCGAGTGCGGTCATGACGGTCCTTCCTACCTTCCTGCTGGCCTGCCCGGAGCCCTGGACGGCTCCGGGCAGCTCCGGCCCTCCCGGCTGCTGCTGTCCCACCGCCGCCCCGGAAAACACCTTCGGGCACCCGGGTACCCGGCGCATCCGCTCGAAGCCCCGGCGCGACGCGGCGCGGCGCCGTGCGGCGCACGGAAGTTTTCCAGCGCTGTTCTGTAATTGCAGGAACCGGCCGTGGCAACATCCGAGGTAGCCCCGCCCTTGGCTGCCGCTGGCATATGCCGCTGTGTCTGCGCCGCAGATGAGAGAGGTGCGTTCTCTCCAACAACCGCCCCTGACGCGGCACTTGCCGGTTATCGTGGAGAAGTGGAGAAGTCCACCGTCCGGAAGACGTCCGCCGTCCGGACGCCCGGATGCGGACCGACCGGATGCGGACCGTCCGGAAACGGTCCCAGAAGGCGAGCGCAGGGGGAACCGTGGCGCTGAAGCACGAGCCGACCGCGCCGTACCACTCGGCTCAGGACGCCCTGCGCGTCCTGGAGGCCGTGGCGCGGCACTCCGCGGGCCTGACCGACACCATGATCGCCCGCCGGACCGGCCTCGGCTCGCAGCGCCTGACCGCCCTGCTGCGGATGCTGCGCCGGGAGGGCTACGTCGAGCAGGTCGCCGACGGCGCGTACGTGGCCGGTGCCGCGCTCAGCCGGCTGGGCGCCGCCCGGGGCCGTGACCAGGCACTGCGCGACCAGCTCCAGCACACCCTGGACCGGCTGCGCGACTCGGTCGGCGCGGCCGTCTACATCAGCCGGTACGAGGACGGCGAGGTCAAGGTCACCCACTGCGCCGACAGCCCGGCCACGCCCGCGGTGAACGAGTGGGTGGACTTCCGCTGCTCGGCGCACGCCACCGCCGTCGGCAAGAGCCTGCTCGGCCAGCTCGACCACGACGCCCGCCGCGACCACCTCGCCCGCCACAAGCTGCCCCGGCTGACCTCGCGCACCATCACGAGCGACCGGCTGCTGCTCGCCCGTCTCGAGTCCCAGCCGCCGACGGCACCGGTGCTGGACCTCCAGGAGTACGCGGTGGGCACGGTGTGCGCGGCGGTGCCGATCACGGCGGGTTCCTCGGTGGGCTGCCTGGCACTGTCCCTGCCCGTCGCGCACGTCCACCGGCTGCGCCGGGCCGCGGAGACCCTGAACCGCGGCGCGGCCCCGCTGCTGCTGTCGCTGGCGATCTGACCCACCGGTCGGCCCCCGCCCCGGCCCCTCCCCGCTGGTCACGAGCACCCCTCCGGACCAGGTAGTATTTTCTTCGTCGCCGACCGCGGGAAGCGGACGGCGGGAGTCATGCGCCGCTAGCTCAGTTGGTTAGAGCAGCTGACTCTTAATCAGCGGGTCCGGGGTTCGAGTCCCTGGCGGCGCACAGGTGAGGGGCCTCTCGTGGGAGCGAGGGGCCCCTTCACGTCGTCCCGGCGCCGCAGTGCCGGCGCCTCGTTCCCGGCGCCTCGTTCTCACGGCGTGGACTCGGCGCGCCCCGCGCAGAACGCCACGGTGAGGTCCCGTACCAGCGACTTGCGCTCGTAGTCGTCCAGCTCGACCAGACCGCGCACGGTCAGCCGGGTCACCGTGTCCTCCACCGAGTCGACGACCGCGTCCAGGGTGCTCGCCCGCTGCCGCGCGTCCAGCGCCGCGATCCGGCGGCGGCTCATGGCACCGGCGACCTCGGGGGCGTACTCGGCCCGGACCGGCCGTACGGAGAACACCTCGAGCCCGACCGGCGCCGCGTCCGCCGCCACCAGCCGGGTCAGCGCGTCGCCCGCCGCCTCCGCCGCGCCCCGTTCCGCGCCCGGCGGCTCCACGGGCACCCGGGCCAGGGCCGCCTCCACGCAGTGCCGCAGATACGTCTCGTGGTCCTCGACGCCGAGCACCGCCCGCGCGGTGTCCCGCACCCGCCACACGACGAGCACCACCGCCCGCAGCGCCACCCCGTTGCCGTCGGCCCCCGGCATCGGCTCGCTGCGCCAGTGCCGCAGCCGTACGTCCACCCGGCGGCGCAGCAGCAGCGGGTTGACCCACAGCAGGCCGGTGCGCCGTACCGTGCCCCGGTAGCCGCCGAAGAGGCCGAGCACCCAGGCCCGCCCGGTCCGCCCCCGGGTCAGCCCGCCGAAGCCGAACAGGACGAGCGCCGCGGCCACGGCGTACGCCGCCCACCGTGCGAGGCCGGGCCCCGTCCCCGCCCACCAGGTCGTGGCGGCGCACCCGGCGATCCCGGCCGCCCCGGCGAGCACCCCGGCGGCGCCGGGCAGCACCCGCGCCGGGCGCTCGGCGAGCCCCGGCTCGACCTGCGGCGCGGGCCGCGGCGGGAGCGGGGCGGGACGCCGCAGCCTGGGCTGCTCACCGGTGCCCTGCCGGCGTCCGACCACGGTGGGCCGCAGCGGGAGCGGCGCCGGGGCGGGATCGTCGCGGAACAGCAGGTGGACGGGGATCTCGGTGGTCGGCTCGGTGTGGATCAGCCGGGTCGCGACCGGCGTGGCGGCGGGTGCGGGTGCGGGTGCCGGGGCGGGGACGGCAGCCGTCGGGTCCGTGCTCCGGGTGCCCGGGTCGCCGGGTCCGTCCGGCCCGGGCGCGGGCGGGGTGGTCGTCCTCATGCATGCCTCCGGCCGCCGCGCATCCCGGAGACACCAGTGACGCCGGAGACACCAGAGGCACCGGAGGCACCGGTGACGATGTCCTTGCCCTTGCCCGTGACCAGCAGGTCCCAGGTGTGCGGCCCCGGCAGCCCGTCGGCGGCGGTGCCGGTCCAGCCCTGGGCCTGCTGGAAGGCGCGGGTCGCGCGCAGGTCGGCGTCGCCCCACCGGGGGCCGGGACCGTTCGCGTAGAAGGAGGCGCCGCCGCGGGCGATGAGCATGCGGCCCAGCCGGGTGACGTAGTCGTTGTCCGCGCCCGGCCCGAAGGCGGCGGCACCCGGGTAGGCGGTGGCCTCGCCGCCCGTCCCCTGGTCCGTGCCGGACGCCTGGGAGCCCGCCGTACCGGCCTTGACGCCCTTGTAGCGGTACGGGACGTAGTCGTCGGCGTGACTGGTGTACGGGTAGGGGGTCTCCTTGGTGCGGGCGTGCGGCGGGGTCTGTTCGTAGGCGAGGTAGTAGGTGCGGGTGGAGTCGGTCCAGCCGTCGAACAGGACGACGTGCGAGCCCTTCTCCGGGTCGGCGACGTTGTGGAAGAGCAGCATGTCGCCGGGCTGGAGCTCGTCCTTGGTGATGAGGTCGCCGTACGCCCCGAGGCTGCCCGTCCACTCGTTGCCCGGCAGGTTCCAGGCCATGGAGACGAAGCCGGAGCAGTCCTGGCGGTACCCGTCCGTCCAGTAGTCGGTCATGCTGTACGGCACCTGCGCGGTGATCCAGGTCTCGGCCCGCTTCATGATGTCGTCGCGGGTCGTCTCGGGCACCGTGGCGGTGGCCGCCGGCAGCGCGGGTACGCCGCCCGCACCGTGCAGCGGGGTCCGGCCGCTCTGCGGGGTGGCGGGCTCGTCGGGGCTCACGGGGGTGTCCGGGCCCACCGGGGTGCCGGGGGCGGGCGGGACGTAGGGGGCGGCGAGGGCGGGTGCCGCGGGGCCCGCGCCGAGGGCGGCGGTGGCCGCGGCCACGGCGGCGGGGATCAGGATCCGGTGGACCGCGGGAGGCGCGACCACCGTACGGAAGCCGGCCGTACGGAAGCCGGTGGAGGCCGGGGTCGTGGGGGTCAGGGTCGCTCTCCAGTGGACGCAGCCGGGGCAGTCGCAGTCGCTCGCGGGATCGAATTCCTCGAAGGCCGGAGTGTCCATGCGCTGCCCCTCACACTTGCCGGTGGAGATACCGATACCGAATTGTCCACAATGGTGCACATCGGATAGTTTCCAACCTGTCCACCGCAAAAGCATGCTGACGGTCCGAACGATGTAGCCCGGTCGGCGGTCCGTACGACCCGCCGGCCGGCGGTCGGGAGCACACCCGTACGTCCTGTAGAGTTTTCGCGTCAGCAGGCGCCGCTAGCTCAGTTGGTTAGAGCAGCTGACTCTTAATCAGCGGGTCCGGGGTTCGAGTCCCTGGCGGCGCACGACGACGAGGGCGAGGCAGGTCCGTGGAAACGCGGATCGCCTCGGCTTCGCCATGCCCGGGTCGTGTGTGGCCGGATACCCTCTGGCCATGGCGGCGCGAGACCTGCAGGAGCGGATCAAGAAGCTCATCATCGACCGCAGGCTGCCCTCCGGCGCCCCGCTGCCGACCGAGCCGGAGCTGATGGAGTTCCTCGGCGCCGGCCGCAACTCCGTACGCGAGGCGCTCAAGGCACTCCAGGCGATGGGCATCGTCGAGATCCGGCACGGCTTCGGCACCTACGTCGGCCCGTTGTCCTTCGCCCCGCTGATCAAGGGGCTGACCTTCCGTACCGTCGCCGGACACCACCGGGGCGAGGACTCCCTGCTACAGCTGCTGGAGCTGCGCGAGGCGCTGGAGACCGGTCTGGTGTCCCGGCTCGCCGGACGGCTGCCGGAGGCGGACCTCGCCGAACTCGACGCGCTGGTCGACCGCATGGAGAAGGAGACCGCGCGGGGCACCGGCCTCGCCACGACCGACCGGGCGTTTCACGCCACCCTCTACCGGGGCCTGGACAACACGCTGCTGAGCGAGATCCTGGAGGCGTTCTGGGACGCCTTCCACCAGGTCCGGCGCGATCTCGCGGCGGTGTCGCACGACCCCCGGATCACCTGCCGGCAGCACCGGGAGATCGTCGAGGCGGTCCGCTCCGGGGACGCGCTGCGGGCGGAGTCGGCCATAAGGGAGCACTTCGACGACATCCGGGCGCGGGTCGGGAGCACACCGGCGCCGGACCACCGGCCCGTCGGACAGGCAGGTAGGCAGGTAGGCGGGTAGCCGGACAGCCCGATAGTCGGACAGTCGGATCGGGGACTGGTGGCCGGTGATCGGCGACCGGCGATCGGGTCAGGCGGGCGTGCCCGTGAGGTAGGCGGACACGACCACGTTCGCCGTGTAGTCACGGCTCGCGCGGTCGAAGGTGCCGCCGCAGGTGATCAGCTTCAGCTCGGCACGGCCGGGCCGCCGGGCGCCGTAGGCCCGGCGGGCGTCGAAGCGGTCGCGGGCGAGCACGCGTACGTCGTCGACGGTGAACTCGGCGGCCCTGCCGTCGGCCAGGAACACCCGGACCGTCTCACCGGGGCGCATCCTGCGGAGCCCGGCGAACACGGCGGCCCGGGTCGTGGTGTCGACGTGCCCCACCATCAGCGCGGCCCCGACGGCTCCGGGCCTCGTCCCGGCGGCGTACCAGCCGACGACGCCGGCCAGGGCGTACGGCGGCGGGTCGAGGGCACCCCGGGCGTCCAGGCCACGGGCGACGACAGGGGCCTGGACGCCGAGGGCGGGGATGTCGATGCGCTGGGGGACGGCTCCCCTCAGGGGCCTGACGGAGGGCGGGAGCCGGACGTCCGGGGGTGCGGTGGGCCGTCCGGCGGCGACGACGGCACCGGTCGCGGTGCCGCGGGCCTCGTGCGACGGCACGCCGGTGACCGCGTCGGCCCAGAGCCACAGCCCGGCGAGCAGCACGGTCCAGGTCAGGGCGGTCAGGAGACGGCCGGCGGCCGTGCCGGGGGCGGGGGCGGGCGGTTCGAGGTGGTGGTCGTCGCGCACGCGGTCAGTCCGCCTGACGGCGGCGTCGGGAGCAGCGCAGCGCGACGGCCACGGCGGCGGCACCGGCCAGCGCGAACCCGGTCAGGGACCGAGCGGTGCCGGATCCGGAGGCAGGGGAGCCGTCCGCCTCGTCCACCGCGGCCACACCGTCCACGGCGACGAGGTCGGCGGTGCCACCGCCTCCGGCGCGGACGGGGGAGGCGGGGGCGGCGGACGCGGAGGGGGATGCCGCCGCAGAGGGCGTCGTAGAGGGTGACGTGGAGGGTGACGTGGAGACCGCCGACGCCGGGAAGACGGCAGGGGCCGCCACCGTCAGCGCGCCCTTGAACCGCATGGCCTCGGCCCCGCACATGACCTGTACGTCGTACGTCCCCGGCCGGGCGGAGGACCGCACCCGGCTCTCCCCGGCCAGCGTGCCGTCCGCCCCCGCCAGCAGGGTGTCGGCGACGAACGCGTCGGAGGCGGCGGTGGCCGTGTGCTCGCCGCAGCCGGTGATCAGGAGCGCGATGTCGGTTCCGGCGGCGGGCGAGGCCGGGGTGACGGAGAGGCCGCCCCCGGGCGGGCCCGCGGTCGCGGCAGCCCCCTCGGTGCCGGTCAGGGTCACGGCGGCGGTGGTCAGCGCCAGCAATCCGGCGCTACGGATGGTGAGCGAGTGTGTACCCATCGTGAACCTCCATACGGAGCGAGCATCCCCCCTCGCCCCGGCGTCCGCATCCGGAGGGGCGGGAGGTTGCTCCGTACGGGTCGGGACGTTCGGCGCACCATGCTTCGGCCCAGGTCAGGCGACGCCCGATAGGCTTGGGGCAGCCCGCAGCGCACCCCGCGAGAACCGCGTGAACCGCAAGCACCGCAAGCAGCACGTCCGGCAGGAGAGAACCCGCATGGCAGAGCGCAAGCCGATCGAGTCCTGGCTCACCGACATGGACGGGGTGCTCATTCACGAGGGTGTGCCGATCCCCGGTGCCGATGAGTTCCTCAAGCGGCTGAAGGCCTCCGGGAAGCCGTTCCTGGTCCTGACGAACAACTCGATCTACACCCAGCGCGATCTGCACGCCCGCTTGTCGCGGATGGGCCTCGACGTGCCGGTCGACAACATCTGGACGTCGGCGCTGGCGACGGCGCAGTTCCTCGCGGACCAGCGGCCCGGCGGCACGGCGTACGTCATAGGCGAGGCGGGCCTGACCACGGCCCTGCACGAGGTCGGTTACATCCTGACCGACACGGAGCCCGACTTCGTGATCCTGGGTGAGACCCGCACGTACTCCTTCGAGGCGATGACGAAGGCGGTACGGCTGATCAACAACGGCGCCCGTTTCATCGCCACGAACCCCGACGAGACGGGCCCCTCCACCGAGGGCGCCCTGCCCGCCACGGGTGCCGTCGCGGCGCTGATCACGGCCGCGACGGGCAAGAAGCCGTACTTCATAGGCAAGCCCAACCCCCTGATGATGAGGGCCGGGCTCAACGCGATCGGGGCCCACTCGGAGTCCAGCGCCATGATCGGCGACCGGATGGACACCGACGTCCTGGCGGGCCTGGAGGCCGGGATGCGCACCTACCTGGTGATGACCGGCGTCACGCAGCCGGACGAGGTGGACCGCTACCCGTACCGTCCGTCGAGGATCGTGAACTCGATCGCGGACCTGATCGAACGCATCTGACCGGCCCTGCGTGACCGGCCCGGCGTGACCGGGCCGATCCGGTCGCCGGGCCGATCCGACCACCGGGCCGATCCGGCCACCGGGCCGATCCGGTCGCCGGGCCGGTCAGCGGCGCCGCCGGAGCAGCAGGAGCACGCTGCCCATCGTGACCAGCATCGCGGCGAGCGCCAGGGCGGCGCGCTGGGCGGAGCCGAGACCGGTACGGGCGAGTTGCTGAGCGGCCTCGGCGACGGCGGACGGGAAGGCGGTGGCGGTGGGGTTGCCGGACACGGGCGACACCACCGACACGGCCGGAGCCGCCGAGGCCACCGAAGCCGCTGGAGCCGCCGAGGTCACCGACGCCGCCGGGACCGCTGAGGCCGCCGACGTCGCCGAGGCGGCCGTAGGGTCCGGGGCCGACGGACGGGCGGACCCGGGATCGGGATCGGGACGGGCCTCGGGATCGGGCTCGGGTACGGCGGGGGCCGATCCGGTGCCGACGCCGAACCGGTAGTCGTCGGACTGGCCGATCCAGTCGCCGTCGTCCCCGCGGCGCCGCACGACGGCGGCCTTGAGGGTGACGTCCGCGTCGGCGGTGAAGGCGAGGGTGACCTCGACGGTGACGGTACGGCCGGGACCGACCGTGAACCCGGGGAAACCGTCGTCGAACGCCCCGACGAGCTCGGCCTCGTCGGTCGCCTCGAAGCGGACGGGGTGGGCGCGGGGGCCGTCGTGGAACACCATGTGCACCTGGTCGGCCCGCAGGGTGCGTCCGGTGTCGGTGAGGACGACGACGGGGTGGACGGCGGTGCAGGGGCGGCCGGTGGTGTTGGTGAGGTCGAGGTACCAGGTGCCGGGTTCGCCGTGGGCCCCGTAGGTGGCGGGGCCGTCGTGGATACGGGTGGTCAGGGGAAAGGTCCGGCTGCCGTCGGCGCAGTCGGGCACGGTGCCGGAGGCGGCGGGAGCCACGACGGCCGGAGCGGCGGTCGCGGTCGTGGGGAGAAGGGCGGCGGCTGCTGCCAGGCAGGCGGACAGGGGCGTAGACAGTCGCATGAACATATGAATGTCGGCAGAACCCGCCCGAACGAAGCCGCCCCACCGTCCGACCCCTGATCCGACCCCTCAGGTCCGCTCGTTCAGCGGATGCCCGAAGCAACCACAAGCCGCCCTCCCGACCCGTGCCCGCACACTCGGCCCGCGGCCGCGCCCGTGGCCCCAGCCCTTCGTCCCCGTCACCCGGCCGCCGCCCTCCCGAACAGCGGGGCGAGCAGCAGCTGAGCCGCCCCCTCGGCGACCACCCGTTCCCCACCGCCCGCGAGCCGTACGGGTACGGCCCCTTCCGGTGCCCCCTCGCGCCGCGCCCGGGCGGCGAGGACGGCCGCCACTCCCCTCACGAACGGTTCCGGAGAGGCGGCGACGGTACGCCCACCGAGCAGTACGAGGTCGATGTCGAGCAGCCCGACGAGGTTCCCGGCACCGGCGCCGAGCACCCGCGCCGCCTCCCGGAGGTCGCCGCGCGCGACGGCGGCCAGGCACAGCGCCTCGACGCAGCCGCGGTCGCCGCACCCGCAGGGCGGCCCGTCGAGCTGGATGACCTGGTGCCCGAACTCTCCGGCCCCGGTACGCGCCCCCCGGTGCACGGTGCCTCCGATGACGAGTCCGGCCCCGAGCCCCGTACCGAGGTGGAGGTAGGCGAACGATCCGCCCTCACCCCCCGGGGAATCGCCCTCGCCCCCCAGGGCGAGCCCGAGGGCGGCGGCGTTGGTGTCCTTGTCGACGACGACGGGTACGCCGAGCCGTCGGGCGAGCGCGTCGCGCAGCGGAAACCCGTCCCACTCCGGGAACCCGGTCACCCGGTGCAGCACCCCCCGCACATGATCGAGCGGTCCGGGCAACGCGACCCCGACCCCGAGCACCCCCACCCCTGGCACCCCGGCCCCAGACACCCCGGCCCCGTCCACGGCGAACCCGCCGCCCCGCACCGACACACCCGCCGACGCGTCCCTCGACACACCCACCGACACGCCCACCGATACGCCCCCCGACCCGCCCACCAGCGCCTCCACCAGAGCCGCGACGGCCGAGAGGACGGCCTCCGCCCCGGCGCCGAGATCGATCCCGGCCCGCCGCTCCGCGACGACGGCGCCCCGCAGATCGACGAGGACGGCCCGTAGCTCGTCCCGGTCGAGATGCACCCCGACCGCGTACCCGGCCTCGGGCACGAGCCGCAGCACGGTACGCGGCTTGCCCCCGGTGGAGGCACGGCGCCCGGCCTCCTCGGCGAGCCCCTCCTCCCGCAGCCGGGCGGTGATCTTGCTGACGGCCTGCGGGGTGAGCCGGGACCGCTCGGCGAGCTCGAGCCGGCTGATGCCCCCGGCACCGGCGGTGCGCAGCAGATCGAGGACGAGGGCGGTGTTGTGACTGCGGAGGCCGAGCAGATTGACCCCGCGGCCCGCGCCACCCCGGCCCGCGCCACCGCTGCCCGCCGACCCCAGGTCCCCGCCACCGAGGGAACGCACCCTCACCACCACCTACCCCCTCGCAGCCACCGGCATCGAGACCCATTCTCCCCCGCGCTTGCACTTTGGCAACAGCGTTGCCAAAGTGTTTCCCATGACAACGCCTGACTCCGCCCCCGTTTCCCCCGCCTCCCCCGTCCCGCCGCTCCGGGTGGGCCTGATCGGCTACGGCCTGGCGGGGTCGGTCTTCCACGCCCCGCTGATCGCCGCCACCGAGGCCCTGACCCTGGACACGGTGGTCACCTCGAACCCGGACCGCCAGAAGCAGGCCCGGGCCGAGCACGGGGACGTGCGCGTGGTGCCGTCACCGGACGAACTCTTCGCCAGGTCCGCGGACCTGGACCTGATCGTCGTCGCGTCCCCGAACCGCACGCACGTCCCCCTCGCCACGAGGGCTCTGGAGGCGGGCCTGCCGGTGGTGGTCGACAAGCCGGTCGCGGGCACGGCGGCGGAGGCACGCGCCCTGGCGGCCCTGGCCGCGGAGCGCGGGGTCTTCCTCTCCGTCTTCCAGAACCGCCGCTGGGACAACGACTTCCTGACGCTCCGCGACCTGGTGGCGGAGGGCGGACTGGGCGACGTGTGGCGGTTCGAGTCACGGTTCGAGCGCTGGCGCCCGCAACTGAAGGGCGGCTGGCGCGAGTCGGGCGACCCGGCGGAGATCGGAGGTCTCCTCTACGACCTCGGCAGCCATCTGGTGGACCAGGCGCTGGTCCTGTTCGGCCCGGTGCGGCAGGTCTACGCGGAGTCGGTGATCCGTCGCCCGCAGGCCGAGACGGACGACGACACCTTCATCGCCCTGACCCACGAGAACGGCACGCGCAGCCACCTCTACATGTCCTCGACGACGGCCCAACTGGGCCCGCGCTTCCGGGTGCTGGGCTCGAAGGCGGGCTACGTCAAGTACGGCGTCGACCCCCAGGAGGCGGCCCTGCGCGAGGACGGCCGCCCGGGCCCCGGCTGGGGCGAGGAGCCGGAGGCCCTGTGGGGCAGGCTGGGCGCCGGCGAGTCGCCCCTGTCGGGCGGCGGCACGCCGGTGCCGACGGTCCCGGGCACGTACCAGACGTACTACGGGGCGGTGGCGAGCGCCCTGACCCAGGGCACCCCGAACCCGGTCACGGCCCTGGACGCGGCGCAGGCCCTGGACGTCCTGGAGGCGGCACGCCGCTCGGCGGCGGAAGGCGTGACGGTACGCCTGTAGCTCCCGCCGCCCCACCCCCTCGACCCGGAACGGACCACCACCCCATGAGCCCGAACCAGCCCCAGCACTCCCCGCACACGCAGCACACCCAGCACACCCAGCACCCCATGACCCCGCGGATCACCCCGGAACTGACGCCCACGGTGGAGGAGTTGGAGGCCGAGGAACGCCGCCTGGTCTTCCGCCACTTCACCCACGACGACGCCTGGACCCTCGGCTCCCGTCTCGTCGAGCTGGCGAGGGAACGCCAGGCGCCGGTGGCGATCGACATCCACCGGGCGGGCCAGCAACTGTTCCACGCCGCGCTCCCCGGCTCGACCCCGGACAACGACGCGTGGATCACCCGCAAGCGCAGGGTGGTGGAACGCTACGGCTGCTCGTCCTACCTGGTGGGCACCCGCTACCGCGCCAGGGGCACGACGTTCGAGGACTCCTCCCGCCTGGACCCGGACGAGTACGCGGCCCACGGCGGCGCGTTCCCGATCCACGTGGAGGGAGCGGGAGTCATCGGCACGGTGACGGTCTCGGGCCTCCCCCAACTGGACGACCACCACCTGGTGGTGGAGGCTCTGGAGGAGTTCCTGGACGTCTGAGGGGCTGCTCCTCTCAACAGCTAGGCTTCGCCTGCGAGGACGCTGTCCGACACATCCGCAGGGTGAGTAGTCGTCTTGATGTCGCTGCGAGGTCCAACCCTGGCTATTCAGCGGAATTGAGTAAGCTGACGCCCCGATAGCAGAAAGGTGCCGCTGACCTGCAAGGATGCGAGTGTCTAGGTCGTATCCGCCACAAAGGTCAGGGCACCAATCCAGTGAGTGAGCGTACAGGGTGGGACCGCGGTCTGTCTGTGACAGCCGACGGGAAGGGGCTGGTCGGGCATGCGGGAGCGGTGCTGTTGCGCAAGCTCGCCGACCAGGTCGGGCTGACCGGAGCACTGGCCCAGGTGTTCCCCCCAGGTACGTGCCCTTCGTGGCGGGACCGGGCCGGGGCCCTGGTCCACCTGACTGTCGCGATCGTGCTCGGTGCTCGGAACCTGCTGGAGGCCGAGCAGCTTCAGCTCCACCACCGGCGGGTGTTCGGGCCCGCGGTGTCGGACTCCACGCTGCACCGGCTGCTGTCCGCCCTCGACGAACCGATGCGGGCGAGGATCTCGAAGGCGCGTCGGACGGCGCGTCGTCATGTGTGGACACTGCTGCACCTGCGGCCCGGCGGGTTCCCGTATCCGACCGTCGCGGGCCGGTACCTGAAGGGCTGGCTGGTGATCGACATGGACGCCACGATCATCACCGCGGCCTCGAAGAAACAGGGCGCGACCGGCACGTTCAAGGGCTCGTTCGGCCATCAGTGCGCCATGAGGCGCTCTGACGTATCCCCGGCTGAGCCGGGAGGGACTTGGAAGGAGGTTCCTGGGCCTGATGACTTACCCGATCCGGAAACGGTGACGGGACAAGAGCATGTCAGGAAACTGGCGGCCGTGCCCCGTCTTCACACCGGCAAGGACAAACCAGGGCAACCGGCCGAACACCTCAGCGGCTCACCCCGCTGAAGAATCGAGGTCAGCAAGTGGCGAGATCCAGGCGGAATTCCCGCATTAGTTCCATAATCGAATCCAAGAAGGCATGATCAAGGTATTCTTGAGACGTCTGGAAGTTCCGCCAAATAATCCTCGCCGGGGGCCCCTCGCCGAAACTCGAAGAAATACAGTCCGCGAGAGCGTCAAGATTCGATCCAAAGTACCCGCCCGGGCCATTAACCGCCTCGCCCAGTGCGCAATAGAACCCCGACTTCGTGGAAATTTGCCCACCATCCAAGTGGACAACGTCCTCCACTCCATAGCGAGCAGCCCTACGATTCGAAGCGAACCAGGAATTCTGAACAACGTGCAGCCATGCGCTCTGATAGTTTGCCGGCCACCGAACCCATTCACCCTTCTCCAGGGCGACCCCTGATGCCCAACGCGGCCAAATTCTCTCAGCTTCGGGATACTCGCAACGATTACCAAAGAACCGGAAAGAAACTCTTGGAATATTTCCGCCTGGCTCCCCTACGCCAGGGTCTCCGAGCATAGCCCGACCAATGAAGTACTCGCCAATCTTCTCCCATTGACGATTCATGACCGCCATCACTGCATCTTCAACCCTCCGCCTACCCTGTTCGACCTCATGGGCCCTCAGGAAGGCCACTTCCGGCGACTCTGCTTCCGGGTCGACGAAAAACCCCTCCACTCCTTCAGCGGCAACAAGCACCTTCCCGGACTCTTCATCCGATACCACGTACAGCGGAAAGTCCACCTTGCCCACTACGGGCAGTTCGCCAGCCACACCTAATCCCCAAACCGGAACTGGTGCAGCGACAATCAAGTCGCTGCGCCAGTTAACCAATAGAGCTACTAATTCCACCCCGAGTCAGGGAAATGGGGTGCACTGAAGCGTTGAATCTTCGTGTAATGCGTGGACGTCCAGCCGTATACCTTGACGCCGTTCGGCAGCTCCTTTTCCAGGATTCTGTCAGTTTCAGGCCTGCCCGGCACGCGGTACTCCTTAGAACCTGCCCACCACGGGTGTTCACGTCCCCCGTACGTATCGTGCGAAGGAATCCGCCCTGCCCTCACGTCGTCGTAGGCCGAAGCGATCTTATTGTTCATCCCCCTGGGCAGGGGATCCGACAACCTCCCAGCGGGACAGCCGTTGCTGTTGTGAACGAGTACCGGCGTCTCGCCCGCGAGCACATAGTACGTATGGAGGCCATCGACAGTGAGGTTGCGCGTCTCCTGCCGCTCGCGATACGAGCGCACCGCGTCGACCGTCACCTGACGACCGGTGTTCGTGCGAAGCGTCATGCCTGGTCGGAGATCACCTGCATTGATCCACGAATTTTCGGTGGGAGACCAGAACGGGTGATGGTCAGTCGCAGTGATTCGATCGACACCATCCTGGTCTTTCACCGTGATTTCGGTGAATTCTTTGTCTTCTTTGGTGACGATTACGGCAAGAACTGTCCGCGCGGCTGTTTTCCCGGTTTTAGGGTCGGTGGCAACTACCCTGTCCCCGACCTCAACGCCCTCGATGGCCTTCGTTGAGCCATCGGCCATTGCGACCCGAGTTTCAGTGGTGAAGCTATTCCTGCACGCATAAGCGCTGTACACCTCATCAAACGCATCCCCCAGCACCCTCTCGGCCAACTTGAATTTTGCCGCCATGATCAGGTTTACACCGACGTCAATGCATGCTTCAGCGACCCCCTTGTGACAGTCTTCGTACCCCGCGACGGAGCTCATCAACTTGTTGCTTCTCGTGTCAGATCTCGCTGACCTGACGTCACATCTAGGGCGAAAAATATCAACTTATCGCCCAGTTATCAGTGCTATTTGCCTATCTGGACAAGTGACGCAGCGGCTGCTCATGGCTGTCGAGGCACTGCTACTGGGGCATGGCGACATCAGTCTCAGGTCAACGGAGCACCGATCTGCTGCTGAAGCTCGGACGAGACGACGCACCGTCACCGACCGCACGAGCCGTGAGACATCGGCAGGCCAGCAGTGTTCCTGCCCTGCGCGCTGAGGTCACCCTCGGAAACTCCGGCGCCAGCGGATCTCCCCGTCGTGCCGTTCGTCGGTCGGGACCAGTCCGGCGGCGGTGGCGACGGCGGCGGACGCCCGATGGCCGGGGTGGATGTGGGCGACGACGGTACGCATGCCCTGCGCCCGGAGCCACTCGACGAGCCCCCGGGCCGCTTCGGCGGCGATGCCCCTGCCCTGCCACGGAGTCCCCACCACCCAGGCGACCTCGGCGACGGGCCCGTCCCCGGACGGCCCGGCCGTCGCCTGGACGGTGCCCGTCAGGCAGGACTCGTCGCGGAGCCGGATCACCCAGTTGAGCCAGGACACCTCCGGGTCGGGTGAGCCCGCGGTCATACGGACGTAGCGCGACCGCAGTTCCCGCGGGCTGTCCGGGGCACCGCCGATGAAGGTGTGCAGGGCCGGATCGGACAGCACCCCGGCCATCTCCTCGGCGTGCCCGACCCGCAGCGGCAGCAGGTCCAGCCGCCCGGTGACGATGACCTCGCCCCGGAGGGGACTCATACCGCCGCCCTCACCGGGCACGCCGTCCGGCCCGGGCACGCCTGTTCACGCCTGCTCACGCCTGCGCGAGCTCCTGCCGCTGCCGCCCCAGCCCGCCGATCTCCAGCTCGACCACGTCACCGGCCCGCAGGTAGGGCTTGGGGTCGGGCTGCCCGAGGGCGACTCCCGCCGGGGTACCGGTGTTGATGACGTCGCCGGGGTAGAGCGTCATGAACTGGCTGACGTACCGCACCACTTCCGCCACCGGGAAGATCTGCTCGGCCGTCGTCCCGTCCTGCTTCAGCTCACCGTTGACCCAGAGCCTGAGGGAGAGATCCTGCGGGTCGGCGACCTCGTCGGCGGTGACCAGCCAGGGCCCGAGCGGATTGAACGTCTCGCAGTTCTTCCCCTTGTCCCAGGTCCCGCCCCGCTCGATCTGGAACTCCCGCTCGGACACGTCGTGCGCCACCGCGTACCCGGCGACATGCGCCAGCGCCTCCTCGTGCGACCCGAGGTAGCGCGCGGTACGTCCGATGACCACGGCGAGTTCGACCTCCCAGTCGGTCTTGACGGACCCGCGCGGCACGAGCACGGTGTCGTCCGGACCGACGACGGTGTCCGGCGCCTTGAAGAAGATCACGGGCTCGGCGGGCGGCTGCGCCCCGGTCTCCCGGGCGTGGTCGTGGTAGTTGAGCCCGATGCAGACGATCTTGCCGATCCGTGCCACCGGCGCCCCGATCCGCAGCCCGTCGGCGTCGAGCACCGGCAGCTCCCCGCCCTCGGCGGCGTCCCGGACCCGCCCGAGCGCGGCGCCGTCGGCGAGCAGCGCCCCGTCGATGTCGTCCACGACACCGGACAGGTCCCGCAGCACCCCGCTCTCGTCCAGCAACGCGGGCCGCTCCGCCCCGGCCGTACCGACTCGCAGCAGTTTCATCTCTCGCCAACTCCCTAGCAGCGCGGACGCCCCACCCGGCACACCGGCGACGGCCGTCCCGGCCGCCCCTCAGTCATCGGAGGACCAACCGATCCTCCAAGGTCGCCGTCCACTCCGCAAGACCCGGTTCACGTGGCGGAACCCCGTACGGCACCGGGAGTCCCGCGGGCGCCCGCTCCGCCTACGCCGGCTCGATCACCAGCGGTTCCAGCAGCCGCTTCGGCTTCAGCAGGGCCCGGCTGACGGGGTCGGCGGGGTCCGGGTCGAGGCCGGCGCCCGGGATCATCAGCACGTCCGCCGCCGGTACGACGCCCCCGCAGACCGGGCACTCGGCGTACGCGGCGAGTTCCGTGCCGCACGTCGCGTGGCGGAAGTGGCGCAACTGGCTCTCCGAGAAGTGCCGGCGGCCCCAGAGCCCGAGGGACAGCAGGACCGGCCACAGTTCGGTACCGCGCTCGGTGATGACGTACTCGTCGCGCGGCGGCGACTCCTGGTACCGCCGTTTCTCCAGCACCCCCTCCGCCGTCAGGGTCTGGAGGCGGGCGGCGAGGACGGCGCGCGGGATGCCGAGGTGGCCGAGGAAGTCGTTGTAGCGCCGTACGCCGTAGAGGGCGTCGCGGACGACGAGCAGCGTCCACCGCTCGCCGACGATCTCCAGCGCCCGCGCGATCGCGCATTCCTGTGTGACGTAGTCCTTGCCCAGTGCCATGACGCCCACTGTAGCCACTTTCCGCCATTAGGTTCAATGAACGAACCTCACCGTGCTACGGTGCGGGACATGAGTGAGTTCAATGACCGAACCATAAGTGTGGACACGGCACCCTCGGCCCCCACGACCGCCCCACCGGCCCAACCGCCCCCTCCGCACCCCCGCGCCACCCTGACCCTGACCAGCGCCGCGACCGCCATCACCCTGATGACCTACACCGCCCCGATGGTCACCCTCCCCCGCACCGCCGCCGCCCTCCACACCCCCCTCTCCGCGCAGGCCTGGCTCCTCAACGGCACCCCGCTCGGCCTCGCCGCGCTGCTCCTGGTGGCCGGCAGCCTCGCCGACGACTACGGGCGCCGCCGGATCTTCCTCACCGGCACCCTCGCCCTCGGTCTGACCACCGTGCTCGGCGCGTTCGCCGGCTCCACCTGGCAGTTCACCCTGGCCCGTGTCGCGCAGGGCGCGGCGAGCGCGGCGATCCTCGCGAGCAGCCTGGGCCTGCTGGTGCACGCCTTCCCCACGCCCCGCGGACGGCTGCACGCCACCGGTGTGTGGGGCGCGTTCGTCAGCGGCGGCATCGCGATGGGCCCGCTGATCGGCGGCGCCATGCCCGACTGGCGGGCGGCCTACGGCGTCCTGGGCGCGGCCGCGCTGGTCGTCGCCGCCCTCGGCACCCGCGCCCTCACCGAGTCGCGCGCACCGCGACCCGGCCGTCCCGACCTCGCCGGGGCGATCGCCTTCGGCCTGGCGCTGGTCGCCCTGGTCGCCGCCCTCACCCTGGGCCGGGACGGCTGGCTGCGCGCCCCGGTCGGCGGGCTGTTCGCCGCGACGCTGGTGCTGCTGGCGGTGTTCGCCGCCGTGGAACGCCGCACCGCCACCCCGATGATCGACCTCGCCCTCTTCCGCAGCCCCCGCTTCCTGGCCTCGTCCGTGGGCGGCCTGTTCACGGGCCTCGCCGTGATCGGCCTGTTCAGCTTCCTGCCCGCGCTGCTCCAGCAGGTCCTCGGCATGTCCGCGATGAACACGGCGTGGCTGTTCCTGCTGTGGTCCGGTCTGTCGTTCGCGGTGGCGTTGCAGGCGAAGCGGTTCGCGCACCGGGTGCCGCCCCGTCGGCAGTTGGTCATCGGCTTCGCGCTGCACGCGATCGCCGTCCTGACCATGCTGGGCGCGCTCGACGCCGGGTCGTGGACCCGGCTGCTCCCCGGCCTGGTCATCGGCGGCGTCGGCAGCGGCCTGCTGAACGCCGCGCTGCCGCTGCTGGCGGTGGAGTCCGTGCCCGCGCAGCGTGCGGCGATGGGCTCGGGCGCGCAGCAGACGTTCCGCTACATCGGCTCGTGCGCGGGCGTCGCCCTGACCATCGCCCTCGCGACGTCGGCGGTCTCGCCGGGCGGCGGCGCGTCCGGTCTCGTGCACGGCGCGGACCTCGCGATGACCGTGTCGGCGGTCCTGGCGGCGGTGGCCGCGCTCGGTGTGGCCGCGTTCGGCAGGACCGCGGTCAGCGCGGGTGTGTCGAGGTGAGGGTCCCCCACACCACCAGGCGGTAGCGGGAGGTGTACTCGGGGGTGCAGGTGGTGAGGGTGAGGTAGTGGCCGGGCCGCGTGTAGCCGTACGACGGTCTCACCACCGAGCGCGGTACGGGGCGCAGCACGCCGAAGTCGCGGGCGGAGGTCCGCGGGAGGATCTCACCGACGGTGTACGTGTAGACCGCGGACGCCGTCTCGATCCGCACGACGTCCCTCACGCGGAGCCGGTTGAGGTACCGGAAGGGCTCGCCGTGGGTGTTGCGGTGCCCGGCGAGGGCGAAGTTACCGGCCTGGCCAGGCTGTTGGGTGCCGCGGTAGTGACCGACGTAGCCCTTGTTGAGGACGTCCCGCTTGCCGGTGCCCTCGGCGACGGGGGCGCGCAGCCCCAGCCGGGGGATGACGACGACGGCGTACGCCTGCGACACCCGGGGCGAGGCCCCCGAAGCCCTCCGCCCACCGGCCCCGGCACCCTGCCGCCCCCCTTCCGCTCCGCCTGATCCGCCCTCCGACGCCGCTCCCGCCGTGGCGGATCCACGCCCCGCGCCGCTCCCGGAGCCCGCCCCGGACGCCCCGTTCCCCCACTCCCGCTCCAGCGCCCGCACCTTCCGCTCGGCCCCGGCACGCGCTTCCCGGTTGGTCCACCACAGCTGATGCACGACGAGCAGCAGCACCAACACACCCGCCGTGACGAGCAGTTCACCGCCGCCCCACACCACCCGCCGCCGCAGCGCGGCCCGCCGCCGGTCCCTGTGCTGCACGACGCGCACCCGCATACGGCACCTCCCAGCCCCGGAAGCCGGCCACCCGCCACCGCCGCCGCACGATAGGCGCCACCCCCGCAACTCACCACCCCCACAAGCGGATTGCCGAAGCCGCCCATAACCTGCCCCTTCTCCTAACCATTGGAGGAATGGCGCAGAAAGCGCTGTCATCCCTCTCGACAACCCCACCCGCCACACCCGATGCTTCCTGACAGCACGCGGACGGGGGAACGAAGGACGGACACCTCGGCGGGACCGACACCGCCACCACAGCCGTCACTTGAGCCGCACGGAGAGGCAGAACAGCCATGATCCGACGCAGAACCCTGCTCACCGCCGCGGGCGGCACGTTGCTCGGGAGCGCGCTGACGCCCCTGGCGACGGGCACCGCGTACGCGGACGCGACGATCGCCGTCACCCCGTCCACGACGTACGGCACCTGGGAGGGCTGGGGCACCTCCCTGGCCTGGTGGGCGAACGTCTTCGGCACCCGTACCGACTTCGCCGACATCTTCTTCACCACCAACTCGGTGGCGTACGGCGGCAGGACGCTCCCGGGCCTCGGCCTGAACATCGCCCGCTACAACCTGGGCGCGTGCAGCTGGAACAGCGTGAACGGCGAGAGCATGGTGGCGTCGGCCAACATCCCGGCGTTCAAGCAGATCGAGGGCTACTGGCAGGACTGGAACAACGAGGATCCGACGTCGTCGGCGTGGAAGTGGACGGCGGACGCGACGCAGCGCGCGATGCTGGTGAAGGCCACGGCGCGCGGCGCGACGACGGAACTGTTCGCCAACTCCCCGATGTGGTGGATGTGTTCCAACCACAACCCGTCGGGCGCCGCGGACGGCGGCAACAACCTCCAGTCCTGGAACTACCGCCAGCACGCCTCCCACCTGGCGGCCGTGGCGCTGTACGCGAAGCAGAACTGGGGCGTGAACTTCGCGACGGTGGAGGCGTTCAACGAGCCCAGCTCCAGCTGGTGGACGGCGACGGGCACGCAGGAGGGCTGCCACATCGACGCGACCGTCCAGGCGGCCGTACTCCCCTACCTCCGCAGCGAGTTGGACACGCGCGGCCTGACGGGGACGAAGATCGCGGCGTCGGACGAGACGAGCTACGACCTGGCCCGCACCACGTGGAGCGCGTTCTCCTCCACCACCAAGTCCTACGTCAACCGGGTCAACGTGCACGGCTACCAGGGCTCGGGAGGCCGCCGCGACCTCCTCTACACGGACGTGGTGACGACGTCCGGCAAGGCACTGTGGAACTCGGAGACGGGCGACAGCGACGCGACCGGCCTCACCCTCGCGAGCAACCTGCTCTACGACTTCCGCTGGCTGCACCCCACGGCGTGGACGTACTGGCAGGTGATGGACCCGTCGTCGGGCTGGGCGATGATCGCGTACGACGCGGGCACGCTCCAGCCGGGCGCCGTACAGACGAAGTACTACGTGATGGCGCAGTTCAGCCGCCACATCCGCCCCGGCATGACGATCCTCGACACCGGCGTGAGCTACGCGGCCGCGGCCCTGGACAAGTCGGCCAGACGCCTGGTCATCGTGGCCGCCAACACGTCCACCTCCGCCCAGACCCTGACCTTCGACCTCTCGAGGTTCACCACGGTGACCGGTGGCACGGGCGGCCTGGTCCCCCGCTGGAACACGGTCACGTCGGGCGGCGGCGACCTCTACACGGCCCACTCGGACACGTACCTGAGCGGCAAGACGCTGAGCGTGCCGTTCGCGGCGGGCGCGGTGCAGACGTTGCAGGTGGACGGGGTCACGGCGTAGCGGGCGGGCCGGGGCACGGCGTCCGGCCGCACCGAACGCCCGGAAGGCGCCGGACGCACACCGGACGGACACCGGACAAACGCCGCCGGCCTGTCCCGACCAGGCCCGACCCGGCCTGGCCCGCGGGGATGACTCCCGTCTGTCAGCGCGCCACGTTACGGTGTCCCCCATGCGCCCCGACACGCCTGCCGAGAACGTCGACCACACCGCCGAAGCGGCACGCCTCGAGCGGTCCGCCGGCCTGTATCCCGAGGACGCCGAGGCCCTGCTCGTCCAGGCCGCGGCCCACCTGGAGCTGTCCGGCGACCGCCCGGCCGCGACCGCGCTCTACGACCGCCTGCTGTCCTTTGCCGCGGGGCTGGAGAACCCGGCGCTGGTGCGGGCGCTGAAGGCGTCGAACCTGTGGGAGTACGGCCACGAGGCCGAGGCGAGGGCGATCATCGACGGAGTCCGCGCCTCGGCCCCGCGCGACCCGGCGGCCTGGGTGATCGTGGCCGAGTCCCTGGAGTCGCACGACGAGTTGGAGGCGGCGCAGGAGACGCTCACGACGGCGGTGAACCTCCTCCTGACGGACGTGGCGGAACCCCCGTACGCGACCCGCCCGCTCCTCTTCGGCCGCCACCGGGTACGCCGCATGCTGGGCGCGCCGCACGACGAGTGGGACGGGCTGGCGGACACCCTGCACTCGTCCCAGGTGTCCCTGGACGAGCTGCACGACCCGAAGCGCGTATGGTCCCTGGGCTCGGACGACCCGGCCGAGCTGGAGGCGGAACTGGGCCGCCTGCGCGCGGAACTGGACACCTACCGCGAGGCCCTCTCCCACCCGTTCCCGGTGGCGGTCCTGCACTGGCCGGCCCCCGAACTCACCGAACTCCTCACGGCGTACCCGCCCCTGTCCGAGGAGTACCCCTCCCACGACACCCACCTGTCGACCATAGAGTCCTCCCTGCGCGAACTCGCCGCCTCCGGCACCGCCAACCTGGGCATCGTGACCGGCACGGTCCCCTCCTACGAGGCCTTCGCAGCCTCGGAGAGCACCTCCCCGACAGACGGCTCCCTGCTGCCCCAGTACGCGACCACCCTGGCAGCCCGCGGCCGAGCGGTGGCGTGGCCACCGGAACGGGGGGCGGGGTGCTGGTGCGGGTCGGAGAAGGCGTACGGCAGCTGCCACGGGGTGTGACTAGGGCATGGCCGTACCCACGCCTCATCGGCTCTCCTACCCGGGCTTTATACGGCTACGGCCACAGCCGAGTGACGTAGTTCTGACCGCTGCTGCAGGTTGCGGCACGTCGATGGTCAGCGGCTGCTGGCAGAGCACTGGAGCGGCAGATCACAGCAATCGAGAGCACTACGTTGGAGGAAATCGCGCACGCCACGCCCACCCCCTGCTACGTCGTAGTAGTCGCTGTTGGCCACACTGCCACAGCCAGTGCCGAGCAGTGCTGCGGCATGGTCCTGCCGCAACAGCCGACGAAGAGAGACAGGCTTGCGCGCAGCGGGGCGTCAGCAGGGGACGCAGGGAACCACACCTCGATGCAGACCTTGGCTGCATATCAGGTGACGGTACCCGACCGTTCGGCATCGCGGCCAGAGGCCTGTACCTGGCAGAATGCGAATGTTCGTCATGGGTTCCTATCTCCTGTCTCGAAGAACCGATCTGGTGATAAGAAGTCGATCTGTCAGTGGCTGTTTCCACAGTCTGCGACCGGTCGACGATGCATGACGTGACGCACTGTCGATGAACATGGGCAAGGAGCCAGGTAGGTGCAGGTCTGGCAGTGGCGCGCTGCACTTACGACAGCCGAGGGGGGCAGTCGTGACGATGAAGCGTGCAGATTGGGTACCCGATGAGGGGTTGGTCCGCGAGGTCGACAACCTCTTTGGGCAGGCGGTCAATGCGTATCACGCAAACCCAAACCTGGTTACAGAGCACGCCAACCACGAGGAGTCCATCCGGGTCGGTGGCTACTCGAACCGCACGCTCCTGGAACTGGTACAAAACGCAGCCGACGCGATGTCCGGGGCTGTCGAACACCAGGACGGAGCTGGCCGGGTCGAGATCGTCCTTGACATCGACCACCAGACTCTGTATTGCGCCAACGCGGGCCGCCCCTTCTCCCGAAACGGCCTCACCACGCTCGCTCACGCGCACCTCAGCGGCAAGCGAGGCGACGAGATTGGGCGGTTCGGGCTCGGGTTCAAGTCGGTGCTTGCGATCACCGATGCCCCGCAGGTCTTCAGCAGATCGGTCTCCTTCGAGTTCAACTCCCCCAAGACGAGGGAAAGGATCGCGTCGATCGCCCCGGCGGCCAAGAGACTCCCGATCCTGAGGACCCTGACGCGGGTCGATGCCGAGGTCGAGTTCGACAAGGACCCCATCCTGGCCGAGCTGGCGAAGTGGGCAGTGACGGTCGTCAAGCTGCCGCGAGCAGCAAAGCTGGAGAGGCTCAAGAGGGAGATCGAAGAATTCCGCTCCGAGTTCCTCCTCTTCGTCAACGCGGTGCGCGAGGTCCGGCTCCGGGTGATCGGAAAAGACGTGGACTTCGTAACGAGCCATGTGTCGCGCGACCTCGGCGACGGCAGGTTCCGGATCGAGCGTCCCGATGGCGACCACGACGTGTGGTACATCGAGAACGGGATGCATGCCCCCACCCCCGAGGCACGGGCCGAGGTCGGTGAAGCTGTGTCGCGTAGCCAGATGAAGGTCACAGTCGCCGTGCCTGAGCGCCTTGCCCGGTTGAGGCTCGGCGGGTTCTGGTCGTACTTTCCGCTCCAGGACAGAACGTCGGCGTCCGCACTCTTCAACGCTCCCTGGAGCGTGAACGACGACCGCACCACTCTGCTCGAGAACACCTACAACCGAGAGATCCTCGTAACCCTCTCCAACATGTTCGTCGGCATGCTGCAGAAAGTCCCATCCGTTGACGACCCGGCCGTTCATTTGGAGTACATGCCAGCACGTGGCCGCGAGGCGCACTCGTTCGGCGACGAGATCCTCTGCGCCCATATCCCGCAGATCGCTTCGAAGAAGGCGCTGATCCCCGACGCGACGGGCACCATGCGGACGCCGCACGAGCTTCGTCCTCTCGACTTCGCGGTCAGCGGTGTGTCCGAGCACAACCATGAAGAGTGGATCAAATCACCCAACACCGGCGATGACGTACCGCACTGGCGCTGCTACGCCAACGGCCAGCGGGCGACTCGTCTGCGGCAGCTCTTCGTCCACAGCGTGTCCTCCACTTTCGCGGACCCACGGCCCAAGGACGAAGCGAGAGCGCTGGAGGCGATCCCCAATCGGGGGATCTTGACGTGGCTGCGCGAGTGGGCGGAGGGTGCCAGCATGGCCTCTGCCGCGAAGGCGTTCGACTTCGTCGTGCTGAATCCCAGAATCAACGGCATCAAGTCTGCAAAGGTCATACCGACGACCAGCGGAATGCGGGCCATCTCAGACCATAATGAGGTCTTCCTCAAGCGCGTGGTCGACGTGGACATCGAGGGGGCACACTTCGTTCACCCCGACTTCCTGGCGATCCCCGGCATCGAGAAGAAGCTCCGCGAGCAGGGGTTCCGGGAATTGGACCCGCTCGCGATCATGCAAGCCACGATGGCCAAGCTGTCTGCGACGTCAGGGGGCGAGGAGCTTACGAGATTCTGGGACGCCGCGCTTGACGTCCCCATTGCGCAGGCTCAGAAGGTCGTGTCCCGCGATACGGCCAGCCGAATCAAGGTGCCGACACGAGACGGTGGCTGGTCGACTCCCCGACAAGTGCTTGACATCGACGGACTCGGTGACTGCATTCCCGGTCGAATGTTGGACCGCCAGAGATGCGTTCCCGCAGTCGCACATGAAGCAGGAGTCGTACACGGTCCGGAGTCCGCGTACTCAGTCGAGGACGAGGTCTACTTCGAGGACTACAGGCAATATGTGACGGATCTACTCAACAGAAGCCTCGGCCCCGGAGAGCGCCCGGTCGAACGGCTCGAGTTCGACAGGAATGAAGGACCCGGCCCCTTCTCAGTCCTCTTCATGCTGAAGGAGGCGCAAGCTCATGACCCAGTCCGCGAGAAGTGGACGCTTGAGCTACTCCGATTGGACCAGGGAGAGTACTGGACCTGTGAGGATATCGACACGGGGCAGACCCACCGTGTCCCTTCTCCTGCTCGGTGGTCGGCGGAGCAAGCCGGGTTGCTGAACTCGACCCGCGGCTACCGTGCTCCGGGACGGGTCGTGTCTGCGTCACTCGTCGAGTTCGAGGGCTTCCTGCCTCTCTTCCGCGGACCACGTCCTGTCGCAGACGCCTTGGCGCTACCGAAGGAACTGGACAAGGTCCCCGCGAACGTGCTGAGCGAAGCACTCACGGGTGCAGACTTGATTCCCTCGCAGGTCAAGGACAGCGTGTTGACGGCGTTCATCCTCGCTGCCGCCAGGAACGCGTTTCCAGGTGGGCATCCGGCGCAGATCCCGGCTCGGGTGGGACGTGGCATCGAGGCTCGGCGACCTGACTCGGTGTACTTGGCAACCACCGACGAAGAACTCAAGATCCTCCGGTCCAAGCAGAAGCCCTACCTGCGAGCAGATCGCGGCGAGGTTGAGCCGCTGGTCGAAGAGGTCGGATGCCGTCGGTTCGAGGACAGTTTCTCCTTCTCCATGTTGATCGAGGGCCAGCAGGACGGAGAGCGGGTCATCGACCTGTACACCGGACTCCGTTCGACGTTTGTCGCGGACAAGGTCATGAACGCGATCGTGGCGAGGGCCGTCCACATCGCGAAGCGTGTGACCACCGACGACGGCGTCGACGACGAGTCACTCGTCTCGCATTTGGACGGGCTTACACTTGTGGTTCGTGCGGACCTCGACGAGCGACGTGTTCTTGAGATACTCAACGAAGCTTTCCGACTGGGACTGTCAAATGCCGAGCTGAGTGATGTCCTTCAGGTCGGTGTTGATGAGCGTTTGGAGGAACAGCGCCAGGCTGCACGTTCGGCGCCCAGTGACGCAGAGCGTCTCGAAGTGTTCTTCGGTGAGGACACGCTGAAGGATAAGCTCCCCAAGGGGCTCTGGAAGGCGCTCGCAGAGCAGGGCCTGTTGGACGGCTCGACATCAGTCGCAGAACTCTTTTTGACCGTCCACGGCAGCGATGCGATCGAGCTCCTCAAAGATGAGTTCCAGCACGAGGGGTACCCGGACGTCCCGACAAAGTGGGCAGGTGGAGCACCTACGATTGCTTGGCTGCGAAAGATGGGGTTCGGGGCCAAGTACGCTGGGCAGCGGAATCAACGACAGGACGACGAGTTGGTCGTGCCGGGTGCTGTGAAGCTCAACCCTCTGCATAACTTCCAGAAGCAAATCAGTCGACAGCTGCAGGATGTCCTGACGCTTCAGGAAGCAGACGGTCGAGCACTCAAAGGCATGGTCGAGCTCCCGACGGGGGCCGGGAAGACCCGTGTCGCCACCGAGACCATGCTGCGGCTCTTCATCGAGGGCCGCATGAGTGGAACGGTGCTCTGGATCACTCAGTCGGCTGAACTCTGTGAACAGGCTGTGCAGACGTTCAGCACCGTCTGGCGGGGGCTCGGTGACGAACGTCCCTTGACGATCGGCCGGCTTTGGGAGAACAACACCGTGCATGAGCCCGACACAGAGTGCAGCGTGGTTGTGGCCACCGACGCCAAGCTCGACGACAGCGTGATCAACGCGCCTGCGTACGATTGGCTCAGTGGCGCCTCCGCCGTCTTCATCGACGAGGCACACCGTGCTGGCGGGTCGACGCGCTACACACGGATCCTACGGTGGCTCGGTGTCGACGGCCGAAACTGGGAGCGGCCACTGGTGGGTCTCTCGGCTACGCCCTTCAAGGGAAAGGCCAACGACGACGAGCAGAATCGGGACCTGGCAGCGCGTTTCGGCAAACGCATCATCAGAGCCTTCGAAGGCAGCAGCGCCTATGAGGAACTGGCCCGGATCGGCGTCCTAGCTCGAGTCAAGCACGAGGTCCTGCCGGGCATCGACGTCGAACTGCAGCCGGGTGAACTCGCACAGGTTCAGTCCAAGCGCAAGCTGGAGCCCCAGGTACTCGACCGCATCGGCAGCGACCAAGCACGGATGAAGGTCCTTGTGAACCACATCCTGAGCCAGGATCCCGAGTGGCCCATCCTCGTGTTCACGCCGAACATCCTTTCCGCCCAGGTCCTCGCCGCGACGCTTCGTTGTCGACAGGTCGAAGCCGAAGCGGTCAGCGGTCAGACCGGACGACAGCAGCGCCGCGACGTCATTGAGAGGTTCAAGGCGGGCGAGATCCATGTTCTGGCCAACTGCGACCTACTGATCCAGGGCTTCGACGCGCCTGGGGTCCGGGCCTTGTACATCGCGAGGCCGACGTTCAGCCCCAGCGCTTACATCCAGATGGCGGGGCGCGGGCTGCGGGGCCCGGAGAACGGTGGCAGTGGGGAGTGTCTCATCGTGGACGTCGCCGACAATTTCGGCGCAGTCAACGACTTCCTCGGATACCGCGCGTACGAGGAGTTTTGGCTGGAGCAGGGAGCATGATCCTTATCCCGGACCTGGTCGACGTCGAGGCGACGACCACAAGCAACGCCGAACGTCGGGTCGCGCGGTTGCTACGGTCCGTCGACGGCCCAAGCGATGCGGTCGCCTTCCATTCGGTCAAGCTGCGGAGTCACGCGGTCAAACAGCAGGGGGAGGCAGACTTCGTCGTACTTTGGGACGGCGTCGTGATCGTCATAGAGGTCAAGGGCGGGGGCGTCAGGAAGTACGACGGTATCTGGTACTCCATCGACCGCCACGGTGACTGGAAGAAGTTGCGGGAGTCCCCGATGGACCAGGCCCAGTCGGCGATGTATGCGTTGAGGGACATCCTGCACGAGGAGGGTGTCGGCTGGTTTGCCACCGAAGCCGTCGTCGTCACGCCCGACATCGACGCTCCTCCCCCCGCCGTCGAGTGGAGGGGCAGTCACTGGTGGGCCAAGGACCAGATGAGCATCGCCACGATGACGAAAGCCCTGAAAAGGGTTGCTGGCGAGGCCAGAACCGCCCCCTTCGGGGTGAAGATTGCAAGGCCGGAGAATCTGCGGGCCCGCCTGTTCGGTGAGTTCACACGCATGCCCGTCATCGATGCGCAGCGCGGTGCCGTAATCGAGGAGCAAAACCGAGCGACCGAGGGTCAGGCCCGGGTTCTGGCCGCACTCTCACGTAATCCGAGGATGCTCGTCTTCGGCGGAGCGGGTACCGGGAAATCCCTGGTACTGGCGGAAGGCGCGAAGCAGGAGGCAAGCGAGGGTAAGTCGGTACTCATCACCTTTCACTCGCCTGCTTTGGCCCAATTCTTCAGCCCGCGGATCGTGGGAAGAGGCATCGATCTCCTTCCGTTCTCGGAGTTGTCCGATGACAAGCACTACGACGTCGTCTTCGTCGACGAGGCACAGGACCTCATGAACGCGGAGGGCATGGACACGCTGGACGCCGTGATCCGCGGAGGTCGCGCAGACGGTCGATGGAGGATGTTCCTCGACCCCAATAACCAGGCGCGCGTGGACGGCGAGTTCGACCCGGACGTGTGTGAGTTGGTACAGCAAGAGGCGCTTCAGTACGACCTCGACCGGAATGTTCGCAACACCCGGGCGATCGTCCACGTTGTGCAGGAGTACCTTGGCGCCGACATCGGTGATCCGGGCATCGTTCACGGCGACCGAGTGCAGTGGCGGTGGTCCGAGGACAGGGCCGACGTCGCAGCGGCCGAAGCCGTAGGGCGTGACCTCGTCGCGAACGGGGCCCGTCGCGACGACATTTGGATCATCAGCATCTCAGCGGATGCCGATCCACGAAGGAGTAAAACCGGGTTCCTCGTAACCAACCCGCGGTTCGCCAAGGGGCTGGAAGCGGAGCACGTCATCGTCTGCGAACTACCGCAGGTATACGACGATCGAGGACTCGCCGCGTTCTACGTGGCTGTCACCAGGGCCCGTGTGACGCTCCATGTGGTCGCCTCCAAGGAAGACAAGAAGCGGCTCCAAGACCTTCTTCGAAAGCAGGTTGGCAAGTGAATCTCACGGCAGCCCAGGAGAAGGCGCTCAAACACCTCCGCACGTCTTACGCCGGCCCTGAGGAGGGAGACGAGGAGGTCACAACGAACTTCCCGCACCGACAGTACGCCGTCAGCATGCTCTTCCCGGCCCAGGCTAAAACTCATGAGACTGCCAGTGGCGAAAACGCAGATGAAGAGGTCTCCGCCGACGTCCCCGACAGTGATGTCGAGGAGGACGGCGCCGGGGTCCCCCTGGCCGAAGACTGGCGGCCATCGTCGGTCGCCATCTCCTTCGTGACCGACGGGGACTCCGTATACGTCGACTTTTCGTGCGGCACGTACGCCTCCACCGGCGGGGACGGACCGCCGAGGTGGCGTCGTACCCCCTTCTCCACCGACAATCTCGTTCTTCGTCAGGGAGAAGGGCCCGTCGTTCTGACCGTGGGCGCCGTCTCCGTCGAAGTCGGGGCTCGTTGGCGCAACGTCAAGAGCGACTCCTTGGTCACGGTGTACGTCCGGGTCCTCACCGAATCCACCGGGGCTGACAAACTGGACATCGCTCGGATATTGTTCCAGGTCCGATTGGCCGTCATTCCTTCCGCAGGCGACCGGTTCCTGGAATACGACACGACACGCTCTTTCGACACCGACCTCGAAGCCGCGGAACTGCGTCTGCGATACCGCAACCGGAAGGTCTACGCGGTCGGTCACGGCATGGCTGCTGACTGGAATTTCTCGGGGGGCCGCTGCACCAAGGTCTTCCTTGATCCGGTACCGGCCTTCGTCGTACCTGCCGTCGAAACCACGGGGTTCGACCCGGGGACGGCCGAGGCCAAGTCCATGGAACTGAAGCACCTCCAGCAGATCGACACGGATCCTGATGTGGTTCTCCGGTCACTGGACGCCTTCGTCGATGCTTTCGCTGGCTGGGCTTCCAAACAGATGGAACGAGCCGAAGTATTCGGCAGCGATAAGGATGTGGCGATCCGGATCGCGGAGCGTTCTCAGATCGCAGTCGACAGGATGCGGGAGGGCGTGGATCTTCTTCGGACCCCAGAACAGCAGGTCCTCAGAACGGCCTTTTCACTCGGAATGACCGCCATGCGTCTCCAGATGCAGCAGACATCGACCAACCGAGGAATTTCAGAAGATCCGGTGCCGGAGCCACAGTGGCGCCCGTTCCAACTCGGTTTTTTGCTGGTCTCGTTGGCATCCACTGTTAATCCGACACATAAGGACAGAGATCTCGTCGACCTCATCTGGTTTCCGACCGGTGGCGGCAAGACCGAGGCATACCTCGGCCTCGCCGCGATTGAGATCTTCCGCCGGCGGCTTGCTCATGGGGTGACCGGTGGGGGAACCGCCGTTATCACCCGCTACACCTTGCGGCTCCTGACCTCTCAGCAGTTCCAGCGCGCTGCAGTGCTGATTTGCGCGATGGAGAAACTACGGGGCACGGACAAACGTGCGAAGGGGATGGCGCCGTTCACGATCGGTCTCTGGGTGGGAAATGAAGTAACTCCCGGAACACGAAAAGAGGCGCGGGATGCACTCGACCGTCTTCAGAAGGCCGCACGCCCGGAGGAAGCGAACCAGTTCCAAGTCGAGAGCTGTCCGTGGTGCCTGACACCGTTGGTGCCGAAGGTCAAGGGCAAGCCGCAGGACTACGGCATGCGGCTGGTGGGAAACGATGTGGTGCTTCATTGCGTCGACGAGTCATGCGCGTTCAACGACGAACTTCCGCT
The DNA here is from genome assembly GCF_040644295.1 of Streptomyces sp. NPDC047000. Classification (NCBI taxonomy): domain Bacteria; kingdom Bacillati; phylum Actinomycetota; class Actinomycetes; order Kitasatosporales; family Streptomycetaceae; genus Streptomyces; species Streptomyces sp. NPDC047000. The sequence goes on from NZ_JBEYWE010000005.1 coordinate 358,147, forward strand.
CGTAGTCGTAGACGATGTCATCTACGAGGAACCTCCTACGATCCTGCTCGCCACGGTCGACAAGTTCGCACGTATTCAGTTCCAGCCCACGGCCAGCAAACTGCTTGGTATCGGAACCACGTTCAAGCAGCCGGCCATGGTCATCCAGGATGAGCTGCACCTGCTTTCGGGGCCGCTCGGGACCACCGTCGCCGTCTTCGACGCAGTCATTCAGATCTTGCTGAGCCGGTCCGGCGCCACTCCCAAGATCATTGCGTCGACGGCAACGATCCGTGCTTCGGAGGAGCAGGTACAGGGACTGTACGGGCGAGACGTCGCCCTCTACCCACCATCAGGACTCGATGACGACCGCACCTTCTTCTCCCGGCCGGTGGAGAGTGGAGAAGGACGACTCTACGTCGGTCTGATGCCGCAGTCGGTCTCGCAGCCTTCGGCCGTCATCTCGGCGGTCGCTCCGATGGTGGAGATCCCGGAGACACTCGCGGTCCACGCTCCACCCGCCGCATCGCGAGATGCGTACTGGACACTGGTCATGTATCACAACAGTCTTCGTGAGCTCGGACGGACCGGACCTCTGGTGGTCGATGACGTCAACGGTCGTCTGGAGCCCCGCGCCGAGCGGCTTGGTCTCCCGCTGCGTCAAGTCGCGGCGGAGAAGGTCCTGGAACTGACGAGCCGCCGTAGTGCCGAGGAGCTGCCGAACGATCTACGCGCGCTCCGAATCAGTGCCGACGAGTCGCCGGACGCCGTCGACGTGGTCCTCTCGTCGAACATGCTCTCCGTCGGCATTGACATCCCCAGGCTCGCCCTGATGCTCATGGTGGGTCAGCCGAAGACCACGGCCGAGTACATCCAGGCCACCAGCCGTGTCGGACGTGGAGACACGAAGGGCGTCGTCGTCACGCTCTTCAGGTCCAGCAGGGCCCGTGACCGGTCGCACTTCGAGACTTTCCGCAGCTACCACGAAGCGCTCTACCGCAGCGTGGAACCCACGAGCGTGACGCCATGGTCCTTGGCTTCACGTGACCGATCCCTGGCTGGCGCACTCGTTGCGTTGCTAAGGCAATCGTTCGTCCCGCTCGCCGAGAACGACACGGCAGGCAGGTTCGACCTCGGGGACGACAGGCTCAGGGACGGAGTCGAACGCCTTGTCGAGCAGTTCCTCGTGTATGTGACACGTGCCGACCCCCTGGAAGCGGAGGAGACGAGTGACGCTGTGTTGAGCCTGCTGAGGGAATGGGACCATCGAGCAGCACAGGCACGCGAGTCGGGTGACCACCTCTACTACCAGCGGTCTAAGAAGGATCGGGCGGCTTTGCTGAAGAAGTTCGGTCAGTCCGGCGAAGGGTGGCTCGTCGGAGACTCGATGAGGTCCGTGGAGCCCAACGTCGCAGTGGAGGTCCAGGAGCCGCAGGAGGAGGTGCACCGTGGAGAAGATCAGGCATGACCTGCGCCTCTCCGAGACGATCTCACCGTTCGGTGTGGGAGCGATCGTTGACGTCCGAGGTGAATCCCTCATAGCGCCCGACACGTCCTGGTGGGACAAGAAAATCGCGCCGGAGATCAGCTGTGAGCGTCTGATGGCCCGCCTCGGGGCCGGGATCCTGAGGCAACCGCCGACGCACGCAAGCCGTGCTGGCAGGGACACCCCCGCACTACCGTACTGGCGCTTCCCCGCATGGCGGTTCTGCGAGCGCTGCGACAAGATCTCGAAGCTGACCGGGAAGAAGAAGGGCAAGTGGAGCAACACCTGCGAGTGCGGTGGCCTGCTGGTGCCGATGCGATACATCGCCGTCTGCGAAATGGGCAGCCACGCCCAGGACATCAACTGGTTCCAGTGGGTGCATCGCGGGCGTGAGGCGAGTCTGAACGAAGCAGTCCGCTTCTGTCGTGATTACAAGTCGCTCAGGTTCAAGAAGCTCGCCAGCCGTGGTGAGGGCCTCGCGTCACTGATGGTGACATGCCATGGGTGCGGGAACTCGCGCACCTTCGCGGAGCTAGTGACCAAGGGGACGCTGCAGCGGGACGGGATCCGTTGCGTAGGACGGCAGCCCTGGGAACCGGAAGGCTCAGTTAAGAAGCCTTGCCCGCACCAACTGGTCGCCGTACAGCGCGGTGCTACGGGCAACTACATGGCCGAGAGGATCTCGGCTCTCGACATACCCGAAGAACGTCCGCAGTCTGTGGAAACAGCGGACAAGATCCGGGGTCACCTGTACTTCGAGAAGGTTGTGACGGACAACGGTGGACCGCAAGCCGAGATGGTGGCGGGATGGATTGCGAATGAGCTCGGGGTGACGCCGGAGACCGTCCTCGCCGTAGCGGCAGGAGAGGAAACCACCGCCGACGAGATGCTGCTCGACCTCAAGGACGGTGAGTGGGCAGCGTTCCTGAAGAAGCTCGATGGCGGACGCGATCGTACGGGAAGCAACTTCGTCGTCGATGGACGAAGTCTCGAGGGCATCAAGGGACCGGAGAGTCTGCTCGGCAAGATCAGCGGTATCGGCCAGGTGCGTCGGGTCCGTGAGGTCCGTGCGCTCTGCGGATTCCGGCGCCATGATGCAGAGGCGGCTTTCATCAAAGCCGATCTAGGTCCGGACCAGTGGCGTCGCCCCACATACCCGGCGATCGAGCTGTTCGGCGAAGGAATCTTCCTGCAGTTCCACGAACAGAGACTTGCCGCATGGGAGGCGCAGCCGGAGGTACAAGCGCGCGCTGGCATCCTCAAGAAGCGTAGGGGCCAGTCTTCGTGGGCCAGCCGCCTTGACGTTCCCGAGCCCAGGTACGTCGCTCTGCACACCTTGGCGCATCTACTCATCCGCAGATTGGCATTCGCAAGCGGTTATGCCTCCGCCGCACTGCAGGAGCGGATCTACGCGAACTCGGACCGTACAGACAGGACCGCAGGGATCCTGATCTACACCGCCGCAGGGGACGCGCAGGGGACCCTCGGGGGGCTTGTCAGGCTCGGGTCACCTGACAAGTTGATCCCACTACTGGTATCAGCTCTGGACGACGCCGATTTCTGTTCCAACGATCCGGTCTGCATCGAGAGTGATAATCAGGGAGCCTCGCATCTGAACCTCTCAGCTTGTCATGGTTGCTCCCTGGTGAGCGAGACCTCTTGCGAAACCGGAAACCGCCTGCTGGATCGGCAGCTGGTCCTCGGCGGAAGCGATGTGAAGGGGTTCCTGGACGACGTTCTCACGGAGGTTCGGCGCCCCGGCTGACGACTCTCGAATTGATCGTTCTGCGGCCCGAAAGGGTTCGTTGGCCGCAGAACGGCCGCCTTCGGCGGTCAGCGCGAAGTGGTCACCCGCCCACGTCCTACCGCCCACCACGGGCAGGTGCGCCTCGGTGGCGCGCGATCCTGACAGAATGATTCGAGAAGTAGCCCAGGTCATCATATATGAAGAAGGCTCCGTGGAACTCCCGATGGGAATCCTCGTGGAGGCCGGACCCGCCCCCGGCGACCGACTTCCCGCCTACAGCAACGGAGGCGGTCGGATCGTGCTGCGAGGGGAGGCCGACGCCATGCACGACCTACTCAACGGACGTCCGCTCTGAGTGCACGGGCCGCCCGGCCTGCCTGCGACTCCTCCAGTCCGAGTCTCACGAGGGCCACGGCGTGCTCAACCGGTGTGTGCTCCCAGACGCGGACCACGAACCAACCGCGCTCTACCAGGAGTTCGTCCGTCTCCTTGTCACGACTCTTATTGCCCTCGATCTTGGCAACCCAGAAGTCTCGATTCGTCGCCGGGATCGACCCGTGGGTAGCGCACCCGTGCCAGTAACAACCGTCCACGAACACCGCCACCTTGTACTTGGTGAAGAGCACGTCCGCGGTTCGGCGGAGCGTCGGTACCGGTCTGGCGGACACCCTGAAGCGCAGCCCCTCGCGATGTAGCGAGGAGCGAAGTCTGCGCTCGGGCCCGGTATCGCGTCCCCGATTGGAGCGCATCGAAGCCCGAGTGCCTTGCGACGAGGCCCAGGAGTCCCCTAGTGTCCTGAGTCGGAAGTTTGCGGGCGGTTGTAGGGTGGGGTGATGCCGGGTCCGAAGCCGTTGCTGCTCGAGTTGTCCGATCACGAACGCA